>JAEWVM010000041.1 GCA_023396615.1 Spirochaetota bacterium | reverse complement strand
AGCAGGTAGACATTGTCAAAAAAAATGACCGTAACACATTTTCTTCTCACGGTGTTGTCTATGAACAGCTTTCAAGCGCGTGGAAGAATCTTGAGCACGGCATAGAAGCTTATTATCTTGAAATTGAATCAGGATCAGAAAAAGGTTCTGAAGAATACGGTCATATCGGTATGGAGATGGGAATCATTCTTCAAGGAAAGGGCGAGCTCAAGTATGGAACAGAAACCTATGCTCTTGAAAGCGGGGACAGCATTTCTTTTTCTTCTGATATTCCTCATGTTTTGAGAAATACAGGCGGGACTAAGCTTAAGGCTTACTGGGTTGTGACTCCTTCCAAAGGATTTTTTAAGGAGATTTAGATGTTTCATAAATTTTCGTTAAAAGAATTTTTGTTTCTTTCTGTTATCTTGGCAGCTGATTATTTATACATTATCACCCAGCATCACTGGGTTAGTTCAATGATTCTGAGATTCATCAATCTTTTCGCGGCGGTATTTTTGTCATTGTTTGTTTATTTCTTTATTGTGAAACCAAAAAGACCTTATGCTCTGGCATTAAGTATTTTGACTGTTTTAGCCATTCTGACGGTTGTAATTACAATAATTCTTCATGTCGGAATAAGAAAAGATTTGTCGGTTAAACAGCTTTATATATTTCTTGTTTTAATGTCGTCGGTATTTCTTACAGCTGGAATTTATTCGATGATAACGGGTATTAGAAAGAAAAAGTAACCGTTAATTAAGCGGTTTATTATCAATAAAATTAAGGAGAAGGTTATGGGAAAAACATTAGCGGAAAAAATATTTGATTCGCATATCGCGGACAAACCTTTCGAGGGAACTTATGTTCTCAAACTTGACGCGGTTTTCTGCCATGAAATTACAACGCCTATCGCGATTAACGATCTTGTTTCGCGCGGTATGGACAGAGTTTTTGATCCGACAAAAATTAAGGCGGTTATAGATCATGTTACCCCTGCAAAGGATTCAAAAACTGCAGAGCAGGGCAAAATTATGCGCGATTGGGCGCGCCGTCATAATATCAAGGATTTCTTTGATGTCGGAAAAAACGGAGTATGTCATGCTCTTTTTCCTGAGCAGGGTTTTGTGCGTCCGGGATATACAATTATCATGGGAGATTCACATACCTGCACTCATGGTGCGTTCGGCGCGTTCGCGGCTGGTGTAGGAACTACCGATCTTGAAGTTGGAATCTTGAAGGGTGTTTGTTCTTTCAAGTATCCTTCAACTATGAAATTTGTTCTTAAAGGAAAGCTCCAGAAGGGAGTCTATGCGAAAGACGCGATTCTTTATGTTATTTCACAGATAGGCGTAAACGGCGCAACTGATAAAGTAATGGAATTTACAGGTGAGATCGTCGATGAAATGAGCATGGAGTCAAGAATGACTCTTTGTAATATGGCCATCGAAGCAGGCGGAACAAGCGGTGTTTGTTATCCTGATATGAAAACTGTTGAGTATCTTTGGCCGTTCATTCAGAAAGATTTCAAATCAAAAGAAGAAGCCCTTGCGGAATATTCCAAATGGAAAAGCGATTCTGATGCTAATTTTGAAAAGGTTATTGAATATGATCTTTCTAAACTTGAGCCGATGGCGACTTTCGGAAACAAGCCTGATCAGGTAAAAACTGTCAAGGAAATGGAAGGAACCAAGGTTGATCAGATTTACATCGGTTCATGTACAAACGGAAGAATCGAAGATCTTCGTATTGCAGCTGATATATTGAAAGGAAATACAATTTCTCCGAATGTTAGAGGAATCGTATCACCTGCGACACCAAAGATTTTTAAACAGGCAATGGATGAAGGAATTCTTGCTGTTTTTCATGATGCAGGTTTTGTTGTAACTAATCCAACATGCGGTGCATGTCTTGGTATGAGTAACGGTGTTCTTGCTGAAGGTGAAGTTTGCGCTTCAACTACGAACAGAAATTTCTACGGCCGTATGGGAAAAGGCGGAACAGTTCATCTAATGAGTCCGGCTTCGGCGGCAGCAACGGCAATTGCAGGGCATATAACAAACTCTAAACTTTTTGCCGGGAAATAAGGAGATCAAAATGAAAAATTTTAAAGGTAAAGTTTTATTCCTAAACAGATCGGACATAAATACGGACGAAATTATTCCGGCAAAATATCTTACGGAAATTACTAAAGAAGCATTGAAGCCTTTTACATTGGAAGATCTTAAGCTTGATACTTTCAATCCAAAGACGGATCTTTCAGGAAAGGCTGCAATAATTACACGTGCTAATTTCGGATGCGGATCCTCCCGTGAACATGCACCATGGGCATTGGAAGTTAATGGAATTAATGCTGTGATCGCTGAGAATTTCGCCCGAATATTCAGACAGAATATGTATAATTGCGGAATGCTTGCGATTGAACTTCCGAAAGACAAGATAGAATATCTTTTCGGAAAATATTCCGGAAAAGAAACTGAAATTGATATCGATGTTAACTCAGGAAGTTTTACCATAACTTCAGGCGGTGCATCTGAAAAAATCAGTTTTGAGATCGACGGATTCAGTAAGGCTCTTGTAGAAGCTGAAGGCTGGGTTGGATACGCTGATAAGAAGTACTGAGCTGTTTATAAGTGAATAATGTAAAAGCAGGTTATTTGAAAAGTAGCCTGCTTTTTTCATTGAATCGGATAGCAAATAAATTAAGTCGATAAATCCATCGAAGAAAACATAACATAAGGGCAGTTAAAATTTCCAGTTTGTTTTGTTTCACTTGAAAAAAGAATTTCACTGTTGAGAAGCTGATAGAGATTTCCTGAGAGCATGCAGTCTTTTATTCTGCCCTGAATTCCGCTTTCATCAAAAGAAAAAGCAAGACTGAGGTTACAGGAGAAATCTCCTGTAATGGTATTGGATTGTCCAAGCCCGATCATTTGATCAACTAAGATTCCGTTTTTAGCTGTTTTCATTAAGTCTTTCAGACTTAATGATCCGGGTGCAATTATTACATTAGAAAATGAAGGAGAAGGTAAAGAAGAATAACTTCTCGATGAATTACCGCTTGGCTTGATTCCGAGAAGAGAAGAGTATTTTAAATCAGTGATTATTTCTTTAATAACACCGGAAGAAATAATTTCTTTTTGTCTTGCAGTAACACCTTCATCGTCAATCGCGAAACTATGATAAGAACTGTCCATTAGAGGATTATCGGTTATAGTAAGATTATCTGAAAAAAGTTTTTCACCGATTCTACCGGAAAAAGGAGATATCTTCTTATAGTGACTTCCGCCTGATAGCTGATTTAATAAAATTGAAATTAGAGAAGAAAAAGCATGAGGAGTAAAAATAATGGGTATTTTCCCCGGATTTACTTTTGTGCTGGTTTGAGAGTATTTCATCATTTTTAAAAGATCAGAGCAAAGATGATCATAGCTCATTTTCTTAATTGATGAGACCGCTTCCCATACAGAAACCCGGCTTTTGTCTTCGAGAATTCTCTCCGTGCTGACGCTTGCAGAATAAAACGAATATTTTGAAGAGTAATCAAGACCTTTTGAATTGATGATTCGCCTGGATCCTTTTCCTGAATTGATTCTGACATCAGAAAGAGCGTCATTAAATTCCGACGTGATCAAAGATATAGTATTCTCTGCTGAAGATATTTCTAATTCAACCGAAATGTCATTTTCTACATAGGTTATCGGTTCGATTATATTTTGAGGAATTTCAGGTAAAGTGATTCTCTGAATTTCGCTGAACTTTGAAAGGGACACTGCCGTTTGAGCTGTTTCAAGAAGTTTGTCTTTATTGTTTGAAAAAGAAAAACCGATTTTTCCATCAACGGAAACTCTTATTCCGCAGCCGGACGAAAATTTTTCGGATATGGAATAGAATCGGTTGTTTGCAAAACTTATCGGAAAAGATTCAGATTCTTCAAAATATATATCATACCAATCAGTATTTTCTTTAAGATATTTTTCAGCGGCAATCATTGCTTGCCTCCGATTAAAACATCTTTTACTAAAATGTGAGGTCCGCCGAGAGAAACAGGAAGCGGAGATTGTCCTGCTTTTCCGCAGCCGCCGAGTCCTCCAAAATGCATTTTGTCATTTGCAATCATATCAATATTTTTTAGTGTTTCAAAAACATTACCCGAAAGCATAATGTTTTTCAGCATTTTTACAGGTTTGCCGTTTTTTATCAGATAACCGTATGCCGGAGAAAAAGTAAAAAGCTCAAGGTTTGTCATTCCGCCGTGATAATCTATCGCGTAAATTCCGTCATCAAGAGAATTGAATAAATCGTCTTTTGAGTATTTACCATTATCAATATAGGTGTTAGTCATTCTAACTATTGGAGCAAAATAAGTAGAAATTGCACGAGCGTTTCCGGTAGGATTTTCATTCATCTTGTGTGCTGTTTCCCTGGAATGAAGTCTGCCCGAAAGAAGGCCGTCTTTAATCAAATAATTTTTAGCAGAGAATATACCTTCATCATCACATGGGATATATCCGGCATAATCTTCAAGAGTTCCGTCATCAATAACGTTCAGAGTTTCTTTGCCGAATTGACTGCCGATTGTCATAATTTTTGTCATTCTTTCATCTTCATAAATCGCGTCTGCTTCAGAAAGATGACCGAATGCTTCATGAATAAAAACTCCTGAAAGCTTCTGATCGCAGATGATATTATATTTTCCGCCGTCGGCGTTTTCAGCTGAAAGCATTTCTATTGCTGTTTTCACAATTGATTCAGCAGTTTGCTCGTGTCCTTGAGAAATTTCAAAACCGCCGTACTTGGCAAATGAATTGTGATACGGCTGAATTTCGTTTCCGTCTTTGGCTGTCGCAGAAAGAGAAACTCCGCAAAAAGATTTATTATAAAGGATTTCACTGCCTTCAGAATTTAGATAGCAATATGCCGAAAGTGAGTCTTTATATATTGAGCGCGAAGTCTGAATCTTATCATGATTGAAAAGTATGTTATTGTACTTTTCTGCCAGAAGAAATTTTTCATCAAATGAAACTGAATCCAGTGAAATTCCGGAAGATGTTGTTTTGTTGATTATTACAGGAGAACTTTTATGAATGAAAGAATTTCCTTGTAGTTTTAACGATTTTGCTTTTTCCGCCAGTTTTAAAAGATAATAATCAATTTTATTAAAATCATTAAAAGAAGTTACGAGCCAGTTGCCGTTTTTCAGAACTCTGATTATTCCGCCGGAAGAACTGCCGCTTGCTGCAGATTCTGTTTGTTTTCCGGAAATGGATATATAATTCGACTTTTGATTTACAAGGCGTATCTCTGAATATTCAAAAGGGAGAGAATATAATTTGTTTTTGACAGAGTTTATGTCTGTATTTAATAAATTGATCATAAGTATATTGAATAGTCATTATATTAGAGCAGTTTGTTTTTATCAAGCAGAAGTTGGAGGAAAAGGAATGTTTATTGCGGCGGCAATCGGAATGACAGCAGGTGTTTTCAGCGGCTTACTTGGAATAGGCGGAGGAATCATTATGATTCCGGCTCTTGTGTTTTTTATGGGATATTCACAGCACTTGGCGCAGGGTACGACGCTTGCAGCAATGGTTCTTCCGATTGGTCTTCTTGCGGCAGCAGAATATTATAAACAGGGTAACGTAAATATAACATCGGCAGTAATAATTGCCGTGTCATTTGTGTTAGGAGGATTTTTTGGTGCAAAAATAGCCCATATTGTTGATGCCTCGGTCTTAAAGAAAATCTTTGCGGTATTTCTAATTGCAATCGGGATTCGAATGCTTTTATCGAGATAAAATTACCAGACCGGACTCATGTAAGGGTAAGGATTGACTGCGGTATTACTCATTCTTATTTCATAATGGCAGTGGTTTCCTGTTGATGACCCTGTCTGACCGACAAAACCTACAACATCTCCGCGCTCTACTGTTTGATCCTTTGATACATTTAATCGCGAACAGTGGGCGTATATTGTTTCGTATCCGTAATCATGTTTTACTCTGATCATGTTTCCGTATCCGCCTGACCAGCCTGCGAAAATTACAATACCTTTTGCCGTAGCTTTAATAGGCGTTCCGTGATCAGCAGCGATATCTATTCCGTAGTGAAAATCTCTTCCGAAGCCGAAAGGAGATCTTCTCCATCCGAAAAGAGAAGTAATATGACCGTTATTTGGAAACATCGAAGGAGTACCGTTTGCGACTTTTCTTCTTTCGTCGAGAAACACTTTAACCGTTTTCATCGTGTTTGCGGCATTTGAAAGATTTTTTCGTATTTCTTTAAGATCTTCAATTTGTGAAGGAACGTGCTGGTTTTTGACTGAAGTCTGATCTTCGGGATCAACCGGAAGGGAAAGCCATATAGATTCAGGATCATCAGTTCCTGTTGAAAGAGTATATATTTTTTCTACCTGCGGTTTAATATCATCCATAAGGGATTCAATTTCTGAGGACAGTTCCTGAAATTTATGCAGTTGGGCTCTGACATTATTATACTTTTTAATAGATTCTTTTTCTTCATTCTTTATCTGATTGTGCTTAATAAATGCCATGAGAGAAGCGCTTACAACGATGAAGAACAATATAATAAAAAAAGAAATTATAAACTTCGATATCTGGAAATTGAAGATTTTCTTTTCATTGTGGGGTATGAACATAATGGTCATTTTCTCGTGACCTTTGCGCAAAAAAGCTTCCCATTTCTTTATGAGCTTTCTTGAAAACATAAAATATCTTTCTGAACATTTCTGTTTTGCGGAATTTTTGACCTGTCTTATTTTTGTTCTCACAATAATACCCCGTTTACTAATCGGCGAAAAGACGCTATATTATCAACTGTTTTTTTCGGTAAAAGAAATCAGATCTTTTACGCTTCCAGCCGGTAATATCTCCAATCCGCCTTTAGTATCGATATCATCTTTCTGTGCAAAGGGAACCGAAACTCTGCTGAATCCGTTTTTATAAAGCTCAGAAATCCTTCTTTCAATATGAGAGACAGGGCGGATTTCTCCTGAAAGAGAAATCTCTCCTACGAAACCGGTTTTTATATCGACTGCCTTATTAAGATAACTTGAAATTATTGAAACGGCAATAGCAGTATCAGAAGCTGTTTCTCCGACAGAAAAGCCTCCTGCAAGATTTATGAAAATATCAGAAGATGACATTGGAATTTTGAGGTATTTTTCAAGAACTGCAGATATTATTGAAAGTCTGTTCTGATCGAATCCGTCTGCCATTCTTTTCGGGTTAGAAAAATTTGTAGGAGTTACAAGAGACTGAACTTCAAAAAGTATAATGCGGCTTCCTTCTAAAGCTGCAGAAACTGATGAGCCAGGAGAAGACAGGTGATTTGGATTTAAAAAAATTGAGTTTCTGTCTTCAACCGGAAAAAGTCCTCCGGGAGTCATTTTAAATATTCCTATTTCATTTACCGAACCGAAGCGGTTTTTAAATGATTTAAGGAGACGGTATTCCTTTGTAAAATCACCTTCAAAATATAAAACGGTATCCACGATGTGTTCGAGAATTTTTGGTCCGGCAATGGTTCCTTCTTTTGTAATATGTCCTACAATTATAAAAGGAATATTTGTTTTTTTTGCGGACTCTGTTAGACTTGCGGCAGATTCTCTAATCTGTGAAACAGATCCGGGTGCCGACGGATTATTTTCAGTGAAAATAGTTTGGATAGAATCTATTATAACTGTTTCAAATCTCTGTGAATTTAGAATGTGTTCAATGGCTTCAACTGATCTTTCTGTTGAAATAAAAATATTTGATGTATTCAGTTTCAAGCGGTCTGCTCTTTGCTTAATCTGTTCAGGCGATTCTTCGCCGGAAATATATAGAGTCTTTAAGGATGAGGCTATCTGTAGAGATAATGTGGATTTTCCAATTCCGGGTTCTCCTCCAATTAGAATGACGGATCCTTTTACAATTCCGCCTCCGCAGACAGCATCAAATTCGGATATTCCGGTTGCAAAACGCGGAGAATCTTTTATACCGATTTCAGATAGAGAAAGAATGTGAGTGTGATGACGGGTTTTCTTTTCCTTTATGTTTTCATTCTCTTCAACAAAAGTATTCCAGTCACCGCATGAAGGACATTTTCCAAGCCATTTAGGTGATTTTTCGCCGCAGTTTGAACAAAGAAAAAAATGATCTTTTTTTGCCATTACTTCTGTTCCTTCCACATAAGAAGAGAAGGATTCTTTGAAAGTATATAAGTGAAATCTTTTGCATAGATGGAAGCATCACGGAGATTATTATATATTTCTTCGTCTGTCATTAATTTCCCGAGAGTGCCGCGTCCGTTTTCAAGACGGTAAAGAATCTTGTTCAGACTGTCTGTTGATTCTGAAAGATTTCTTAGAGTTATAGTTATATCTTCTTTATTAGTTTGTGATATGTCTGAAAGATTTTTTGTAAGGGTATTCATCTGGCCCATAAAAATCTTAGTTTGCACATTGAGATCGGTCATTGTAGCTTTTGCGGTTGAAACCGTTGAACGTATATCCGTTCTGTTTTCCTGAGTCATGTTATTTAGATTCTGAACAAACATGCTCGAATTCTGAAAAATATCCGCAAGTACCTGTCCGCCGTCCTTATCCTGCATGAAACCCTGAAAAACCTGCATCATTCTGTCAAATGAAGCCGGTTCCATTCCGTATTTCATATCACCGTCTTCAAGAAAAATATCATTATCGTGTAAAGGAGGAATTATAACATTAACGTATTTTTCTCCGATAAGACCGGTTGTATAAATCGCAAAGGTTGAAGAGCGGGGTAGTTTGTATTCATTATTAATCCATAGAATTACTTCTGTTTTTTCTGCTGATTGTTTTATTTCCTGGACTTCTCCGATTTTAATTCCGCCTCCGATTTTTACAGGAGCGGATACTCTGAGATCGCTTAAAAAAGTATAATATATGCGAAGATTGTAGCCGTTTCTGTTTATGCTGACTCTTGCTAAAAGAGCGATAACGGCGATAAGCACCGTGAAGCTTAGCGTTACCATCATTCCGACTTTGGATTCGGTGCTGAGTTTCATATAATACCTCTCTAAAACATGAAAATAACAGCACCGTGATTAAAAAAAGCAATAAGTTTTTTAAAGGCAATTTTTTCAAATCACCTCTAAAAGTTTTTTATTTTTCCTGCCAATTAATCTTTCTAGTGAGATACATTGTTCCTGCTAGAAGAAAGAATAAACCGAAAGAACCGAGTAGCAGAGAATATTCCTGCATTTGAATAAGAATAAATAGGAAAGTGTATAGAACTGATAGAAAAGCACATATAATCAATGCTCTTTTCTTTTCTCCCAGCACTGATCTGCAGTAAAGAGAAATGAGAGATATTGTTGAAAAAGAAGCTATGAAATAAGAGATTGCAAATGACAGATGTTCGCTGAGTGAAAGAAGAAGCAGATAAAATATTGTTAAAGCTCCTCCCACAAGCAGATATTGAAAAGGATGTATTTTGAGATTTGATAAATTCTCAAAAATAAAAAATACTGCAAAAGTCAGAAAGATGAAAAGAAGAGCATATTTTGTTATTCTATCTGTTTGCTGATAAACATTTAGAGGAACATAAAGAGAAACACCGAATACATCATCAGAAACTTTTCCTCTTTCATTTGATGAATTCTTTGATGAGGTGTTCCATTCAGCAGAGAAACCTTTGCTGGTTATTTTTCTTTCTGTTGGCAGCAGTCCTGTAAAACTCGGATCCGGCCAATCGGAAGTCATAGTGATTTTTGATGAAGTTTCTCCTTCTCTAAAATACAATCTTTCGGATCCTCTTATTTTTAAACGTATTGAACATTTTTTCAGAGGATTTTTTGACTTGATATTGATAATATCATTATTCCAGACGGATTCAGAGCCTTGGATGTTTTTGTCTGAAAAGTTTATCGTTTCGTCATTTACTTTCACTGATTCAATATCGATACTGCCGTTTTGAGAAAAATTCATGCCAAGGACAAAATTTGTTAAATTTTTTGTATCATCAAAATCCGCATCGATAACCAATATTGATGTGTAACACGGTATTTTGAAAATATTCTTTTTTCTTATTTCTGATTTAAGTTCACAGTTGATATTAACTGTTTTCGGGAATATCGTTTTGTTACCGGAAGAAGCGTAAACCCCGCCGAAAATAAAATTTCCTCCCCATGTCTTTCCGGCTTCGGTATAAACATCCTGTTGCCGTTCTTTTCTCTCATTAACTAATGATTTTACCATTTGTACAGGAATCAAAAGTCCCAAAATCATACCGAAAATGATAAGCGCTTTTAAAAATTGATTTTTCATTTAACCTCCATATTACGGTTTAGTACCGGATGAAGCTAAATTTAATCAGGTTAGTGAAAGAAATATGAAAATTGAGTGAAGTGAATAAGAACAAATAGCTTATAATAAAAAAGCCGACTCAAAAGAGCCGGCTTTTTATGTTAATTAGAGAATAATCTTATTTAGCCTGGCTGATTGCAACCGCAACAGCAACTGTAGCTCCAACCATCGGGTTATTTCCCATACCGATAAGACCCATCATTTCAACGTGAGCCGGAACCGATGAAGATCCAGCAAACTGCGCGTCTGAATGCATACGTCCCATAGTATCAGTCATACCGTAAGAAGCAGGACCTGCCGCCATGTTGTCCGGGTGAAGAGTTCTTCCTGTTCCGCCGCCTGAAGCAACTGAAAAGTATTTCTTGCCCTGTTCTACACATTCTTTTTTGTAAGTTCCTGCAACCGGATGCTGGAATCTTGTAGGGTTTGTTGAATTTCCTGTGATGGAAACGTCAACACCTTCTTTGTGCATGATAGCTACGCCTTCACGAACGTCGTCTGCACCGTAGCATCTTACTGCGGCTCTTTCGCCGTTTGAATAAGCAGTTTCTTTTACTATATCAAGTTTACCTGTATAGTAATCGAATTTAGTCTGAACATAAGTGAAACCGTTGATTCTGGAAATGATAAAAGCAGCGTCTTTTCCAAGACCGTTGAGTATAACTTTCAAAGGAGTTTTTCTAACTCTGTTAGCAGATCTTGCAAGACCTATTGCGCCTTCAGCAGCGGCAAAAGACTCATGACCGGCAAGGAAAGCGAAACATTTAGTTTCTTCTCTAAGAAGCATCGCAGCAAGATTTCCATGTCCGATACCGACTTTTCTGTCATCTGCAACAGAACCCGGGATACAGAAAGACTGAAGTCCTTCTCCGATAGTTTCTGCAGCTGCAGCAGGGTCAGTGATTCCTTTTTTTATTGCGATAGCCGCGCCTGTAATATATGCCCATACAGCATTTTCAAACGCGATAGGCTGAACGCCTTTAACTATTGCAGGTACATCGATGCCTTTTGCATCGCAAATTGACTTAGCTTCTTCGAGCGACTTGATTCCGTTTTTACCGAGAGCCGCTTCGATCTGTTTTATTCTTCTGTCATAGCTTTCAAATAATGCAGCCATTTATTCCTCCTTACTCTTCACGCGGATCGATATATTTTTTGGCGTCTGCGAATCTTCCGTAAGTGGAAGTTGCTTTTTTGAGCGCCTCGTTTGCGTCAGTTCCTTTTTTGATTGCTTCCATCATTTTGCCGAGATGAACAAATTCGTAACCGATTGATTCACCTTTCTCATCAAGAGCGATTTTTGTAATGTAACCTTCAGCCATTTCGAGGTAACGGGGACCTTTTGCTTTTGTGCTGAAAATAGTTCCGACCTGGCTTCTAAGACCTTTACCGAGATCCTCTAGTCCTGCACCAATTGGAAGTCCGCCTTCACTGAAAGCAGTCTGAGTTCTTCCGTAGATAATCTGAAGAAAAAGTTCTCTCATCGCAGTGTTGATAGCGTCACAGACAAGGTCGGTGTTCATAGCTTCGAGAATTGTTTTTCCGGTAAGAATTTCAGCAGCCATTGCAGCAGAATGCGTCATTCCAGAACATCCGAGAGTTTCAACGAGAGCTTCCTCGATGATTCCGTTTTTAACGTTAAGAGTAAGTTTGCATGCACCCTGCTGAGGGGCACACCAGCCTACGCCGTGTGTAAGACCGGAAATGTCTTTAATTTCCTTAACCTGATCCCATTTTCCTTCCTGAGGGATGGGAGCCGGACCGTGATTAGGGCCTTTGGCAACACAGGTCATTCTTTCGACTTCGTGTGAGTACTCCATTAGCACAACTCCTTATATATTTTGTAATTCCATGATAGACCAATAACAGGGTAACTCTTAATGGAGGGCTGTATATGTCAATAAATTTCCTTTGAGATTAAAGAAGAGATGCGGTTTAAAAGATTACAATCTCTTTAAAAAACAAGTAACTAGTTATTAAGAAATTTGAAGAGATAATAATATTCCGGCATGCAATACTTTTATTGATTTGTGCCGGAATATTATGAAATTCTAATTAGTAATAATTGCGTTCAGCAAATCCGGAAAATACCATGTTTGATCTGTTCTTTTGTAGTAGCCGTAAAGTTCAGCATAACTGCCGCCTTTAATCTGATAATTTCCATTATCCCAAACAATCGGGCACATTCCAAAAGAATGTGCTTTTGCAACGTAGTATTTGAAATAATTAATTCGATCTGTAAGATTGTTTTTATTGGTTGCTCCGTATTCCCCTATCACAACAGGAATATTCATTGATGAGACAAATTTGCTGTTCAGTTGGCTCATGAAAGAATCAATATCAGTTTTGCCTGAATTT
>JAEWVM010000014.1 GCA_023396615.1 Spirochaetota bacterium | reverse complement strand
GCGTTTTATGATAGCCGATGAAGTCGGCCTCGGAAAAACAGTTGAAGCCGGTCTTGTAATCAAGGAAATGATTTACCGCAATGATATTTCCCGCATTCTTATAATTGCACCTGCATCTCTTTTAATTCAGTGGCAGAATGAGATGGAAGAAAAATTCGGTGAGCGTTTTGAACTTATTGACCGCAAGTATCTTGAAAAATTCAGAAAAACAACTTCTAATGTCTGGGAAAAAATTGGAAAAGGAATCTGCTCGGTTGATTTTATTAAAAACGCCGCATTTCTTGAAGAGTTGAAAAATGTAAAATGGGATGCCGTTATTTTTGACGAGGCGCATAGGTTGAGACGTGATTCGGTTACAACTACTCTTGCGTATAACGCTGCAGAAATAATTTCTGAGCGTACTAAGTCGATGATACTTCTCACGGCGACTCCTTTTAGAGGGAAGCTTGAAGAACTTTATTATCTGATACGCCTTGTAGATAAAAATCTTCTCGGACCGTTTCAGAGTTATTATAATGAATTCTGTATGCCTGAAAGCGATTTGTCTAAATTAAAAGAAAAGCTTTCGTCGATAATGATACGCAGAACAAAGAAGGAAATCGGCGGTTTTACGGTACGTCATGCACGTACTATCAAATTTGATCTTTATCCCGAAGAAAGAGATCTTTACGACGCAACGACAAAATACGTTGCTGAAGAATTCAATAAAGCCATGCAGAGTGAAAACAGGGCAGTCGGATTTATTATGACTGTTTTTCAGAAACTTTTGGATTCTTCTTCGTACGCACTATATAAAGCGCTTATAAACAGACGCAATCATCTTCAGAATTTAGTTAATAAAACTGATGAAGCTGATCAGATTTTTTTTGACGAACTTCTAAAAGACATGGATGACTGTGATGAGGAGCTCAGCGAAGATTCTGATGAGAAACGTACGGCCCGTGATATTATGAGCGAAATCGTGACTCTTAATCACATCATCGAACTAGCCGAAAAAATTAAGCGTAACAAAAAAGGCGAAAAACTTCTTGAGATGATCCGTTCACTTAAAAAAGACGGTTATGCCAAATTTCTGATTTTTACTCAATTTAAAACAACTCAGGATTATCTCAGGTCATTACTCAGTGAATATTCGGTCGAAGTTTTCCATGGGTCGATGAATAAAGACGAGAAAGAAGCTGCGATAGATAATTTTAAAAAAGATACCGAAATTCTTATCTGTACGGAAGCCGGAGGCGAGGGCAGAAACATGCAGTTCTGCAGCATCCTTTTTAATTACGATCTGCCGTGGTCGCCTTTGAAAATTGAACAGCGCATAGGACGAATTCACAGATTCGGTCAGAAGTATGATGTTTATATCTATAATTTTTCGACTAAAAACACCGTTGCGGAAAGGGTTCTTGAAGTTCTGACTCATAAGCTTTCTTTGTTCGAAGAATCAATCGGTACGCCGGATATAATGCTTGGTCAGATTGAAGACGAACTGAATCTGGCTTCATTATTTATGAAATTCGTCGCTAAACGTAAAAAGCGTGAAATGATAAAACAGATAGATGAATCAGTCGAGCGCGCGAAAAAAAGCTATGAGAAGCTTTCAAATCTAACAGTTGCTCACAGGCTTGATTTTAATTATGACGAATATTATAAGGTTACGCAGAAAGAACGCGCGTTTTCAAACCGTCAGCTTGAATCGTTCATGCTTCGATTTTCTTCATTGTGTGATAATTCTATTTTGAAAAAATCGTCGGGAGATATTTATAATTCAAGATTTGAAGGCGGTGATATAAGAGGAACTTTTGACAGCGAAAAAGCGCTTCTTGATTCAAAACTTCATTTTTTCGCTTTCGGTCATCCCATTATTGATTCATCAATAAAAAAATGTTTTGATGAGTCTTTTTCTGTACCTCTAGGAAACCGATATTTGAAATCGTTTAAAAAGTTCAAAGGAATTGCTTTTTTCTTTGTTGTGTCATTCCGTTCGGTCAGCGAAAAAAAAGAGCTTTCTGTAATTTTCATTGAAGACGGAAACGCGCTTTCGTCACTTGATGTTGATCTTATCGAAAAGGATATTCTTCATGGTCTCGGAAGAGATTCTGATCTGCCTTTTTCTTATTACAGCAAACTAACTGATTATTTTAGTTCAGCAAAAAATAAATTAAAACAAATATCAGAAGATAAGATATGGGATATGAAGGAAAACCTTGATCTGTCTGTTGATCCCGAACTTGATAAAATAAAAGATTCATTTGATAAAGAAATACGCGAACTTAAAGAAAAACTTTCAAGACAGGAAATGAACATGAACCTGATGGGAAAGGATATGAGAAGCGCTATTTCGAGAACAAAAAACGCAATTAAAACTGCAACTCTGCAATACGAAGACGAAGTAGCTCAGTGCCGGCGCTATTTTGGAATAAAAGCGTCGGCAAAGCTTATTGGTGTGTGTGAAATTCATTCGGAAGAAATAAATTAATTACATCTCCGCAATATTTCTGAGAACATTAAGTGTGACTTCTGAAATGTCGATAAACTCAATGCCCATTCCGGCGCGCATATCTTCATTTTCTTCGCGTATCCATCTTACAATTCCTGCAACAGAAATGTGATCGCTTGGAGTCAATGCTATTGTCAGGGTTACTTCCTTCCCCTGGTCAATCGGTTCCGGCGTAGTAATGAATACTCCGCGTGCGCTCATGTCAAGCGTGGAGCTGAATGTCATTCCGTCAGAAGTATGAACTTCCGCGCGGATGGTTTTTCTCTGTCTGGCATGCTCTCTTTTTTCGGTCATATACGCCTCTCTGTCTGTTCTCTATTTTATAAAAAGATTATAGCTGAAATAGGCAGGAATACAAGCTTTTTTCTTTTTAATCTTCTGGTTGTATTGAGTTGACAAATGATACTTAAAAAAAAGTATGTATTCATGAACCGTAAAGACGTTATAGGACTATTAAATTCAAGGTCGCTTTCGCCTCTAAAAAAACTCGGACAGAATTTTTTGTGGAACAGCGTGATAACTTCTCAGATCGCAGCTGCGGCTGAAATTAAAGAAAATGAATCAGTCATTGAAATCGGCCCGGGTCTCGGCGCACTCAGTGATGAGCTTGCAAAATTAACGGATGACCTTACTCTTGTCGAACTCGATAAGGGACTTTTTTCTTTTTTGTCGGAAAAATATGCTTCAACATCGATTAAGCTTGTTCACTCCGATTTTTTAAAATATGAAAGCAGTACTAAATATAATAAGGCAGTATCCAATCTTCCTTACTATTGCGCGAGCGAGATTTTGTTTAAGATTATCGAAGATTATCATCCGGAAATAATTGTAATTATGCTTCAGAAGGAAATGGCTGAAAGAATACTGTCCCATGCCGGCGATGATTCGTACGGCGCACTTACTGCATCGGTATCACTTTCGTATACTGCAGAAAATGTGATGAGTGTTGCTGCGGATAATTTCTATCCTGAACCTGATGTCAAATCATCTGTTTTAAAACTAATTAGAAAGAATACTGATTTCACAAAAGAAGAAAGAATTTTGTTTCGTCTTGCTGTTAAATCGGCTTTTTGGGGAAGAAGAAAACGGATTTTAAAATCGCTTACCGATTCTCCGCACATGAATATAGAAAAGAACAGGGTGATGAGTGCTCTTGAAAAATCAGGAATAGATCCTAATATGAGAGCTGAAGAAATTTCGCCCGAAGAATTTATGAATATAGCGAGAGCATTAATTGAAAAACAATAACAGTATCATTGAAAAAATACTTCTTTCGGTTGAAAAACCCGGAAGATATTCGGGCGGAGAGCGCAATCAGTTTTTAAAAAAAGACGCGAAGTTCCGCTTTGTAATGTCGTATCCCGACAGATATGAAGTCGGAATGGCGAACAACGGAATCAAGATTATTTATGAAATGCTCAACGAGATAGACTTCGTTGCATGCGAGAGAGTTTTTGTTCCGGCGCTTGATTTTGAGACTGAACTTAAAAATAATTCGATTCCGCTTTTTACACTTGAAAGCAGAACGCCTCTGAAAGAATGCGACATGATAGGTTTTAATTATTCGCATGAACTTCTTGCGACAAATATATTTCATATACTCAGTCTGTCAGGTATTCCAGTAGACAGAAATGAAAGAAGTGAAAAAGACCCGATTGTTATAATCGGCGGTGAATGCTCATCGAATCCTTTGCCTTTGTCTTTTTCAGCGGATGTTTTTTTTGCAGGTGAAGCCGAGGATAATTTAACCGAAATAGTTCAGCATATATTTGAACAGAAAAAGAAAGGCGTTTCTAAAAATGAAATAATCGCGTCTCTTGAAAAGTTTGATAATCTTTTCGTTCCGGCAAATTCAGCCGTTAAAGAATTGTCCGGCGGAATTAAAGGCTTTGACGCGAAACCTGTGCGAAAGGCTTTCTATAAAGGCAATCTTGTATATCCTAAAAAGAGTCTTGTTCCTCTAATTTCTATCAGCCAGGAAAAAAGCGTTACTGAAATCGCGAGAGGTTGCAGAAACATGTGCTGTTTCTGCCATGCCGGATTCTGCACTATGCCTTATAGAGAATACAGCGAAGACGTAATATTTCAGAATATAAAAAATCAGATAAAAAATACAGGTCTCAATGAAGTGACATTGTCGGCTCTTTCTGTGAGCGATTATACCAGAATCGATTCGCTGATTAACACGATAATGCCGTTTATAAATGAAAACGCATACTCGGTAGCTCTTCCTTCGATGAAGGTTGACAAAACAAATCTGCCGCTTATCAAGGCCGTTTCTGACGTCAGACAATCATCGATAACATTCGCTGTTGAAACTGCCGACGATTTTCTCCGCAGAAAGATTCACAAGAAACTAGCGATGGATGATCTATATGAAATCATCGGAGAAGTTTTCAGAAACGGATGGAATCTCATTAAGCTTTATTTTATGATCGGGCTTCCGGGATATAAGGAGCATGATGAAGCTGAAAGCATCATTCAGGCATTGACAAAAATAAATGAAATAGGCGGCAGACGTAAAAAAATCAATGTTACGATATCGCCTTTTGTACCGAAACCACACACCCCTTTTGAATGCGACGAATTTGCTTCTAGCGAATATCTGCTTGAAACGGTTTTGAAGATTAAACGCGCACTGCCAAAGAATATATCAATAAAGAATCATGATATATTTGTTTCGCGTCTTGAAGCAATTATTTCAAGAGGAGACGCATCTCTCGGACCCGCTCTGCATGAAGCATACAAGCGCGGAGCTTATATGGATTCGTGGGATGAATTTATCAGAAAAGACATATGGGAAAATATCATTAAAGAATATAATCTTGATTCTTTTCTTAATGAGAGGGAAGCAATTCCATGGGAATTCGTTCAGGCTTCAAACCGCAAAATAATTGCGTATAAAAAAGATAATTTAATGAGTACTGAGCGGCTTTCGGCAAAAAAAAGAGAACTCTTTATTGATAAAGAAAAACTCCGCGAGTCATTTGAAAAATTCAAAATAAGATATAATTCTGAAGGAAATTGCAGACTTACATTTCAGAAAAAAGATACTGCAAAATATTTTTCGCATAATGATATGCTGGATCACATACGGCGAGCATTTACATCGGCTTCGTTTCCAGTATCGTACACTCAGGGATATAATAAACACGAAAAGATTTCAGCTTCATTTCCGATTCCGCTCGGTATTGAAAGCGAATGCGAACTGATAGACGCGGAAGTCTATACTTCTTTTGATTGTGACGAAATGAAGAAAGTTATTAATGAATCGCTTCCGGCAGGATTATCTCTTTTATCGATTACGCAAACCGCTAAAGCCAATCTCATGCGAATCGGCGCATCTTCTGTTTATGTGATTAAAGGCGCGGATAATGAAAAGATGAAAGCGTATCTTGAATCAGATTCTGTTTACATGAAGGAATCGAAAGGAAAGGTTCGTGAAATTATTGTAAAAGAAGCAGTTCTTAATTATGAGTTTTGTGATGACAAAGCAAAAGTTGAAATATTATGCGGAAGCATACGAATAGATGATTTTATCCGTATGTTCGGCGAAGACGGAATAGTCAGCTGTGTTAAGATAGAACAGAAATTATAAAGATGCCCGCGAGGCGGGCAGAATTCAAAGGGCATTCCACGCCCTTTACCCGTTTATGTTACTTTCTTTTTTCAAAAAAAGAAAGTAACCAAAGAAAAGTTGTCGCTCAGTCGCCGCGCGGCTCTTGTCGCGCAGAACTCGCAGAACCGCCTTTGTAAACACGGCGGATTCGGCTCAGAAATAACCCCTGCGCGACGATCAATGTTAGTTTGCCTTCGGCAAACTTTTTACTTTACTATATTATTCATCTTTTTCTAAGTGTTTTGCGCACTTTTGGTGTTTTGATATCATTTTTTGTGAAATATCATTATAATATTTCTTCGCTTCGCTCAGCAAATGCGTAACTTGTTTTGTGAAATAATAATCTTCCATAATTATCTCTTAATTCGTTGTCCTTTTAAAATTATTGAACTTGATATTCTTTTGTGCTAAGCTTTTGTATAACAGCAGGAGGTGCAAACGTAAAGGATCACAATACCCATCAGATAACAACACAGATTCTTAATGAAGAATTTGAGCACGAACAGGATATTGAGGATTGGATAGGTGATTTTGAAAGAATGAAGGAAGATTTCCGTAAACTACGTTTGTGAAGTTTAATAATTACTTTCTGATTTAGTTATAAACTTATAAGGAGGAAATATGAGTATTGTAACCTGGGGTAAGGAGTTTGAAATCGGTATTCCCGAAATGGATAAACAGCATAAAAGATGGATAGAAATTATTAATAATTTCTATGATAATCTTGAAAAAACAAATATTGATAACAAGCTTAAGGAAATGATAAACGAAGTGCTTGATTATACTCATTATCATTTTTCGGAAGAAGAGAAGCTGATGAATTCAATCGGTTATTCGGAACTTGACAGTCAGAAAAAAATGCATGAAACGATTACGGCGAGAATGAATGAATATAAAAGAAAAATTGAAAACAATGAGATTTTAATGTCAATCTCGGTCACTAATGATCTGAAAGACTGGCTGAAAAATCATATCATGGTTGAAGACAAGAAGTATGCTGATGTTTATAATGCAAGAAAATAATATATCTTAAAATATCCCGCCGGGTTTTTAAACCCGGCGAAATTGATTTTATAAAAAACTATCGAATCGGCATTAAACTTCTTGCCGATTTTTTTGCGTGCCCTTAGTCAGTGCATTATGACATACTTGTCCGCGCTGAACTATCGGCTTCCTGCCGTACAGAAATTGATATTAGCTGAAAGCTAAACCATCCGTGGTCGCCGGGACTTCCGTAAATACGTATGCATTCGGAATAAGATATTGCCGCGCGGGGCTTGCCGGCATCGTTGAGTCCGCTCACTTTTATTATTAGATTATGTTTATCAAAGATAACCAAGATCGTTGATAAACATGTACACAATCCGTAATGAGACATAATAAAAATATTATATAAAAAATAATAAAATAAAACTTGACTCAATTTATTTGATTGGAGATTAAGGGGTTTTAAAATAAATAATATAATGAAAAATGCTATTTTAAATATCATGAGGTAAAAATATGAAAAAGATTCTAATCATTCTATTTGCCGCCTTCTTTGTTTTTTCGGCCTGTTCGTCCGGAAACAGAGACGGTGACAGAGAACTTATTGCGGATCCGGTTGAAGATCCTA
>JAEWVM010000119.1 GCA_023396615.1 Spirochaetota bacterium | reverse complement strand
GATCCAGTATTTAGTATGTGAACCGAGATATATAATTTCTTCTACTTTGCCCTTGAGAACATTTATCTTATCTTCTGCAGGTTTGTTATGAGATATTCCGATTTTTTCAGGCCTTATGCTGAGATATACCTTCCCGCCGGGTTTTACCGCCTTATCATTATAAACTCGAATGTCCGGAAATGACTCAACTGAAAGAAGACAATAATCTCCGTCTATGCTTTTAACTTCGCCGTCAAAAAAATTCGTATCACCGATGAATGCCGCTACAAAACTCGTTCTCGGAGCTTCATAAACTTCAACAGATGTGCCTTTCTGCTCAATACGGCCTTTGTTCATGACTGCAATCGTGTCGCTGATACTCATAGCTTCGCTCTGGTCATGAGTAACGTATAAAAACGTTATACCTACTTCATCATGCATCCAGTCGAGATCGACGAGCATTCTCTGGCGTAGTTTTAAGTCAAGTGCGGCAAGAGGTTCATCCAGAAGAAGTACATCAGGCTTATTAATCAGCGCACGTGCGATTGCGACTCTTTGTTTCTGCCCGCCCGAAAGTTTGGATGGCTTTTTTGATGCATGATCCGTCATCTGAATGAGATCCAGATAGCGTTCGACTTCATCGTTGATTTTTTCTTTTCTGAAACCTGAAACTTTTAGTCCAAAAGCGATATTGTCTCTCACTGTCAGATGAGGAAAAAGTGCATAATTCTGAAATACCGTATTTAATTTTCTTTTGTTTGGAGGAAGATTTGTAATATCCTGACCGTCAAGTATAACCCTGCCGGAATCCGGTTCTTCAAAACCTGCGGCGATTCTAAGTAAGGTTGTTTTTCCGCAGCCGCTCGGACCGAGAAGCGAAAAGATTTCTCCTTTCTGAACGGCAATTGACAGATTATCAATTACCTTATTTGAGCCATAGCTCTTGGAAATATTCTCAAATATCAGAAAATCCATTCTCGCCTCTCAGGCAATGCTTAGTTTCTATCTATTTTTTTCAATAATATTTTTAAGCTCAATTATCTGTTTTCTCACTTCTGACAGAGAGGTTGAACCTAGTGAAAGCTTCCTTTCGGTGGAATTTTCAGGATTAATTATTTCAACGATATCTGACTCAAAACAGTCCGAGAATTTTTTTATTTCTTCAAGAGTAAGGCTGAAAAAATCCTTTCCGTTGGTTTCACAGAATTTTACAATACTGCCTGAAACTTCATGAGCTTCGCGGAAAGGAAGCCCTTTTCTAGCAAGATAATCTGCAAGATCGGTGGCTGTCGAATAATTTGAAAAAACAGCCTGTTTCATGCGTTCTTTATTTACAGTCATTTCCTTAAGCATTTCAATCATCGCTTCTATAGAAAGTTTTATTGTATCGATCGAATCAAACAGAGATTCCTTATCTTCCTGCAAATCGCGGTTATACGCAAGAGGAAGCCCCTTTAATACAGTAAATAGAGCAATCATGTTACCGTAGACTCTTCCGGTTTTTCCGCGGATTAGTTCCGCGAGATCAGGATTTTTTTTCTGCGGCATAATGGATGAACCGGTAGTTACTTTGTCGGACAGACGGATGAATCTGAATTCTGAACTTGACCACAGAATTATTTCTTCCGAAAAACGGGATAAATGCATCGCGCACACGGAACAGAAATAAAGTACATCAAGCATGTAATCCCTGTCAGCAACGCAATCCATCGAGTTCATGTTAACGGATTTAAAATCAAGCAGTTTCTGTGTTATCGTTCTGTCTGTAGAGTAATTGACTCCGGCAAGAGCTCCTGCTCCAAGAGGTGATGAATCTGCAATATCGAGAGCAAAAAGAAGTCTTTTTAAATCGCGGGATAACGCCCAAGCATGAGCCAGCATGTGGTGAGAAAATCTCACAGGCTGTGCAACCTGAAGGTGGGTATATCCCGGCATGACAACTTCTGTATTTTTATCGGCAGTTTCTACAAGAATTGAAATTAGATCTATTAAAAGAGCTTTAATTTCAATTATTTCATCTTTGATATAAAGACGGGTATCTGTTGCGACTTGATCGTTTCTTGATCTGGCTGTGTGAAGTCTTTTTCCCGCGTCTCCGACGAGCTCGGTAAGACGTGATTCAATATTCATATGAACATCTTCAAGAGAACGTTTAAACTCAAATTTTCCTGAATCAATTTCGTCTTCTATCAGGGAAAGCCCTTTTGTTATCTGTTCAAAATCTTCGTTAGAAATAATTCCGCACTTATTAAGCATTTCGGCATGAGCCTTCGATCCGCGGATATCCTGCTTGTATAATCGCTTATCGTAATGGACAGATACTGATATTCTTTCAGTAATATCCGATGGTTTATCGTCAAAACGGCCGCCCCAGAGTTTCTTCATACAACCTCAAACAAATTAATCATTACTAATGATTCAGATCTGATTCTTTATATGAATTTCAGACTGACTCTTATAGTAAAAGAAATTGCAGACAATATTGTCAAGATTAAATGTTTAATAATACATGATTAGAATGTCGAATATAAGCTTATGACAGAAATAATTATTGTTGTATCACTCATTCTGGTAACCGCAGTCGTGTATGTGCTTTTTAGCGGAACAAAAACGAATGAACAGAAATTGAAATCGATTGAAAAAAAAGAAGAATATTCCAAACTGCCTTGTATAATATGCGGTTCAAGACTGAAACGCGGAGAACGCTTAAAAAGCGAAAAGTACACTGTTGATGATAAAACAACTGTTCATATTTTCGGATGTCCATTCTGTCTTGATTCAGACAGCAGCAAACGGAAATGTCCTGTATGCAAAAAGAGTCTTGCCAGCAAAGAATTTCTCATTGGAGATATGTGGAAAAAAGATAATGGCAAAAATAGACTTCATGTAAAAGGATGCGTTAAGTGCATATCTCAATAAAATTTAAAGAGGAGTTTTGATCCACCTTTCTGTATCATATATCATGGTATAAGAGAATCCCAGAGATTTAAGTTTTTCAATTGCAAAATCATAATATGCGGCGATATCTTTTTTTCTATGACAGTCTGAATTGATTACAACAGGTATGTCATTTTTCAGAAGAAACCTAAGAATGTAATCCGATGGGAAAAGATCCTTTGATTTCTTTCTGCTTAGTGCACCGGTATTTACTTCGACGATTTTAGGATTATCCGCTAGAGCTTCAAGCGCATCATTTAAATAAGTATTATACCAGGAAGAATTTTCATCAAATATCTGAAAATCGACATTTACTTTTTTTATTAAATCAAAATGGGCTATTACATCACAAGACGTATTTCTG
>JAEWVM010000099.1 GCA_023396615.1 Spirochaetota bacterium | reverse complement strand
ACCCAGCAAAGATGAGCCGGATTATGCGACCAAATAGGATTTCATGCCGTCATCACCCCGCTTGAATATTTTTTATTTTCGGCAGAATAATCATATTTGCATAAATACGTCAATAATTAATTAGTGCAGAACATCCGCCTGTTCAGAAGATGCCGAAGCAAGGTCTCCGAGCAATGCGCATATAATTTTTTTGACTCCGTCGATGCCGCCGGCGGAAGGCCCGATGCATCCCGGACATCCCTCCTTACATGAACAGCGCGAGATATGCTCAGAGGCGCAAAGCGCGACATGATCAAATATGTCATAGAGTTTTGCGGAGAGTCCGCTTCCGCCCGGTGATGAATCTGCAATGAACAGTGCCGGCTTCAGGCTGAATGAAGATTTGCTCATGTTTATTGAACGTATATCCGACGGATCGCAGAACAGATGCACGGGCGCAATGTTTTTGAGAATGTAACCGACTGAATATAAAAGCGCACCTGAGTTCGCTTTTCCGCCGAATGAATCAAGATATTCTTCATCGAAATCAATCCAGAAACTCGACGTGTGCATTTCAATCTCAGGAAGCGTGATTTTTCCGGAACCGATATTTTCATGAGTTCGGAATTTAATCTTTTTATAAAGCATCGCCTGCTCTCGGATGTTTATTTCTCCATAGCTTATTGAAAAAGATTTTTTCTTCATACTCCGGTCATCGGCAAGAACATGAATGTCCGTCTTGCATTCTGCGTCGGTATAATAATCAGAATCGGTTTCGTGACAGAAAGCGGTCCTTCTTTCCCAGTCGAGCTTATCGATATAAAACTGCCTGCCCTGATGAATATAAATCGCCTCGTCATGTATCAGTGTCGGCGCGCTCGAAAGATCAACCTCTCCTATCACCTTGTTTGCCGAAGTCGAATCAACGATGACAACATTATCATGCGACGCGCTTCTGAGAGATACCTCGTTTGCCGGGTAAATCGCGTTCATCCAGTGATATTTTCCTGATGCATTTTTGAGTATTCCTTCAGATTCGAGATAATCGAGAATTTCTTTCGTAGTTGAAATGTGAGGCGCGAAACGTTCAGTCTCGGAAAAAGGAAGTTCAAACGCCGCGCATTTGATATGATCCAATAGAATCAGAAGATTGTCTGGATTTATTACCGCGTTTTCCGGCGGAAAGCCTGTTAGAAATTCAGGGTTCTCTGCTATGTATTGGTCAAGCGCGGAAGAATTAGCAACCAGAAGCGAAAGCGATGAAGAATTCCTCCGTCCCGCGCGGCCGAACTGCTGAAGAAGCGATGAAACAGAACCGGGATATCCGACTGATATTACAGCGTCAAGTGAACCGATGTCTATACCGAGTTCAAGCGCGTTCGTCGAAACAATTCCGTCGAGTTCGCCCGAGCGCATTTTATGTTCGATGTCTCTGCGCTCTCCAGGAAGATAGCCGCCGCGGTAGGCGGCAAGACGCGCATGAGTTTTTTCTTTGATATAGTTTGTAATTATTTCGGCGCGTATTCTGCTTTTGGAAAAAACTATTGTCGTGATTTTGTTGCGTATAAATGTTGAAGCGATTTCGGCTGAAAGTTTTACCGACGACTGGCGAATTCCGAGATTTTCATTTACCACAGGCGGATTATAAATGATGAAATTCTTTTCACCGGAAGGGGCACCGCTCTCGTTGACGAGAAACATACTGCGTCCGGTAAGAGCTTCCGCATGCTCTTTCGGATTAGCGATTGTCGCACTGCACAATATAAACTTAGGATTCGATCCGTAAAAGTTACATATACGTTCAAGTCTACGAAGCAGATTGCAGAAATGCGAACCGAAAATTCCCCTGTAAGTATGAACCTCGTCAATAACAACGTATTTCAGATTTTCAAAAAGTTTTACCCAGATGGTATGATGAGGAAGAATCCCCGAGTGCAGCATATCCGGATTTGTGATAACCACATGACCCGACTCGCGGATTGATTTTCTCGCGTTGGCGGGAGTATCTCCGTCAAAAGTATAAGTTTTTATTTTCAGTTCAAGAGATTCGACAATGCGGTTAAGCTCGTGCATCTGATCCTGAGCCAGCGCCTTAGTTGGAAAAATATAGAGCGCGCGGGATTCGGGATTTTTGATTATCTCATCTATAACCGGTACATTATAACACAGAGTTTTTCCGGACGCAGTCGGAGTCACAACAACAA
Source organism: Spirochaetota bacterium (assembly GCA_023396615.1). Classification (GTDB taxonomy): domain Bacteria; phylum Spirochaetota; class UBA4802; order UBA4802; family JAFGJZ01; genus JAKJGA01. Next base: position 12,380 of record JAEWVM010000099.1, on the reverse strand, counting down.
AATCATTTTGTTTGCGTGCATAATCAAAAGCCGCGCGCTGATGGAAATACGGTTTCACTATGCCTTTCGATACATAATAATCAACGAGCCGTCTGTCGATATATTCCGGAAATTCAGAATACACCGCGTCCTTTGCCGGAACGGTATTCCACGATACGACGTTTTCATTGAAGCCTCTGTTTGACTTCAGATAATCAATAAGCTGTTCTATGTTCATAAGACTAGTGCTATATATATGTTAAGTGAAGTCAATAAAATTAATACCCGCCATAGCTTATTGATTTTAAAAACACAACTGAATTAAATATAATATTTTATTGATACTGCTGTCAAATCATGATAAAATTAAAAAAGTCAGTGCTGATTTAAATAATAGATTTTAACCATGTTATTGTGGAGCATTATGAAGCTCAAATTATCGGTTTTGTTAACAGCAGCAATGCTTTCTATTACAGTACCGGGACTTTCCGCCGGAGATACTCCTGCGGCTCACAACCATATTCTAATAATAAATTCTTATCATCAGACTTTTCACTGGACTGATGAAATTGTAACTTCCGCTGTAGAAACAATCAGAAAGAAGATTCCGGACGCTGAAATATATATAGAATACATGGATTCAAAACGGTTTCCGGATTATACAAATATAAACGCTTTTCTGAAACGTCTTGAATCAAAATACACACATAACGAGCCCGGCGTAATCATAGTATCTGATGACGCGGCATTTGATCTTTTGAAGAAATTCAGCGGCAGAATTTTTCCGGGCGTTCCGGTTGTTTTCTGCGGAGTTAACGATATCAAATCAACTGAAAATCTTCCGCAAAATTTTTCCGGCATAATTGAAAACCTCGACATTCCCGGAAACATTGATCTAATAAAAAAAATTTTCCCTGAAACTAAATATATCGCCGCTATAACGGACGGTACTCCGACAGGATTGGGTACCCGTGCGGAAATAGCCCTGACAGAAAAATACAATCCTGATATATCATACATTTATTTAAACGGAGAAAATCTTTCAACGGATGAGCTTATTTATGAACTGAAAAATCTTCCTAAAAATTCAATCGCGATTGCACCGGCATGGTACATGGATAAGACCGGAAAAACTTATTTGAACACCGAAAGTTATCCGCTAATTGCGCAGAATTGCCCTGTGCCGGTAATTTCCACATCAGCTTCGAATATCGGTCTCGGCGTACTCGGGGGAAAAGCAAACAGCGGCATCATTCAGGGAACATATGCCGGCGAAAAAGCTGTTGAATTAATTAAATTCGGAATAGACCCGTCTAAAATAAAAGTTCAGACTGAAAGCAGAAATAGATTTATGTTCGATGCCGATGCCGCGGAAAGATTTTCAATTTCAGTATCGGCTTTGCCCGAAGACAGTATAATCATAAACAGAAAGTATTCTTTTTACGAAAGGTATACATTGCTTGTTATGATTTCTGCGGCGGTATTTCTTCTTCTTTTAATTCTTATTATAACGCTGACAAAGCTTCTGCTTTCCCGAAAGCGTGTAGAAAAAGAACTCAAAAAAAAATCAGAGGAGCTTGAACAGTATTTTTCCTACGCACTCGATCTTTTCTGCATCGCCGATACCAAAGGAAATTTTCTGCGCGTCAATAATCAATGGTCACAGGTTCTCGGTTATACGATAGAAGAACTTGAAAACAGACAGTTTCTTGATTTTGTTCATCCCGATGATATAGAATCAACACTGGCAGTTCTTTCCGATCTTTCCGAACAGAAAGAAGTTGTAAATTTTGTCAACCGTTACAAGGCAAAAGACGGTTCATACCGTTACATAGAATGGAAATCCGCCCCGCGCGGTTCCGTAATATTCGCAGCGGCGCGCGATATCACGCAAAGAATAAGATCTGAAAATGAAATACGCGAGTCACACAGAATGCTTCGGGAAAACGAGGAAAATTTAAGAATTACCTTAAATTCAATCGGTGATGCCGTAATCACCACCGACACGAAAGGATTAATCACCAGAATTAATCCTGTTGCGGAAAAACTTACGGGATGGAAAAGCCAGGAAGCAGATGGGAAACAGCTTTCTGATGTTTTAAAAATCATAAACAGCAGAACCGGAAATGAAATAGCAAACCCGGCGGAAGAAATAATATCTTCAGACAAAATAATAGAATTCACTGACAGCACACTTTTAATAAGCCGTGACGGCAAGGAATACCGCATTGCGGATTCGGGAGCTCCGATAAGAAATGAAGAAGGAATCATCACGGGAGCTGTTCTTGTTTTCCGCGATATGACTCGGGAATATTCAATTCAGGAGCAATTGAATCATTCAAGAAAGATGGATGCAATCGGCCGTCTTGCAGGCGGCATTGCGCACGACTTTAACAATATGTTAGCCGGCATAATCGGCGGCGCCGAACTTCTTCAAATGCGTTTATCGGAAATAACTGATGATCCAAAACTAACCGGCGATATTGATATCATAATAAAATCCGCAGCACACGCTTCCGAACTTTCCAACAGACTTCTTGCCTTTTCAAGACGACAGGCAGCGGCATCCGTTCCTACAGATATTCATCAGGCAATAATAGGTGCGATATCACTTCTTCAAAATACCGTGGATAAACGTATTGTCATCCAGACGGAATTTAACGCGGAGTCCGGCATCATAATGGGCGATCCACCGCAGATTCAGAACGTCTTTCTTAATCTTGGAATAAACGCATCTCACGCAATGCCAAGCGGCGGTATTCTTTATTTTTCAACACGCTATAAAAATATGTCCGATGAAGAATGTGAATCAAGCCCGTTCGAACTCAGTCCCGGAACATATATAGAAATCATAGTCTCTGATACGGGCTGCGGAATAAAGCCGGAAGACATCAATAAAATATTCGATCCTTTTTTCACCACCAAAAAACAAGGCTCAGGAACCGGACTCGGTCTTGCAGCAGCTTACGCAACAATCCAGCAGCATAACGGAGCAATAACCGTTTCAAGTAGACTTAACGAAGGAACAACTTTCAAAATAATTCTTCCTTTGAGCGAAGAGCCTCCTGAAAATAACAGCACCAATGAAACAATATACACCGGGCACGGAACCGTTCTGCTTGCTGACGACGAAGAAGTTATGCGGTTGGTAGGCAAAGGACTTCTTGAAAAATTCGGATATAATGTAATTCTCGCCGAGAACGGATCAAAGGCGGCAGAAATTTATAAAAATGAAAAAGACAAAATTGATCTTGTTATTCTTGATATGATAATGCCTGTCATGAGCGGACGGGACTGTTTCTTTGAAATAAAAAAAATTAATCCGGGGGCAAAAATCATAATCGCCTCGGGTTTTATTCAGTCACGTGATTTAACGGAACTTCAGAAAAACGGACTGAACGCGTTTATACACAAACCGTTCAGAAGTCATGAGCTGAGCCGAATTGCAGCCGAAATGACCGGAAATCATAAATAAAAAAGGGACGGATAAACCGCCCCTTCTGCTCATTCTGATTATAAAACAATTAAACACCAATCAGAGTCTGGCAACGATATCATCGCCGACTTCACTTGTCTTGTTGTTTCCGCCTCTGTCAGGAGTCTTTATTTTGTCATCCTTAAGGTGTTCTATTACGGCAGCTTCGATTTTCTTTGCAATTTCTTTTTCGCCGAGAAATTCAATCATCATGGCACAGCTCATGATTGCCGCGATAGGATTCGCTTTCTGCTGACCCGCGATATCAGGCGCAGAACCGTGAACAGGCTCAAACATCGAAGGCATTTCGCGTGTCGGATTAAGATTCGCGCTTCCGGCAAAACCGATTCCGCCTGTTACAATTGCTGAAATATCAGTAAGAATATCTCCGAAAAGATTAGACGCAACAATAACGTCAAAAGTTTCAGGGCATCTTACAAGATTCATAGCGGCCGCATCTACATACATTTTAGTGTATTTTATATCAGGATAATCTGCTGCAACTTCTTCAAGAATTTCATCCCACATAACCATGCTGTATTTGAGAACATTCGATTTTGTGATGCTTGTAACGTGTTTCTTTACGCGTTTTTTCGCAGTTTCAAAAGCGTAACGGATAATTCTTTCAACGCCTATACGCGTGAAATAATTAATCTGCATCGCGCATTCCTGCTGTGTTCCGACATAGTGTCTTCCGCCGAGAGTTGTATACTCTCCTTCTGTGTTTTCGCGGATACATACAAGGTCAATATCAAATTCCTTTTTGTCTTTAAGCGGCGTGCCTACACCGGGAAGAAGAACTGACGGACGGATATTTACATACTGGTCGAAATTTTTTCTCATCATAAGAAGAGGCTCAACAGCAACATGCTCAGGCGCCTTGTCCTTATTTCCGAGAGCTCCGAGAAGAATGGCATCGAATCCTCTCAACTGTTCAATAAAATCTTCAGGCGCGCAATGGCCGATTTTAGCGTAAAGCGAAGAGTTCCAGTCAAATTTTGTCGTCGTGCAGTCAAGCTTCACTTTTTTGATTACTTTTTCAGCTTCTGCAACAACCTCAGGTCCAATTCCGTCTCCGGGATAAAGAGCTATTTTATAAGCCATATTTTTCTCCTTTATTTAACGCCCTTGGGCATATTTTCAAATCCATCAACTTAACATATTCTTAAGTCTATTAAATATTTGTAAAGTATATTTTTTTACTTTAAAGCAGCAATCGTGACTCCGTCGCCGCCCTCGCCCTGCTGGCCGCTTCTTGAGCTCAAAACATAATAACTGAATTTGAGATGACTGCGCACTGCATCTTTCAAAGCTCCGGTTCCGTGACCGTGAATAACAACCGCAGTCCTGATGCTTTTAGCCATCATTGAATCAAGATCAGAATCGAGTTTTGACAAAGCTTCGTCTACGCGCATTCCGCGGAGATCCACCGTATTATAAGTTGTCTGAATTGTAAGCGGAATATCATTCGGTTCAATATTTATCGGCCGCGCCTGAAAAATCTGACGCGGTTCTTTTCTTTCTTTAACGGCAAAAACATCCTTGAAGGAATATTTTGAACGGATCGAATTACCAAAGATAACATTGAGTTTTTTATTCTTCACATCTATAGATTCAACAATTCCTTCGGCCTCAAGAGGAATAACAAAAACAGAAGACCCTTTAGTGCATTTCTCCGGATTGAACTTTTCATACTTGTCTTCAAAAAAATCCTTTCTGATATCAAGAATGCTATCCTCTGTCTTTTTCTTTTCAGAAACAATTTCATCCCTGATTTTTTCAGCATCCTTAAGCGTAAGCTGGTTCAGCTCCCTGATTCTGCTTTGAATTCTCTCATGCGCGGTTTTGAGTTCTTCTATAAATTCAATTCCCTTTGCTTCCTTAGCTTCACGAACAGCCTGTTTGAGCTTTGCCTCAAGTTCTTCATTAGCAGATATTTTCTCAAGCAGTTCTTTTCTGATTTCAGCTACTGCATCGCGTTCTGAAGCAAGCTCCGTCTCGTATCTGTGAAGCTTCTCAAGAAGAGCATCCGCATTCAGATCATCCGAACCGGCGACCTCTTTTGCGCGCGAAATAATATGCCCGGGCATTTTCATAAGATCGGCAATTTCGAAAGTATAGCTCATTCCCGGAAGATTACGCTTGAGAATAAATGTAGGTTTCAACGACTCGGGATCGAAAAGAACAGATGCATTCATAAAACGCAGATCTTCCGACGCCATTTTTTTCAGTTCGGGATAATGAGTCGTGACGATGAATTTGAAATTCTTATTCGCAAATTCTTCCAATACGCTTCTCGCGAGAGCGGCTCCGTAATGCGGATTGGTCCCGGAAATAATTTCATCAACAAGAATGAGAGTTTTTCCGGCAGGAGAATTTATCATATCCGTCAGATTTTTTATCTGCCCTGAATACGTTGAAAGAGACATCGAAATGCTCTGATCGTCGCCTATATCGGCATAAATATTATCAAAAAAAGAAATCTTCGAATCCGGCGATGCCGGAATCAAAAGTCCATGCCGTACCATTAGAGCGCACAAACCAGCCGTTTTGAGAACTACTGTTTTTCCGCCCGCATTAGCTCCAGAGATTACCATGCCGCAGTTTGAATTATCAAGAATGATATCGTTCGCAACTACACCGTCCTTATTCATCAGATAAAGAAGAGGATGCTTTGCGGAATATAATACAATTTCATTTTCATCTGAAATCTGCGGCTTCTCCGCTTTTATCAATTCAGAAAAAACAGCGAGTGAATTCAGAAAATCTATCTTTCCATAGACATGCGCGTTCGTTTTTATCTCATCGGCATTATCGCATATTTTCTGTGCAATTTCCGCAACGGCTTTGGATATTTCTATTCCGTATTCAAACTGCCTTGAAGCGTATAGAGAATTGTGTTCACGTATTTCATCCGGTTCAAAATAAACAGTCTGCATGGAATTCGATACATCATGAATGGAACCGGAGAGTGCACCTCTCGAGCTCGATTTTAGAAGAATCACGAATCTTCCGCTTCTAGTATCATGAACCTTTTCCTGAAGATGCTTGTCATATGCGGGCGAATTCATAATACGTGAAATCTGTGACAGAATCTGTTTTTTCAAAGAATCTATTTCATGCTGAAGGCGCTTCAGCGCGGGGAACTTATCAACGACAAGCTCACCCGAATCAGTAAGAACAGAAGAAAGATAATCCTTAACCGACGAAATATCGGAAAATGAAAGATCAGCATCAGAAGATATTTGCGGAAGCGATTCTCTGTGAGATGAAATCTGACGTCTTAAAATTTCCGAAGCTATTACGGCGCGGCGTATTTTAAATATATCTTCAAGACCGACTTCACTTCCCTTTGAAATGCGGGCAACTGCTTTGTCGATGTTTTCAATTTCGGAAACAGCCATCCTTTCAAACTCAATTCTGAAATCCATGATCTCTTTGATCATGTTCATTCTTTTTTCCGCCGCTTCCAGCGCCATAGGTGCAAATGAATCAAGTTCAGCTGAACCGTATTCTGTTTTTATAAATTCGGATATCTTTGAAGTAATCTCATTAAAATCGAGTGAATCGTTTATGTTCATATTATTAAACCGTCAATAAGTCTCCGGAAAATTTCATGTTTATCTGGGCATTGTAATAAAAAAGCGCTAAAACCTCAACCATTATATAAAGAAGAAGCACGGTCATACAAATTCATTCTATAAATCCAGAAAAGAATTGCGTTACGGAAACGTCTTTGTACACGTATATAAAGCTTCTCATAAAAAGTAATATTTTCTTCATACTTAACAGCCTTATCTGCGGCAAAACCGGAAATATCATAGCCATAATCATGCGCCATATCAATTATTCTATAAAGATGAAACAATTGCGATACTGCTGTCATTTTCTCATTTTTATATTTTTCAAGCGTTTTCAGAGTGTCATGAGTATCACAGCCGGAATAATCCTTTCTGATAAATTCATGAGGAATATTTTTTAGTGCAAGATATTTTGAAATAGAATCTACTTCATGCTTCCCGTTTCCGCTTACGAGAATTGCCGCATTCTTTGTCAAATAGAGCATACATGCCGCATCTGCTCTTTGCCGCACAACCGGGGAAAGTTCTCCATTAGAATAAACTCTTGCACCGAATAGAATAATTAAATCATAAGATGAAGCGGCATCGGCTGAAGCATAGATCCTGTCTTCATACGAAAACAAATTCGGAGTAAACCAAAGAAATAAAATCATAAAAAAAACCGGCATTAAAACGAGTACCGGTATTTTTAACGATTTACTTGTCATCAGCCTTTCTCCGGCCGCTGAAAAAAATAACAAAAGCCGCAATCAAAAGAACAATATCAACAGTGCTTTCAATTCTTTTCGGCAAATGAATGCCGAAAAAATGTCCGGCCAAACCCAGAGAGATAAAAGCAACAGCAATCACTATCAGCATAATACGTCTCAAAAAAGGTGAAATCTTCACAATAACCTCCGGAAATACTAATATTGACACGTTTCAATGTACGGAAAGCCCTTACAAGCATATTTTCATTAAACCGTCTGCTGAATATTGATTTCAATTTTTCTGCCTGCTTTCATAAAATACCGATAATATTAACCTTGACGTATTACGGCATTGTCTTTAGCCTTACGAAGCTTGCAGACAGGCAATACGGCATACTTCCGGCAAAGGGTATAGGCATGAAAAAATTTTTGACTATTGCGGAAGGCAGAATCGCCCCTTCCGATGAAAACGGCAAGATTATCATATACCTCAATCCCGATCATGCTGAAAAAGAAGAACTTCTCAATAAACACAACATTGACGAACACAATCTCAATTCGGCCCTTGACCCCGATGAAATAAGCCGTCTCGAATTCGAAGAAGATCATACAGTCGTTATTTTCAAAAGACCGAAAAATTATTCAACAAACGATAATCTTCTTTTTAAAGTTACATCGTTCGGCGTCTTTTATTTTAAAGATAGAATTGTAATAGTCCAGCCGGACGAAATTCAGATGTTTGAAGACAAACAGTCTCAAAAAGTCGACTCGCTTAACGAAGCTTTTCTAAAACTTATTTATGCGACTATTTCTCATTTTCTGGGTCACCTGAAAGTCATCAATATGATTTCGGATTCGATTGAGCAGAAGATTGAATCCAGCACAGACAGCAAATACATGATGCATCTTTACACACTCGAAAAGTCCCTGGTATATTACCTCACAGGAATTAATTCAAACTCATCGGTAATAGAAAAAATCAAATTCTATTCAAACAAGTTTTCGTTCACAGAAGAAAACATAGAGCTTCTTGATGATATGATCATTGAAAACAATCAGTGCAGAAATCTTTCGCGGACATATTCAGAAATTCTATCTGTCATGATTACAGCCAGAAACTCAATCGCAAGCGACAAACTGAGTTCCGTTATGAGACGTCTCACAGTCATAACCACAATATTCATGCCATTGACAATGCTAACCGGTATCGGCGGAATGAGCGAATGGTCAATGATGACAGGCCCTAACAACTGGCCGATATCTTATCTGTTATTCCTTGTCGGATTAATCGGTCTCGGTGTCGGAACATACTATATCTTCAAATGGAAAGACTGGATCTGATTTTTTAATCAATCAGATCTCCAATCCTTTCCTTAAGAAAAAAAGCATCCTTTTTAAAAAAGGCATCGGATACAACTTTCTTCAGACTCGAAAGCTCCATTTCCGCACGCTGATCATTCTGCTTTTTCTTGCGCAATTCTTCATCATCGAAACCGAGGTTCCGCGAAATTACAGATTCATTTATTGTATGAATGCTTGCTATATTATTTATATGTTTCTGCGAAAGCGATTTGGCAATTTCAAAAAAAAGCGAACTGCCGCTTCCGGAAATATCCTTGAGATCATTCTGCGTAATCTTGGTTAGAACCACATTATTCATTGCACAGAGTGTCGCGCTTCTGTTTTCACCGAGAAGAAGGGCAATTTCACCAATTGCACTGCCCGGTTCATCAATAACAGCAACGCGGCTTTCACCTATCAGAACTTCAACTGATCCCCTTTGAAGAATAAACATTTCACGTCCGAGTTCTCCCTGCGAAAAAATAACGGCCGATTTCGGATACTCTATCATCTTATCCGAAAACGAAGCCGCAGACTCTATCTTCACAGGCTGTGCGGTTTTAAAATATATTTCACCCTTTTTAAAAACAAGACTGGCATGATACTTCGATAGAATATCCTTCAGCCAAGGAAGCTTGCGCTTTTCGTACTCTTCCAGAATCACGGATATTATTTTATAATATTCAAGACAAACCTGCTGTGGAGATTTCGATTCTGCCGTCAATAGTTTGCGGTTTTCCTGTATTATTTTATTCGTCAGAACCACTTGACGGGCTATTACCATAGAAAGATTCATTATAAAAGAAAACTGATCCAGACTTTCGTAAAACTTATCCGCAGGAATTTTTTTTACAGAAGCGTCTTTGTCAAGAAGAACCGTTTCCTGTCTCAAAACAGGCTGTCCGATTGCTTTAGACATTATCAGCTCAGAAGCTCCGATAATAAAGTTCTGTCCTTTCAGGGAATACTTGTCGGAGTTTGAAATATAGTAATATATTCCGCCGTGACTCAGAAAAAAAGCAGAATCAGAATCAGAATCCTTTTCATAAAGCCTTAAGTACTCAGAACTCATACAAGACTGTTTACAGCCGATAGAAGCTGTTCTTTCGTAAATGGTTTTGTCAGATAAGCCTTGGCATTAACGCTTGAACGTGTCCCCTTCATAGTGGTTTCATTCAAAGCCGATACCATTATAATTTTCGCATCAGCGTCAAATTTCGTAATATCTTCCAGAGCTTCAACTCCGTCCTTTCCCCACATTGTTACATCCATTGTGACGACATCGGGCTTGTGCTGTTTATAAAATTCAACTGCATCATTACCGTTTTCAGCCTCGGCAATAACAGTGTGCCCGCCCTCTTCAAGTGCAGCACGGATGATCCCTCTCATAAATTTTGAATCATCCACTATCATAATTTTAGCCATAAAATCCTCTTATTTATTGTTATTATCGGCAGAAACAGTTCTTCAATCAGCTGAAAAACAGCAAAGTGATAAAGTCTGCGCATTTTATTCGAGAGAATAATTCTTTATAAAAACAGCGGCTTCGGCGAACGGAATAGGCTTTGAATGAATATACCCCTGTGAATATTCACAGCCGAATTCTGAAAGCATCGATACATGTTCCGCGTCCTCGGCTCCCTCGGCAACAATTTTCATCTGAAGCCCGTGCGCCAGACCGACAATTGATTTTACAATATGCTCACTCTGCTCGTCAACATGCATCCATTTTACAAATGACTTGTCAATTTTAATGATATCAACAGGAAAATGCTGAAGATAGCTGAGCGAAGAATAACCTGTCCCGAAATCGTCCATGTAAATGAGATGACCGTCTTTTTTAAGGCGGAGCAAGGTGATATTTGATTTTGCCATATCTTCCATGAATGCACTTTCAGTTATTTCAAACGCCAGATATTTTGTCTTAATTGAATTGTGCGAAACCTCATTTTCGATAAAATCGACTATATCCTCGTTAAGAAATTCCTTGGCTGAAATATTAACGCTTATCCTGAACTCTTCAGGAAATCCGGTTTTTATTCCTTCAGCAATATCAGAACAAACTTTCTTTATCATATGCCGCGTCAGCTTTCCGATTATTCCGCTTTTTTCAGCAACCGGAATAAAAAGATCAGGAGGAATAATTTCACCGTTTTCGGAAATAATTCTGGATAGTGCCTCAAAACCGCTGCATTTTTTGTGAGCAAGAGAAATTATCGGCTGATAATTCACAATAACACGGTCTTCATCTATTGCAGACAAAACCTTTTTTTTGACCATATTTTCTTCATCCGATATTTCTTCAGGAATATCTAACGCATGTGATATTTCACCTGTAACTTTTGTATGACGTGTTACAAGTTTTGAAACAAGGGCTCCTTGTTCGTGAATATTATTCAGCGATGATATAATAAAATTTGAAATCGATTTGCAGTTAAATTTTACGTGAACGGATTCATTCTCCGTATCAAGTTCAAGGTCATATTCTTCACCTGTGCAGGAAGAATCATATGAGATAATTCTGGCTATTTCCTTTCTGACATGAGAAGCATTCGCAGGCAGGCTGATAAAACTGAAAACTCCCATTCTTATAAAATCGAGCAATGTTGAAAAAGGAGCGCCGTATGATAACAAAACCGCAGGAATCCCTTTTTTCAAAGCATCGATATCCTGTATGGGAATGGATGATATATCATAATCTTTATCAGCACAGAAAACAATCATATCTGAAGACATAACGGAATCAGGACAGTTTATTCCCGGCATTTCCGAAACTATCTGATAGACAATTCTTTTCAGTGATGCTTTTCCGGAAATATAAATGTTTCTTTTGTTCATATCCGGATGATTCTACATTATCCCATGAAAATAATCAATCATAATATCAGTTATCTCCCTTCGGCATTTCGAATATTTTGAAAATAAGCAAAAAGACAAACTGCTTGCATTACTTGTTTACAAAAAAACTGTATTTATCGCCATTACCAATCAGATATCTTTAAAGTTAACACCCAAATACTTCATTATTTCAGGAATATTCTCAATGTTAACCGATTCATACTCTACTGCAGCAGCATTGTCATCCAGCATTGCTATGACTTTTCTTATTACTTTTTTTTCTTCATCATTTACTTGATCTTTTTTTGCAACATCTACAATCAATTCTTTGTATTGATTTAAAAACTTAATTACTTTGCCTCTCTCCAATAATCCGGATCTAATTTTTGATGAAATTTCTTCACTATAATAGTACTTATCATATCTTTTAATTGAATATAAATTAAGCAAAGGATAAAGAATACAGTGCGTTTCAGT
>JAEWVM010000117.1 GCA_023396615.1 Spirochaetota bacterium | reverse complement strand
CATTTTGAAGAAGAGGGCATTTGGTTATATCTATTACTTCTTTGAAAAAACCTCTTTTTCGCAATCCTCTTTTGCCGAATGCAGCGACGTAATCCATACGGTTTCTGTAGCCATATTCAATCGAAGAGTGCACTTTGTCTATTTCAAACACATCTTTAAAAATTCCGTTGAGGTAATCTTTTTTCAGCAGAAGCTGGTTTTCGTATGAAATATCCTGAAAAAGACACCCTCCGCATGAACCGAAAAACTCGCATTCAGGGGTTGCTGTGCTTCTATAAGGCTGTGCAATTGAATCAATTAGTTGTTTTTTCTTTTTTTTCATATATTCCTGCGGATTAAACCACAAAAATCAATGAAAGCTTTTTAATCAACAATATTATAATTATCTTTTTTTGTTATGTCTGAGCCTTTGGCTCTTATGGGTATGAGATACCATTTTCCTGATTTATATTTGCTGAGATTTATGTAGGCGATATTCGGGATATCTGCAATAAAATCATTATTGAATTCAAGTTTGATGTTTATGTTTCCTGATTTATCCTTGTTCACATCACCGGCAACAGAAAGTTTGATGTCGCGTGATGTGAAGGCGATTTGTCTTATGGTATATTTTGGTCCGTTTGCATCAAAGCTTCCGTATATTCTGTTGAATTCTATGTCCCTGAGTTTATGCTTCAGCGGATCAAGGAGAAACCCGAGATTGTTCTGAAGACCGGTATTGGTAATCTTCCCGTTTGTTATACTGAATTCGGAGTGGTAATTGAGTTCATCGGATATGTTTTTTGCGGATAATGAAAAATATCCTTCGGCTTTTCCCTCTGCAATTCCGAAAGCCCGGTCGGAGAAGTTTTCGTCAAGCTCTGAAAGTTTTTGAATTTTGAGATTGCTGAACCGCATCTTAAAATTTCCGTTTCCTTTTCCTGATAAATCTGAAATATAAAACTCTCCGGCAAATAGAGCGTCAAACAGGCTGAATGAAGCTGACGGCACGGAAAGAGCGTTTCCGGATTTTGAAAATTTCAATGTTACTTTTTCGGCAACACCTTTTTTGAATTTCATTCGGCCGAGACTCAGAGTTCCTTTTATGGTTGTTTTAGACTGGGAAGATTTGTTTTGTCCTAATGAATCTCCGAGAAGTGCAAAATCATCGGTTTCAGCATCGGAAATACTGATGTTTGCTGCGATATTTTCAAGAGATTCATCCAGCGATGCTATTGATATAGCAGCCGTTTTATTTCTGAATGTGAAAGGGATATTTTCATGCGCGAAGATATTGTTCTTTACCGAAATCTTTGAGTTAACTCCGGTTATTAAGTTTTTTGATTTAAGAAATGACCCATTTGACAATTCACCTTCAATGCTTAGCTTATGAGCACGGTATGATACTGCCCCCTTGTAATGTCCGTCGATTCCTGAAGGAATGAAGTCGAGATACTGAAATATGTCAGGCAGAGTTAAATCAGCCGAAGGAGCCGTAAAATTGATTTGAGGTCCGGTCGTTATGATGTTTAGGTATGAAACTTTCGCTTTTGACTGATTTAAGACAGCTTCTCCGTTATCGACGGTGATATTTTTTTCAGAAAAATTTATTTTGAGTCTTCCTTCTGCTTCAAGAAAACCGCCTTTTGACATCTGGGATTTGGCTTCAGCTTTTCCTTCAATTATTCCGTCTTTCAGAACAAATGCTGAAAGTTTACCGTTGGCTTCAACAAAAGGAAGTCCGGTTATATCTTTTATTTTATAGAGCCAATCGAGCCGAAGTTTCTGAATATTTAAATTCCCGGAAATTACTGATTTATCGTTTTCCTTTGTTACAATGAATTCGGTTTCAATATTACCGCGCGTTTCGGGCAATTTAACTGAAAAATTGTCAGCTTCAACAATTTCACCGTCGAACGATATATCTCCGCCGAAAAGGTAAGTTCCGCATGCAGGGATATATTCATTTTCGGTGCTTAGCAGATTTACCCTGCAGTTTGAAAATTTTATATCCGGTTTTGATGCACTTTCACCGGAACTGTTTTGTTTCATGTCGTCGATAAGGCTTTTAAGGTTATATTTTCCATTATCATACCTGATATTTATATCAGCTTCATTGAAATATATTTTTTTAAGTTGAAAATCTTCTTTGAGAAGAGACAATAGTGAAAAACGAACTGATACTGACTTTATCGAGATCATAACTTCCGATTCTCTAGAATCGGTTTCATGAATTTGGACTGAATGAATCTTGATGCCGCCTGCCGAATAATCTATTTTTCCGACTTCTATATGACGATTGAGAGTACTTCTTGCTTTTGATACTATCATTGAGCTGATTTTATCTTTGGGGAAAAAAAGAAAAAACAGTAGAGTGAGAATTCCGATAGATAGAATTGATGCGGCTGATAGAATCAGAAAGAACTTAATTATTTTTCGATGCTTCACGTTTCTTTTCCATGAGGGATTTTTTTCTGTAGAACTGGGAAACTTTTTCAAGCTCGGAAATATCTGTACATATTATTTTCCCTTCGTCAATGGTAATTAATTTTCCGTCAAAAAGCTGTGCAAGCATTGCATTTGATTTTTCTTTCGGGATACCTATCATTTTCATAAGTTCATCAACCCCGAACTGAAAGTTGTGCGACTGTTTTGGTCTTATGAGAATTTTCTGTTTTTCAATTTGAAGCAGAAGAGTGTCGTAAGCACGTCCGATTACATCGTTTATTGTCAGGTTTTCAAGCTGACGGTATGCCGTCCATATTCTTTCGGAAAGAAGGGTGATCAGTTTAGTCGCAAGCTGAGGCTGAGCCTGCACCATTGTTTCAAAGTTTGACTTGTTTACAGCCATTAAAGTGACTTCACCGAAACTGATTGCGGATGCGCTTCTCGGCCTGTTTTCAAGTATTGCCATTTCACCGAAAATGTCGCCTGGTTTTAGAACTGCCAGAAGAATTTCTTCATGAACTATTTTAGTAATTTTTACCTGACCGGCTTGGATAATATATAATTCGTGACCGTATTCATTCTCGCAGAAAATCATCTGATTATCTTTGTACGTGCGTGTAAGCTTATTGTTTTCGTCCTGATTAGGCGCCTTGAGCGGTGATTTAAGCTGTTTCAGGCGGTTGATTGCGTTTTCTGAATTCGGTCCGCCCGGACAATAAACAAGATAGCGCTGAAAAGCATATACAGCATGGTTGAAAATTCTTTTACTTAAATAATACTCACCGATTTTATAAAGATGTTCAGGAGTTTCGTCGGCGGAGTTTTTCAGCGTCAGTTGGGTGATAGAAAGATCATATTCTCTGAGCTTTCTGCTGAAAAAACGGATAATTTTCATGGCTACTGCAGGGTTTTTCTGAATCAACTCGCCGAACTGTTCACGTCTTACGGAAATTGCAGAAAGAGGAGAAACAGCAATAGCTGTTTCGGTTCTTGCATGACCGCTCATACATGAAATTACCCCGAAAAAATCCCCGGGACCGAGAAAAGATGAAGCTTCATCCGTAAGAGAAGGGTTGTCAGTGCTGATTTTAACCTGACCCCTTAAAACGATGAAGAAATTTTCAGAATTTTTCTTTCCTTCGACAGTAACGAAGGAATTAGCCATGTAATTTTCTACTTTAAACTGACCAGCACTCATCTGTCACCAATATAGGCAAAACGCCGAAATACGTACGTTTGATTATCGGACTCATCCAAAAGATTTTTCAAGCAATTTAATATTTGAAGCGTAATTAATGTGAAAAAAATTAATCAAAATCGGCGAATGTTCCGATTTTTAATAAAAGAGCGGTTATAAGCCTTAATCGGCATAATTTATCTGCGTGGAGACTGAAATGGAAAGAATTTTGAACAGTGCAATACTGCCTTTCGTGAATCAGGGTAAACTGTCAATGAGAAAGGTCAATGAGCTTATAGAGTTGAAGTCATTTATTGACAGAAATGTTTCAAGAAAATATCTGACAGAAGGAACACCGGAAGCATTATTTGTTAAATACGGAGTTTATCCTGACGTTGTAACATGGGGTGACTTTTTCCAGACTGAGCTTGGAGCTGATGCCGTAAAGTATTCGGATGAAGAGTTTGCAAGCGTGTGTGACACCGTAAAATTTGATATCATGTCATCTTACCGTGTTTTTTCTGATCAGAAAGCGGAATTCTTCGAATGGGTTGAGTCGTATGGTTCCGAGATTATAACTTCAGGATCTGAAAAATATACTGAAGAAGAAAGCGAGATTCTTCACCTCAAGATTTTAAAGGATTATTATCTCAATATGGGTATAATGGATAACTTTACTCCTGAAGAAATGATATGGTATAATTCTTTCGGTGAGAATAAAGCTGCAGCTTTGGCATAAATTGATAGTAAATTCTAAAATAAAAAAAAGATGCCGGGAGCATCTTTTTTTTATTTTAATTACTTATTCTTCTGAAATGAGAGAATTCTGAAAGATGATAAATAAAATTTTAATATAGAATGCTTTTGTTTCGATTTCACGGGTTTTATTTGTTGCCACTGGAACGTCATTTTTTATATTCAGCTTATGGATATTTTATTTGAATACATGCTTCGTAAAAATAGAGTTTTATGTATCGTTTATGATAGAAAAGATTCCGACCGTCCGGTGGTTAAACGCTTTCTCTCCCTGAATTCATGCGAAAAGATTCCCTATTCAACAGAGGATGAGCTTTCTTCGATTATAGCCGCTCTTAAAAAACATTATGACTCAAAGGAAGTTGTAGTGCTGAAAGAGTTTAAAGGCCGTTTTTTTCAGGTATGCCCGAAAACTCCAAGAATGATCTGCTGTAATTACCGTCTGGTCAATACAGGATTCGGATGTTTTTATAACTGCGCATATTGCTACCTTCAGTCATATCTTAATTCATTCGGTATTCTGGTTTTCAGTAATATTGAAGATATACTTGTCGAATTTGAAAATTTTCTCAACCATCGCGACAAAAATACTGTCTATAGAATAGGTACTGGTGAATATACCGACTCATTGATGCTTGATGATATTTCAATGATAGGAAGGCTTCTTGTAGAGAGAGCAGCTGAATGCGATGGTGTGATGATAGAACTGAAAACCAAGACGGATAATATCGATCATCTGTTGGGGATAAAAAACAAAGGGAAGAGTGTTGTGGGTTTTTCTTTGAACAGCATTGAAAATGCCGAAAAATACGAACTCGGGGCAGTCAGCGTAAAAGAGCGGATTCTTACCGCAAAGCGCGCAGTTGATTCGGGATTCCTTACTGCATTTCATTTTGATCCGATAATTTATTCGCCGGACTGGTCCGGCAAATACTCGGAAGTTCTTTCGATGATTTCAAATGAAATAGATTCTTCAAAGATTGCTTGGATATCAATGGGCTGTTTCAGATATTCACCGTCATTCAAGGACGTCATCAGAAAAAATCATCCGAATGAAATGATAACACTTGGAGAACTTGTATCTTCACGTGACGGCAAATTCAGGTATCCTCATCAGCTTCGCAGGGATGTCTATGCCGGGTTCAATAAAATGATAAAAGATACGATAGGTGATGTTTATACGTACATGTGTATGGAATCGGATGACATGTGGCGTGATGTTTATGATAAGGATTATTCGGTTTCGGAAGATCTTGAAAAGGATTTTTCGCTTGCCATGAGGCAGCGCTTTTTTGAGCATTAAGTCCGCAATTCGGACTTTAATCACGAAAAATCAATGAGGTATGCCTTGGATATAGATGTTAAAGAACTTAAACGCAGTTATGAAACATTAAGAAAAAATGCTCTTGAGCTTTTCCGCTCACTTAAGGTTGAAGACGATAAGAAACGTCTTGCAGAACTTGAAGCTGCTACTTTCATGCCTGAATTCTGGAATGATCAGGAAAAGGCTGCAGAGTCCAATCAGGTAATCAGTCAGCTTAAAAAGAAAATTGAGCCGTGGGAAAAACTGCTTACTGAACTCAACGATGTTCAGGATCTGATAGATATGGCCGCAGAAGAAGGAGATGAAAATCTTCTCTCGGATATTAGTTCAAATTATCCGCTTTCTCTAAAAACTTATGAAGAGCTAGAAACACGCGAGCTTCTTTCCGATAAGGATGATACAAAAAATGCATTTATAAGCGTTCATGCCGGAGCAGGCGGAACCGAGTCTCAGGACTGGGCAAACATGCTTTTGCGTATGTATTTGAGGTGGGCTGAAGAGCAGGGCTTTTCTTCCGATGTGATGGAGTATATGGCCGGCGAGGAAGCCGGAATAAAGGGTGCAACTGTTTTAATTAAAGGCGAATATGCCTACGGTTTTTTAAAATCGGAGATGGGAGTTCACCGCCTTGTAAGAATTTCTCCGTTTGATGCGAATAAGCGCAGACATACATCTTTCGCTTCCGTTGAAGTTGTTCCGGAAATTGATGATAATACAGAAATCGAAATCAATGAAAGTGATCTTCGAATTGATACATACCGTTCCTCCGGAGCGGGAGGTCAGCATGTTAACACTACCGATTCGGCAGTAAGAATAACGCATATCCCGACCAATATCGTTGCGGCATGTCAGAACGAAAGAAGTCAGCATAAGAATAAGGCTACTGCGATGAAAATGCTTCAGGCTAAACTTTATGAGAGAGAACGAAAACTTAAAGAGAAGGAACTCGAAGCGATTTCAGGTGAAAAAAAGGATATAAGCTGGGGAAGTCAGATACGTTCATATGTTTTTCAGCCGTATACGATGGTTAAGGATCACCGTACCGGTGAGGAAACCGGAAGTGTGGATCATGTTATGGACGGAGATATATCGCGTTTCATCTATGCATATCTGAAGGCTGTCAGCAAAAAGTGAGGCATTTTGGGATTTTTCAGAAAGATTTTCGGTGATATTGCCGCGAAAATTTCGATTGATGCGGATCTGTTCTCGGATTCTAAAAAATCCGATTTCTTTACGTCAAATTTTTCGCGCAGTGATGTTGAAAGACTTTTTGAGAAGTCCGGTGTTCTTCAGACTCTTTCTCAGTCGGGATTTTCTGATTTCAATTTCCGGATATACCGCGATGAAAATCTGCTGGATCGCCTTGAACTTTACAGCGGTACTGATATTCTGATCGATCTGAGGATTTCTTCTTCTGCGATTTTACTGCCTGATCCGTTTACAGACAGATGCAATTTTCTGAATATTGAATGGCTCTCGGCATCAAATCCGCGCTCTCATATTGTTTCAAGAAAGCTTCTTCCGGGACAGAGCAATTCCGGACTCGGAATTCTTCATCCGCTCATCCGTCTGATGCTTATTTCAGCTTCTTTTATCATTGAAGACGGCTACATGAATATTCCGGATCATCTGCATCTTGCTCTTATGTATTCGTCACGTTTTAAATTTATTAATCCTGAAAACGAAGGACTTATCCGTTCTGTCAGGCGTGACTTGAAAAGAGACGGATTGTTCAATACTGCATGGGCGTATTCGTGCGGAGCTGTTCTGGACGCTGAAACCGGTGAAAAAATAATTTATAAACCTTCTCCCCAGGTTTATCCCGTATCAAAGGTTGTAAAAAAATATTTCGCATCTGAAAGCTATCAGCGTTTAGTTAAGGATTTTTCAAAAAAGCGGATTATTTTAGACTATGAACTTATGAAGAAGAGAAAAAGCGAAATGATGAAGAAGTTCACTCCGGCGGAAATTTAAGAAGAGAATTCATTTTAATAAGCGATGCGATTTCTTTGTAGTTTTTTTTAAGGTTATTCTGCTCTTTTTCGTAAAACTCTATTATTTCGTTCATGATTTTACGGCTTGATTCGCTTTTTATTAATATTTCATGGTTTAGTTTTTCAATCTCTAAACCCGATGGTCCGACCAAAGAGAGATTATTAAGAAAATAATGATCTTTTACGCAAAGTATTGAGCATATTTTTTCTAAAATCACTCTGCATTCATAGTCTTCAGTACATGATTCCGATATCAAATGACTGTTTTCTTCAAGGATATCATCGGCTTTTTGGTAGTCTCCGCTTTTGATAGAGAGAAGTATCTGCCTTGCGTTAGATTCGATTTTTTCTGTGATGGAAAGCTTCAGTCTCAAACGTGAAATATAAAGACTGACTCTGTATTTTAAATCAGCCCTCAACTGTAAATGAACTCTTCTGATGAGAATATGAGTCGTTTTTGGTTTCTTTTGAGGCTATTTCGGCCCATGCTGATCTTAATTCCGTTATCATCTTTAAAACTTCCTGAAGTATTTCCGCTTTTTTCTGAATATTGGCTTCAAGAAGACGTTTTTTAAAATAAACATACAGGCTTAATAGATTCTGGGCAATTTGTCCGCCTTCTTCGGTGTTGAGAGAAACCATGAGTTCTGAAATTATATCCTGGGTTTTAAGTATGTTTGTATTTACAACATCATAGGATTTGGGATTCATGTTTTCAATGGCGATATTGAGAAATTTGATCATTCCGTCATAAAGCATTACAATCAGATGACCCTGACTTGCTGTTGAAATTTGAGTCTGTTTGTACTGATTGTACGGATTATTGACTGCCGCCATGAGAAATCCCCCGTTTTGCGCGAAAAGTTTATGCTTCCTAATTATCGGAAAAAAAGGGCTAAACTTGAATTTCATTGCAAAAAAATGCGATTATGTCTCAAAAAAAACTAATGCAAATTTTTGTTTCGCCGATAAAATAAGCAGTAGAGGTGGTTTATGTTTGAAGCAGGCGGAACAAATACTACGAATTTTCTTCTTGAACGCGCCCTTGACGCCGAAAGCGTGCGAAGAAAAGTGATTTCAAACAATGTCGCCAATGTGGATACCCCGCATTTTAAAAGAAGCGAGGTTAATTTTGAATCAGAGCTCAAACGTGCGATAGATCAGAACCGTGAAATTGCTGAAAATGATTATCCCGGCGCCGTAACTGACGAAAAGCATATTCCTTTCATTCAGATGAGAGACGTGAAAGGTGTCGGATCGCGCATAAATCTTGATTACAGTACGAGTCTCAGAAATGACGGAAACAATGTTGATATTGAAAAAGAAATGGTTGATGCGGCAAAGAATCTCATGCGCTACAACGCGTTTATAACAAGTCTTAATCAGAATTTCAAAGTTCTTAAAATGGCAATGCGTACTAACGGATAAGGTGTAATTTATGGGAATGTTTGACAGTTTTAACATATCGGCAACAGGATTATCCGCTCAGACTTTGAGAAGAAGCGTGATAGCTTCGAATATTGCAAACGCGACTACTACGCGTACTCCCGAGGGCGGACCTTACCAGAGAAAAAGAATTATATTTGAACCCGTGAACATCAGACCGAATTATAAGTCTCCTCTGGTTCCGGGCAGAATAGAGTCGGGTCCGGGAGAAGGTGTCCGTGTTCTGAAAATAGAAGAAGACAAAGCTCCTTTCCGTCTTGTTTATGATCCGAATCATCCGGATGCGATTCAAATAGGCCCGAAGAAAGGTTATGTTGAAATGCCGAATGTTCAGATTGTCACAGAAATGACAGATATGATTGAAGCAACAAGAGCTTATGAAGCCAATGTTAATATGGTGAACAACGCAAAGGCGATGTTCAATAAAGCCCTCGAAATAGGAAGAGTGTGAACTGAATGAATGAGAAGAGAATAATTTCTGATTTCAATATTTCACATGACTGCTCGGGCAGAAGAGAGCTTGCCAAGGTTTTTTCTATGTCAAAGATTGACAAAATGAACAGTGTTGCCGCATTATATTCTGAAAAACACATGATTAAAGGAGTTTGATATGATTACGAGAGACGCACTTTTTTTTGATATAGCTAAGGGACATAACGTATCCCTTAAAACAACCGATGCCAACCATTATTCGGAAAAAATTTCTCCTAATGAAGGAGAAGAAGTTGCAGAGTCATTCAAGGATATGCTTAACGGCTCGATTAAAAAGGTCAATGATCTTCAGGTCGATTCGGAAGAGCTTACCCGCAAGATGATATATGAGCCTGAATCGGTTGATGTTCATACTGTTATGATCGCGGCGCAGAAGGCTGAAGTGGCGCTTACATTTGCAAAGACAATACGCGATGAAGCTATTAAAGCTTACCGCGAACTTATGAATCTAAGATAATAAGATTCCGCAGTTTGTTTTACGGCAAACTGCTATACTACAGCAGCAGAATAATAGCCGACTACACGGGACTTGTCTCCCGTGCGGTCGCCTGAATTCATGTAATTCAGCGATATAAGTTTTTCAGCCCCCATAAGTTTCAGCAGAATAAATCCGCATACAATAGATGCATGACCGCAGGATTCAATTTTTTCGGATGACAGCAGGTTGTCAAGTTCGCACTCGTTAAAGCTCTCTGCGCATTTTATGAAAAGAGAATCAATTTTCTCAGCTTTATCATATGTATGGAAATGCGACAAATCTGCAGACATAATGACCGATATTTTTTTTGAGGATTTTGATACGGCTTCGTAAAGTTTTTCAGCGATTTCTCTGAGCGTTTCTATATTATTAGTTCCTAGGATAACGGGGAAAACCGTAAACTCTTTTAAAACGTACTGAAGAAAAGGAATCTGGACTTCGTGAGAATGTTCGAGTTCATCTATGCGCCGTATTTCTGAAAAAACAGAGCTGCCTTTTAAATAATCAATGAATGAATCTTCGGTGTTTACGTTTCCGAGAGGCGTTTCGTAAACCGCCGGTGCAATAAAATTGCCGCAATTGAAATTTGCCTTGTGTGAAGGAGCGAGTATGATTGCCGTTTCAGTTTCGGTGTCTATCACAGAATAACCGTGAGCGGCTGTAATTCCTGAATAGACATATCCTGCATGAGGAGAAATTATTCCCATGACACTTTTCCCGGGTTCAATTTTTTTGACACGGGAAAAAGAACTTTCTATGGATTTCAGAAGGTCTTCCTTCACGGCCGGATAAAAGGAACCGGCAAATTCGGCTTTTCGTACGTACATGCTTACCTCCGTAATGAAGAAGATATTTCGCAGGCAAGAGAATATATTCTGAAAGTTCCCGTGAATACATTTACGGCTTCAGGATCAATCATTAATGCGATTTTTTCCTTGTCGCCGGAACTGACGGCTCCATCTGTCAGCAGTGCCCGCTCATCATCAAGATTTACGAGAACCGTTTCATTTGCAAAACTATTCAGAATATCAATTATAGAATTGTAATCCTTATCTTTCATAATTGAAAGAAATATTTTGATTCTTTTGCTTTTGTCAGCAGACAAAATCTTTTTGAGAGCATAAATGGATTCTTCGTTATGAGCTGCATCAAAGATTATTTCAGGATTTCTGCATAATGTTTCGAATCTTCCCCTGATGTTGAAGTTTTCTCCTGATTTTTTTATTATTTCTTCATTAAGATTGATTCCCGCTGAGATACACGATTGTATGGCAATGGACATATTGATGCATTGAACGGGATTATGATTGCTGATTTTGATGTCTTTAACATTCAATGCATCAGACTTGAAATCAAAGGAAACACAGTCGTCTTCGCGTATGTTTTCGGCAATGAATTCATATCCGTATCTAAATAGCGGTGAATTATTGCGCAAAGCGGTTTGCCTGATTATTTCTGCGGCACTTTCCGGTAATAGTCCCGTAATAACAGGAATATTTTTTTTAATTATACCTGATTTTTCATGGGTGATTTGTTCAATGCTGTTGCCGAGGATATGTGTGTGATCTTTGGAAATGGTTGTGATGATGCCCGCGAGTGGTATTATAATATTGGTCGAATCGAGTCTTCCTCCGAGACCGCATTCGATTACGGCATATGAAATACTTTTTCTTTTAAAATATAGAAAAGCAGAAAGAGTCAATATGTCAAAATAAGTTGCTTCAGCCGATTCGGGATGTGTTATAATTTCTTCAATAACTGAAAGAAGATCTTCATCGGAAATATCAGAAGATATTCTGATTCTTTCGTTTAATTTAATCAAATGAGGTGAAGTATAGAGCCCAGGATTTAATCCGCATGAACTTAACAGAGAGTGTATGTGCTCAGATGTAGAACCCTTTCCGTTTGTTCCGGCGATATGAAAAGATTTGAACGAGTTTTCGGGATTTCCAAGAAGTGTTGAAATTTTCCTTATATGCGAAAGTTCGTAAGAATTGAATTTTTGCGTTTTTTCATTATTGATGAAAGAAGAAAGAATGGTTTCGATTTTATTCATAGATGTTTAATATTAAGTTGACCCGGTGTGTTGAAAAATTAGAATGCGCAATATTCTTATTTTCCGGACGGTGTTTATGTCAAGTGATAATGAAAAACAAAAACTTGTAGAAAGTGCTGTCGAGTTATTCGGAATGATAGAAGACAGCACTGTTTTCAGGCAATATGCTGAATATTCTGCAAAAGTTAAAAATGACATGGATGCACAGCGGCTTCTTGCGGAGCTTGTTGAAATGGGTAAGGTAATAGAAGAATCGCTTGAAAAGAATGATGATGCTTTCAGAAAAAAGGCAGAGTATGATCTTCTGAATAAAAAATTTGAGTCAAATGATACCGTCAAAAACTATCTGAAATACCAGAAAATGTATCTTTCTATGATGAGCTCAGTGCGCTCGGTCATAAGCGATAAACTGAAAATATATTGACACAAGAAAAATTATGTATTTTATTATTGAAAAAAATTTGGAGGAACAGGTGAAAAAGATTTCTGTATTAGCTTTAATTGTTTTGGCGGTTTCATTTGCCGCATGTAAGAAAAAAGGCGTTTCTGACGAGGTTCTTGAAACAAGATATCTTCAGTATAGAGCAAATGCTTATAAAGAAAAGGAACTTAATAAAAAAAACAACTGGCTTGCAACTCTGGAGAAAGGGGAGGCTGTAGGTCTTTTAGAAGAATTTGACGGCATCGATAATAATGGAAAACCCGCAAAAATAGCAAAAATTAAACTTTCGGATGATAGCGTCGGTTATACGAAGAGCGCATGGCTTGTAAAAAAAGTATACGCTGTATTTCAGAAAGATGTAAAAGTCTATAACCGCAACAATGAAGGCAGCGGACTCATGGGCAAAGCTGCAATGGGTTCTATTGCGGCAATGACCGAAGAAAAAGGCGGATGGATTAAAGCCTATGTTATTCTTGAAAACGGAAAAACACGTGAAGGATGGCTTAAGGACGGTTTTTCAGATTCAACAGATCATGTTTCTGATGCCGTAGCCTTTGAAAAAGGTGCAGCGCTTTATGCTTCTTCTGATGCAAAAGCAAAAGAAGAAGGTGAAACCATTTTAAAAGATCTTGCTTCAAAGGCCAGCTTTCTTTCTTCAGCTGCGTCTGAAAAGCTTGGTTTGGCTGGAAAGACTGATGCATCTGATGAAGGATGGCAGGAAACTACAGAAGCTGCTGAAACAACTGAATCTGCTGAGTGATTTCAATTATTTGATTAAAAAGGCGGCAATATGTCGCCTTTTTTTATTTTTAAAGCACAAATTTTCTTAATTAATTGACAAAATTAACCGATTATAATCATATAACAGTAAGGGTTTTGTTCTAATAAGACATAATCTTTCACGGATGAATGTGACGCTAAGGAGGGTGTTATGAATATAAATGTGGATAACATCATTGGTTCTGCATCAAAAATAAATAATAAGCGGAATTCCGAAAAATCAGCATCTAAAGATGAAAATTCAAAATCGATTGACAGTGTTGAAATCGGGAAAAAAGTAAATACACGTCTTGATTCGATAGATTCTGATCTTAAAAATATTCAGAGTTCATTATCCAAAAATCAGACGATACGTGAAAATCTTAATCTTCTTCTTGAAGAGCTTTCGATGGGCGGATCAAAATCTGAGTCCATTGTTAAAGAAGCTAAATATGCAGATGAGGCTGTTCTTGTTGATCTGTTTAAGGGCAGGGATCTCAATGAGTCAAATGTGCGTTCTCTCATTGATATGACTGAGCAGAACATTTCATCTGAGGTTGCAAAACTTACAAAACTGCAGATTGAAACAGAAAATATTTTTGCATCCAATATGGCAGGCGGAGATCAGATCGATAAGGTGATAAAAAGCACCGAAACTGTTTTTCTCTCCGGCGGACATGTTTCAGCAAGCAATCGTCTTTCCGTTCTTAATGCCGATCTTGTTATGCGTTTGATTAAATAACTCTTTCCGGGAAAGCGTTTATGCTTCCCGGTTTGCAGTGTTTTACCCCATAAGAATTATCTTTCTTGACGAATTACTATACTGCTTGGTATTAGTTTGTCTGGCGCTTTTAGCGTATTTGAAATAAGATTTACAGGATGTATTTATGAAGAATTTCTATGACGGTAAGGTCTATTTGGTTTTTTCAATGGTTTGTCTTGCTGTTTCAGTATTTTTATTCTCGGTTTCCTTTTATTCGGTAACAAAGATTGAGCCAAAAGCAGCTAATTTTATAGCGCTCGGAGAAAAAGCATCTGCCGGAAAAACTGATGCTGTTGATGCCTCTACTCAGAATGAAATGAATCAGAATTATACAGAAGCATTTAATATTCTAAAAAGCGGTCAAATGTTTGCCCTTTATCAGAATTTTGACAGTAATGCAATGACTGCCAAAAAGGTTCTTTCATATATGGAAAATATAGTTAAAACGAAAGGAAATTTTCCTCCAGATACTTCAATCTATCTCGGTACACTTCTTGAAAGAAGACATTCCGGAGCCATGCTTGGAAGAAATACCGGTATATTTTTTGCATCTCTATCAATAGTTTCTCTTTTATTCTTTTTAAATGAAAAAAGAAGAAAAGCTTCAAAGTGATTCTTATAACGCGGGATCCTCTCCCGCGTTTTTTAAAAACAAATCCATTCTTTCGGTGATATTTTTATAAAGGCATTTTGATGACTTGCAATGAGCGCATTCAGAATTCTTTTTTCCATCATTAAGATATATGCCGTTAAGTGAATATCCTGGATACATTACCATATTTGAATTGATGTTTATAAGGTTTTGATCCGGCTGAACTATATGAAATATTTCAGCACTTTTTTCGATAGGGATCATGTTGCCGGGAGTAAGAAGTGTTCCTGTTATAAAATTTTTTGATGATAATATTTTTTTAAGATTATAAAGAACAAAATAGGTCAGTGTTGACGCGATTATGTCATCAATTAGTCCTTTGTTGTAATCATCGTAATTTTCTTCGGAATTCAGTCCTGTTGTGAGAGTAAAAACCGCACTTGAGTATTTTGTATCGCCGCAAATTGATTTTTCGGGAGGGAGAATTTTATAGGTATAATAAGGATTGTGTTTCTCAAATAATTCTTTTGTTCTTT
>JAEWVM010000148.1 GCA_023396615.1 Spirochaetota bacterium | reverse complement strand
TTTTTGAAAAAGGGATTTCCACCAAAGGAATTCCTTACGGTGCGGAAATAACCAAGTGGGGAAATGACGCCTATGCAGCCGGAATAATAGGCAGAAGCGGAATTCTTGTCGGAGTCAGAACATTTTCTGATAAAACATTTTTTTATTCGGCTGATGAAGATAAAATAATTGAATCAATGAAAGAACCTCAGTTTGAGTTTCCTGAAGGGTTGAAGCTTCTTTCCGTAAGCGTATCGCCTGACGGACGTGATATTTTTGTTACGTGCGGTAAGGATGATAAGTCGATTGTGATTTTTCAACGTCATTTTGACATTGAAACTGATAAGTGGACAGAATGGTTTCAGCCGCAGTTTGCCGGCAAAGGTTCAATCAACGGATTTGCGAATATGCTCGGTGACGGAGAGCACATTCTTTTTGTATCAAACAGAAATGTCACGACCGGT
Source organism: Spirochaetota bacterium (assembly GCA_023396615.1). Lineage (GTDB taxonomy): Bacteria > Spirochaetota > UBA4802 > UBA4802 > JAFGJZ01 > JAKJGA01. Next base: position 4,789 of record JAEWVM010000148.1, on the reverse strand, counting down.
CTTGATATATATATTTCACGCAGAGATGAAAAAGGAATATGGGATAATCCCGTTCCTATGACGAACATCAATACTCCAATGGATGAATGTTCAGTTTATCTGCATCCTGACGGTGAAACCGTTTATTTCTCGTCTAACGGAAGAGGCGGAAGCGGAGGATATGACGTATATTCTGGTTCTCTCTCATCACTCAAGGGAAAATTTAAAATTGATAATATCGAGAACATGAAGCCGCTTAACACGTTCCGGAATGAATTTTTTCCGGTGTATGTGCAGGGCACTTCCGGAAAAGCATATCATTCATTCCGGAAAAATGACAGTTCGGTCATCTGCAGTGTTTCTGATCAGTTTAGTCAGGGTTCTCCTGTAATGTTTTTTGATGTAATCACGCTTGATGCCGCGACAAAGTCTCCGGTACGGGCTAATGTGAAACTTGTTAGAATAGGAGATCGAACTTCCGGGATAGCTTTGAAAAGTTCAGCTGACACTCGCGGACGTTCGGCGTTTACCGTAAGAAAAAGTACATCATATTCGGCAGAAATTACAGCCGACGGATATGCTTACTATAATGAAACTTTTGAAACCGGTTCTGATAATGATATTGTTACAAAGACTGTATATCTGAATAAAGGAAAAGTCCGGACAGGATATACTTTCTCCGCGGATAATATCTATTTCGATTCGGGAAGCGCGAAGCTCCGGCCTGAGTCTATGCCTGCGCTTGAACGGCTCTATGATTTTATGAAAAATAATCCGGGTGTTAAAATTGAAATCTCAGGACATACTGATAATGTCGGCGGCCCGGACTATAACATGAAGCTTTCTAAAAAAAGAGCGGAAGCGGTTGCTGAATATCTTTTCGGCCGTGGTGTAAAAAATAACCGCATCTCATCAAAGGGTTACGGATATTCCAATTCAGCTGTCGACAATGATAATGAAATTAATCGTCAGAAAAACCGCCGTGTTGAAATTACGGTGAAGTCATCTGATTGAATTATAATAAAAAAAAATATTCTGAATAAAAAATATCAGTTTTTCAGTAAACCTATTGACTGATATTTCTTTCTGTCTATAATCCCATAAAAACGGATGTTTATAAGCCGGATTTGCTGACGGAAAGAAGAATGAAGAAAAAAATTACCGAAGAAACAGTTATTTTTGCGAGTGTAGTCAAATGGGTTATTCTTGCCACGATTGTCGGAATATTCACCGGCGTTGCGTCGTCTTTGTTTGTCAGGCTTCTTGATTTTTCGATTGCACTTCAGGAAGGATTTACTTACTATTACTTTATTCTGCCTTTTGTTCTTCCATGTGTCGCATTTCTTTCATTAAAAATATTTCCTTCATCACTTGATTTTACAACAGATAAAGTTATAAACGTGATTCATAGTGGAAGAAGGATTTCACTGGTTTCGATAATCAAGGCATTCTTTCTGTCAATAATCTCAATAGCATCAGGCGGTTCAGCCGGCAAGGAAGCTCCCTGTGCGGATATCGGCGCGGGTTTCGGTTCATTATTTTCCGCGATATTCAAGTTCAATACTGTTGACCGCAAAAAGCTCATGATATGCGGAGTCAGCGCCGGATTCGCGGGTGTTTTCGGTGTTCCGGTTTCGGGTGCGATTTTCGGAGTTGAAGTTTTATTTGTCGGAAGCATATTGTATGATGTTTTTCTGCCGTCTCTTGTTGCCGGTGTTACATCGTATCAGGTTTCTTCTATGCTTGGTGCGAAGTATTTTATCGAGCCTTTGAACTTCGTGCCGCAGTTTTCTGAATTATTCTTTTTGAAGATTATTCTCGCAGGTGTATTTTTCGGTATTTGCTCTTTTGCGTTTATAGAAATCAATAAATACATCAACCGGATAGCTTCAAAATTTTCAGGAAATATTATCATCAGAGCTTTTTTTGGTGGATTGATTCTATGTATTATTGGATTCATTATCTCTCCTGAATACTTAAGTCTCGGCATGAATACTGTTGAAAAATCACTTCACGGGAGTGAAGTTCCTTTTTACGCACCGATAGTAAAAACTGTTTCGACGGCAGTCACGCTTGCCTTCGGAGGCGTCGGCGGAATAATTACGCCGATACTTTATGTCGGTTCGACTCTCGGTTCGGCATTTGCTTCATTATTCGGAATTAATCCTCAGACATTCGCTGCTGTCGCTCTGGTGAGTATGCTGGCAGGTGTGACGAACGCTCCGATTGCGTCCAGCGTAATGGCTATTGAACTTTTCGGCCCTGAGATCGCGCCATATGCATGCGTATCCTGCCTCGTCAGTTTTCTGATGACGGGTCATAGAAGCATATATCCTTCGCAGGTGCTTTCAGTCAGAAAGTCGGAATCAGTAGATGTCGAAACCGGAAAGACATTCGGAAAAATAAAGCCTTCATGCGAAATAAACCAGAAGAAGATTCAGCGGAAAATAAAAAAGCGAATGAAAGAAATAATGCATATTGAAGATAAAAAATAAAAGAGGGGCGTTACCCCTCTTTTATTTTATTCCCATTCGATAGTTGAAGGCGGTTTGGAAGAGACGTCATAGACTACGCGGTTAATTCCGCGCACTTCATTGATTATACGGCTCGATATCTTTTTAACGAGATCGTGCGGAAGATCCGCCCAGTCTGCAGTCATCGCGTCTGTTGATTCGACGGCACGGATTGCAATTACGTTTTCATATGTTCTGTTATCGCCCATAACCCCGACAGATTTTACAGGAAGGAAGATTCCGAATGCCTGCCAGAGTTTGTCGTAATAGCCTGCGTTTTTAATTTCGCTTACAATGATGTCATCCGCTTCACGTAGAATGTCGAGACGCTCTTTTGTAATTTCACCGATTATGCGTATAGCAAGACCCGGACCAGGGAAAGGGTGACGTGCGATGAGTTCGCGCGGAATGCCGAGTTCGGTTCCGAGAGCTCGCACTTCGTCTTTGAAAAGCTCTTTGAGAGGTTCGACCACCTTACCTGACTCAATCAGCTTAAGGACTTCAGGAACGCGGTTGTGGTGGCTCTTGATGGTGTCTGAAGGCCCTTTGATTGATACTGACTCGATAACGTCCGGATACAATGTTCCCTGCGCAAGAAAATCGAAACGTCCGATCTTCTTGGCTTCCTTCATGAAAACCTTTATGAATTCTTTTCCGATAATTCTTCTTTTCTTTTCGGGATCAGTTACTCCCTTGAGTTTTTTGAGAAACAAATCGACAGCGTCAACCGCGATTAGGTTGAGATTAAGTCCTTCCTTGTATCTTTTGATGACATTCTCGGCTTCATTTTTTCTGAGAACGCCGTTATCTACAAATACGCAGTAAAGCTTTTCACCGATTGCTTTCTGCAATAGAACAGCTGTTACTGTAGAATCGACTCCGCCCGAAAGACCAAGCAGAACAGTTCCGTTTCCGACTTCTTTTCTGATCTGTTCAACCGACGAATCGACGAAAGACTTCATCGTCCAGAGACCCTTGAGTTTGCAAATTTCAAAAAGAAAGTTTGCAATGACTTCTTTTCCGTGAACGCTGTGAAAAACTTCGGGATGAAACTGAATGCCGTAGATGTTTTTTTCCTTGTTCTGAATTGCCGCGACAGGAGTGTTTTCTGATTCGGCAACTATTTCAAAACCCGAAGGAATTTCAGTTACTTTATCGCCGTGGCTCATCCATACAGTTTCGCGCTCCGAAAGACCCTTGAAAAGGGGAGACTCTTTCTTGATTGTGATTTCGGCTCTGCCGTATTCCTTCTTGTTTGATGAAGAGCTTTTTCCTGCAAAACCGTTAACGATCATGTAAAGACCGTAACAGATGCCGAGAACTGGAACATTTAAGTTGAAGATTTCGTTTGAAACGAAAGGAGCGCCTTTGTCATAAGTTGAAGAAGGACCGCCTGAAAGGATGATCGCGCTTGGTTTGTCATTTTTGATTTTTTCAACCGGATAATTGAATGGAACGATTTCCGCATAGACTTTCTGCTCGCGCACTTTGCGCGCGATAAGCTGAGTGTACTGTGAACCGAAATCCAATATCAGAACTTTTTCATCATGAAGATTCATTTTTTAACTCCGAGTGAATCAATATATTCTTTGTAGCCTTTTTCATTTAAAAGATCATTTTTCTTTTTAATTTCAGTTTTCATTTCTTCGCGGTATGACGCAAGTTTTTCGGCAATCGAAGAGTCGGAAACCGAAAGAATTGATAAAGCGAAAAGTGCTGAATTTGCACCGCCTGCTTTACCTGCCGGCATCGCAGCTACAGGAATACCCGACGGCATTTGTATGATAGAAAGTATGGAATCGAGTCCGCCCGATACCGGAGATTCAATCGGAATTCCGACAATCGGAAGGGTGGTGTGAGCCGCGCAAACACCGGGAAGATGCGCCGCTCCGCCTGCAGCAGCGATGATTACTTTGATGCCGCGTGAACGCGCGCTTTCAACCCATTCTTTGGTCTGTTCAGGTGTGCGGTGAGCAGATGAGAAGATAATCTCAAAGCTGACGCCGAATTTATCGAGAATTTCAGGGCACTGTCTGATTTTAGGGAGATCGGAATCGCTGCCGAGAATTATTCCTATTTGGGGCATGGATCGGTTCCTCCGGAAAATGAAGTATTTGAGATAAGGACAAATTATAGGCAGATATTGTCAATCAGTTTCCGCACGGAGGCGGAAACATTGCCCGCGAGAGGAGCTTTAGCTCCCAGCGGGAGACCTCAAGCGATACCTCAGAGTTTGAGGTGTTAAGTTGATTTGAAGTTGCATTCGTAGCGGACAGGAAGTCCGCGAAGTTTAAGCA
>JAEWVM010000092.1 GCA_023396615.1 Spirochaetota bacterium | reverse complement strand
CTTGTTGAAGTCCGTGAAGGATATGCAGTTGCGGAACTCATCGTCCGTGATGATCATTTGAACGGTGTTAATTCTGTACAGGGCGGAGCCATTTTTACTCTTGCGGATTATGCTTTTGCCGCGGCATCTAATTCATACGGTTTCGTTACAGTCGGGATTAACGTCAACATCAGTTACTTCAAGGCTCCATCCGGAAAGAAAATCCGGGCGGTGGCCAAGGAAGTCAGCACCCAGAACCGGATCTGCGGATACGATGTTGATCTATTGGATGAAGACGGTTCAATATTTGCGAGATTTAACGGACTCGGATATATAAAGAGAAAATAATCATCCGTAAAAAGAACTCCATTTCGCGTAGCACTCGGAAAAGCTTCCCTCATCAAGAGATTTCTGTATATCGAGAATAAACTTCCGCATAAAGTAAAGATTATGATATGTATTGTAAACTGCTGATGTTATTTCCTGCATTTTAAAAATATGACGCAGATACGCGCGGGTATAATTTCTGCAAACAAAGCAGTCGCATCCCGGATCAAGCGGTGAGAAGTCTTTTTCAAACTGGGCGTTCTTTAAATTCAGTCTGCCCTGAGTTGTGTACATCGTTCCGTTGCGGGCAATGCGCGTCGGCATTACGCAGTCAAACATGTCAACGCCGTGAGCTATTGAGTCTAATATTTCCATTGGTGAACCGACTCCCATCATATAACGGGGTCTGTCATCCGGAAGAATTTCAGTTACAACTGCCGAAATATCGCGGTACATTTCCTTCGGTTCTCCGACTGAAAGTCCGCCTATCGCGTAACCCGGAAAATCAAGATCGAGAAGTTCCTTCGCGCATTCTTTTCTGAGGTCATGGTGAGTTCCGCCCTGAACTATCGCGAAGCAAGCCTGCTTTTCTTTATCAAAATGCTTTTCATAATGTTCGCGGGATTCTTTTGCCCATCTGATTGTCCGGTCCATTCCGGCGCGCACACGTGATTTCTCAGCCGGGTATTCGACACATTGATCAAGAATCATCATTATGTCCGAACCGATAACTTTCTGTACATCAAGAACCATTGAAGGAGTAAAGAGATGCTTCGACCCGTCGATATGCGAAGAAAATTCAACACCGTGTTCCTTGACCTTGCAGAGATTCGAAAGTGAGAAAACCTGAAACCCTCCGGAATCCGTCAGAAGAGGGCGGTGGTGATTCATGAAATTGTTGAGGCCGCCTGCAAGATTTAATACGTCCAGTCCAGGACGAAGATACAGATGATATGTGTTTGCAAGAAATATTTCAAAATCCATATCCTCGACATACTGCATCGGAAGGGAGCGCATTGCTCCTTTTGTCGCGACAGGCATAAATACCGGAGTTCGCACGACGCCCCTGTGAAGATGAAGCTCGCCGCGGCGCGCTTTTGTTTTTGAATCTCTTTTGATGATTTTGAATTTCATAATCTCACACGGGTTTTAAAGATATTGCCAAAGAAGCTTTGAGCCGTCAAATACCGGACCTTCGACGCAGGCTCTTTTTTTGCCGTCAACGGTATCAACACTGCATCCCGAACATATTCCGATTCCGCATCCGAAATAATTTTCAAGTGATACTTCAAGCGGAATATTCTCTTTGATTAGAATTTCTGCGCATGATTTCATCATTATTGTAGGACCGCAGATGTAGGCTCTTGAAAACTTGGTTTTTGCTATTACTGCTTTAAGTTTGTCTGCCGCAAACCCTTTATCGCCGAATGAGCCGTCGTCTGTTACGTAGCAGATTTCGTTTGATTCGGTGCAGAATCTGTCGCCGCAGTAAATGAATTCCTGCGAGCGGGCCGCGTAGATGAAAGTAATGCTGTTATTTTTTGTTTTTAAAACTTTGCTCAAATAATGAAGGGGCGCGTTTCCGACTCCGCCGCCGATAAGAAGTACGTTTTCGTTTTCTGTGATGGTAAATCCGCGTCCATAAGGGCCAGAAACGTCAACATCTGAAAAATCAGTCATGTTTTTCAGCATCGATGTTACGCGTCCGTTTTCCTTGAAAACAACCTCTAAGTCGTTTCCGTTTTTGTTGAAAATGGAAAAAGGGCGGCGAATCAGAGGATCGGTGAAGCGACCGAGTTTAAAGGATACAAACTGACCAGGCAGGCAATCTTCAGCGCATTCGATATGAAGAAGATAATGTCCCTTGCAGAGTTTTTCGGGTGATGAAATAATTTTCACTCTATTATCCTTGGTACAACGAAATGTCCGTTTTCAAAGGCCGGAGCCATTTTTTCGATTTCTTCAAGTGATACAGCCGGCTTAAGAGTGGTGTCATCACGGAAGACGTTTTTGATGTCGGCAATGTGATCGGTTGCTTCTACTGAAGAAGTGTCAAGTTCACTGATTTTGTCTACATAAGAAATTATGTCCGTCAGCTGTTTTGCGAAAAGCTCTTTCTCTTCATCGGAAAGTTTAAGGCTCGCGAGCTTTGCTGTTTTTTCGACAATTTTTGCGTCAATTACTGCCATAAGACCTCATTTTGTCCTATATTCTGTTTGGGTGTATTCGAAATCAACGATTTTTTCGCCTTTTGCAAGCGGCATTTTTACGGAGACTGTAATTTTTCCGGATTTTATGTAAGAAGGAAGCTTCAGATAAAAAACAGCGTAATCATCCGGAAGAATAAAATTGAAATTATATTTAATGAAAACAGGCTTATCATCATCATTTTGTTTGTATTCATCCGGAGTCCGAAAATTCTGAATCAGTTCAAAGGGTATTACTTCGTTAGTTGTTCCTCTTGTATGTTTGATTGAAAAAGAAGGGAAGTCGAGGAGATTTTCGGAAGCGTTTCGGACAATTGCCATAAATGCAGGATTCTCGCTATTATCTCCGAATGTCTTCTTTAAGTTGTTATTTTCGTCTATATAATATACAGATACATCAAAATTAAGCGTTTTTATTGTCGATCCGGTACTTGATGAAATCGCATAGTTGTTTTTTATCGGAACTATTTTCTGGTGTATTGATGATGAGCATGAAAAGAAGGCTATTGGCATAAGCAGAAATAATTTCTTCATAAAGTAATCGGACACGGCGGAATTTCCGTGTCAAGATAATATATTACGAAAGCGAGAAGAGAAACGCGCGTCCGTGTTTTGTGAGACGTACTGATACTTCGCTGTCAGTAGAAATATACTCGAGAAGACCGAAACGTATGAGCAGTGATATAACTGAAAAATCAACGAATGAAGAGAATAGAAGAAAATTCTGATATTTAAGACCGGTGAGCATGCAGTAATCGCGCGAGAGCCGGTCAACGGAAAAAACTTCATCATATGAAAGGATGAGTTCAAGAAGTGCCGTTTTGTTTTTCTGCATCGAATCCGCGAATTCGGGTACAGACGGAAATAGTGAATTCCATGGATTATAATTCCAGAATGCGCTGAAAAGATTGCCGAATGTCACTTTTTTTCTATCAGCTAAAATTTTCTCGTCTTTTGAGTAAATAGCTCCGCATTCTCTGAGTATCATTGATGTCTGTTTTAAAAAAATCAGAAGACTTCCGCTGTCAGCGTTTTCCATCGTATAGAACAGTCTGCTTGCGCAGTTTGTATAAAAACGCGGCGGAAGAAAGCAGTCTTCGCCGACCATCATATTTTTTCTTAATATCTCTTCGATGATGATATCTGATACGGCTATTATATCGCAGTCATTGTTTGAAGGAACGGAAAAGACATTGGTTCGTGAGAATTCGCGGACATATGTCTTTTTAAAAAGAAGGGGGTTTTCTCGGGAAGTATTACCGGATAGCGCCTTAGTTTTTTGAATCATTATCCGCTCCATTAATCGGCAAAAGCACCCGCTCGGGATGCTTTTTTAAGATGTTTGATTATGTCATATATATTAAAATTAATTTGCCGTCAATTAGAAAATTGCTTAGATTAATGAAAAATAGTCTAATTAATCGTTTTTTTTCTTTTTTTTCTAAAAACGAAGAAAACTAAAGCCGATAATGCGCAAATGATTATAACAACGGCTCCTGTGATGAAAGAAGCTTTCTTGATTAGAGGAATGATTGAGTTGCCGAGAAAGTATCCTCCGTATGTGAGAATTCCATTCCAGACAAATGATGAAATCAGGCAAAAAATAAATACTTTAATTTTGCTGAGGTTTAATATCCCTGCTGTGACCGAGATTACCGATCGTACGCCCGGCAAAAATCTGTTTATGAGGACAATGTAACAGCCTGATGACGCAAAACGTTTTTCGGCTGCAAAAATGTATTCCTTCCTGAAAAAGGGTATTTTGCCGTCTATGAAAAAGTTTCTTCCGTGTTTATGCGCGAAGTGAAAAAGAAAATAGAATCCGGCTGAACCGCCTAAAGCTGTTGAAATGTGCACGCTTATCGGTGAGAGATAGCCCCGTGATGACAGTATCGCTCCGAATAGTACTACACTGTCTCCCGGAACAGGAGGAATAAGGTTTTCAAGAATTGATGCTCCTGAAAGAAAGGTGTAGGCGAGAAATTGATTTTCCTTGACAGCATCGAGAATAGATAAGAAAAATTGTTCCATTGTTTCCCTTTTATATGATTATATGTTCTGGTGTTTAATATTTCGTTGCAATAAAAAAACGGAGAAGGAAATGAAGAAAATTCTGCTAATTGCCGCAGCTTTGATTATCGGTTGTGCGGCTCCTCAAAAAAAAGATGAAAAGAAAAACTGGCGTGAGGACGCGTTTCTGACTGAAAGTGCAAAAAGCAAGGATGAGGTATTCCGCGTTTTGATGACTGCGGATGATTATATCGTTGCTCAGAAATCATTTAATGATTCCATATCGCGTACACAGGATGATTCCGGTGACAAGTATTTTGTTTCTGAGATGATGAAGTTCAATAAGATTGATGAAGTCTGTGAAGGCATCATTTCTGTATGGCTTTTCCCGGATTCCGGAAGGCTTATGCAGGTGCGATTTGTAAGATCAACGTTTATACGCGAACTTGACACAATGATTATGGATGATATTCAGAGATGGAATTTTGCGTTTCAGAATAAACGTATAACGCCGATCAAGTTTAATGTGCGCTACAAAATTGTTTTAGAAAAAAGACTTTCTGATGAAGAAATTATCAATGATATGCGTCAGAATCTTAAAGAGAGAACCGGTCAGTAAAAGACGGGCTTTGTGCCCGTCTACATGTTTCTGCTGATGCTTGCGTATGCTGAATGATTGTGAATCGATTCCATATTTTCGCTTTCTACGGAAAATCCCAGAATGTGTTCCATTGCTGACAGTTTTTCGGCTGCGCTTCTTACCATATCTTCTACAAACATCGGATTATCGTACGATTTTTCAGTAATAAACTTTTCGTCTTCTCTTTTGAGAATAGAGTAGATGTCGCTTGATGCCGATGATTCCGCGATTAGAATGATATCTTCAATCCATATTATTTCGGAAGCTTTGATTTTAATTGTTATTATCGATCTTTGATTGTGCGCGCCGTATGAGCTGATTTCTTTCGAACACGGGCATAATGAAAGAACCGGAACTCTGACTTCGACCATGTAATAATCCGCAGAAGAGTCTCCGAAAATTTTGCACATGTATTCCATTTTTCCGGTAGAACCTGATACGGGAGCAGCTTTTCTGATGAAAAACGGAAACTCAATTTCGAAATAAGCTTTTTCGGCGTCGAGTTTCTCCTTCATGTCGGATAGAATTTTTTTAATCCCTGCTGTAGAAATTCCGTTCATGTGAAGATTGAGTATTTCAATGAAACGGCTCATGTGAGTTCCCCTGAAATTGTGAGGAAGCTCGACAAACATATTGATATTGCCGACGGTATGCTGTTTTCCTTTTTCGCGTTCAAGTACGATTACCGGATACTTGATGCCCTTTACGCCGACCTGATCGATCGGCATATTTCTGTTGTCGGGCTGTGATTGAATATCTGCTAGACTCATTTTGCGTTAAATTTTCCTTTTTCATCAAATGCCAGTTTAAGAGGATCTTTTTTGATTTTTGCCGGAAGCTTGATGAATGTCGATCCGGTAAATGCAAAATCACCTTTCTGGTTTTCAAAAAACCGCAGCATTGATTTGCCGAGACTTTTTGAACTGAATTTATTTGAAACCTTTATAATAGAAGTATTTCCCTGCATTTTTATATCTTTGGTCGTTCCTTTCACCAGTTTTTCGTTATTGACCAGAAAGTCATAATTTATGCTGTTGAAAACAAGTTTGTGAGCAGTTTCATTCTTAAGAAGAATATCGAAATCAACTGTTATGGGAAGATCGAGACTTGCAGGATCAATAATCTGATCGGCTTTTTTGCCGCTCAATATATCCGCAAACATTCCGGCAACTTTATCTGCCGAAGCTTGTTTTTTCTTTATTGCAAGTTCTGCGGCAATTTCAGCTGTTGAAGGTTTTTTAACTTTAAAATTCGCGATACTGATTGTCGGTTTGATTGCCGGAATCTGAGTGTTTACAGAATAATCGAATCTGATATTTTCCGGAAGTCCTGAAATATCAGGAAGGGGAATGAGGATAGCCATATCGATTTTGCAGTTGAGATAATCTTTTTTGGAATATGCTTTTACTATTTTAATAATATCTTCGTATTTAACATTGACGCGGAACTGATTGATCTTTTTGCCTTTAGCTTTTATTTTGAGTCCTTTGGAAGTAGTAGTTTTGAAAAACTGATTGTTTTCGACAAAAAAAGTAAATTCGACTCCGTCGAGTTTTAATCCTACCGGGTAGGGGTTTTTGATTTCAACATCAAAAAGGAAATTAACATCGCGCAGGGATATGGATTCAATGTCGAACCCTTTAAAATCAGCTGTAGGCTTAGGCAGTGATTTGGGAATGCTGAAGGCCGAAAGTGCCGCTGAAAAAATAATAAGAGATAGAATTGCAATTTTTTTCATTTGTCCCCCGTCGAATAACTACCATTAAAATACCGGTATAGTTTTTCAAACACAAAAAAACCGTATTTCGCGGTGAAATACGGTAAAATAATTCATGAATATTTAATGTAATCTGTTTCGAAACGAAATCCGAAACAGATTTGTAATTCTCAGCATGCTTTATCTTTATCGCGGATGGCGACACGTCTTATTTTTCCGCTTATTGTTTTTGGAAGCGATTCAACAAATTCTATTATTCTCGGATATTTGTAAGGCGCAGTGGTTTTTTTGACATGATTCTGAAGTTCATGTTTGAGTTCATCACTTGCGATGAAGTCTTTGCCGAGAACGATTGTGGCTTTAACAACCTGACCGCGTTCATCGTCAGGTATTCCCGTTACTGCGCATTCGAGCACGCTCGGATGCTCTATCAGTGCGCTTTCGACTTCAAACGGCCCGATTCTGTAACCGGAGCTTTTTATGAGGTCGTCATTTCTTCCGACAAACCAGAAATACCCGTCCTCGTCTTTATATGCTGTATCACCCGTATAATACAGGCCGTCATGCCATGCATTAGCGGTAAGCTGTTCGTCGCAATAATATCCTTTGAATAATCCTATCGGCTTGGAAGGATTTGTTTTGAATACGATTTCGCCTTCTTCACCGGCTTTGCATTCCTTTCCTTCCCTGTCGAGAAGAATTGCATTGTATGTAGGTGAAGGTTTGCCCATTGAGCCCGGTTTCGGTTCAACCCACGGCCATGTCGCTATAGCTATTACCATCTCGGTCTGTCCATAGCCTTCTTTGAGCTTGATACCGGTTGCGGCGAGAAATTTTTCATAGATTTCGGGATTGAGAGGTTCGCCTGCAACTACGCAGTATTTGAAGCTTGAAAAATCATATTTATGAAGATCTTCTTTGACCAGAAAGCGCCATACTGTCGGAGGAGCGCAGAATGTTGTAACTCCGTGTTTTGTTGCTTTCGATAGAAGATTAGCGGCAATAAAACGGTCGTAATTATAAATGAAAACGGCACTTCCTGAAAGCCATTGTCCGTAAATCTGACCCCAAACGGATTTTGCCCATCCGGTATCTGCAACGGTGTAGTGAATTCCGCCTTCAACGACATTCTGCCAGTATTTAGCTGTGAGTATATGAGCAAGGGGATATGTATAATCATGTGTAACCATCTTCGGAAGCCCGACTGTACCTGATGTGAAATAGAGCAGCATTGTGTCGGCATTTGTTGGGGCATCAGCGCCCTGCGGGCGGACGAATGAAGAATCGTGCTTTTTCATTTCATCTTCGTAGCTAAGCCATCCTTCTTTGCTTCCGTGAACAGTCATTTTCATGATTTTATTTCCGGTTTTGCAGTCCGCTTCATCGGCATATTCGGTCAAATGATCGGCAGAAACCGATATTATCATTTTTATTCCGGCTGAGTTTATTCTGTATTCAATGTCGTGTGCGCTGAGCATGTGAGTGGCTGGAATTGCAATTGCTCCTATTCGGTGAAGAGCAAGAAGAAGAAACCAGAATTCGTAGCGCTGTTTGAGTATTAGTGTAACTCTGTCTCCTTTTTTGATTCCGAGCGACGAGAGCATTTTTGCCGCCTGAAGACTCATTTCCTTCATTTCTTTGAACGAAATGATCTTATCATCTTCTTTTTCGTCGCACCATACAAGCGCTTTTCTGTCGGGCTCGTTTGCGGCATAATAATCAACAACATCGTAAGCGAAATTGAAATTATCCGGAAATTTTATTTTGTATCCGGATATAAAATCTTCATAAGAAGAAAAATCTTTTCTTTCCAGGTATTTATCGATAAGAGACATTGAAAACTCCAGTAGTATTAAATTGGTAGGAATTAACCTCATAAGAAAAGACCGGAAAAGAATCAGGAAAGTTGCAACTTTTTCCGCCATTTTAGTGTTTTTGTACAGTTGCAATTTTTTTTAATGAAAGATTAATCTTGACACAAGGCAAACGTTTGCTTGAATGCACGCGCTGAGGTCAAAATGTTTAAAAATCCTAACATTAAGCAATATAAAATAATTTTCAGAATCGGAGTTCCGATAGTTATCGCCGGAATCATCCAGCAGACTGAAATTCTGATAAATTCAGCTTTTCTTGGAAGAATAAATACTGAATATTTCGCAGCAGTCGGCAACAGCATTTTTCCATTTATTCTGACTCTTTCATTTTTCTGGTCGGTTAATACCGGAACTACAGTTCTTGCCGCTCAGAAATTGGGAGCCGGAAAGAAGGTTCAGGCGGCAAGATTATCTGCAAGCGCATTCAAGTTCAATACTCTTTTTTCTCTGGCCTTTTTTCTGTTTTGGACAATTTTTCCTGAACAGGTTTTTCAGCTAATGGGTGTCCGTGAACCGATTTTGTCCTATTCGGTTGAATATATCCGGATACTTTCTTTTGTTTTTCTTTTTGTCGGTGCAGAAACCACTGCCGCTGCCATAC
>JAEWVM010000103.1 GCA_023396615.1 Spirochaetota bacterium | reverse complement strand
TACTCCAAGAAAAGGACAAAGACCAAGCATCTGCGAAAGAACGTAATTATTGACGAGAACAGTAGCAAGAAGTATCGAAATAAATATTTTGTATTCCATATCAGTTACCCTTTGCCTTAATTCTGTTCATTCCCCATAATATAAGCCCTAAAGTAAAAAAAGCTCCCGGAGCGGCAACCATAGCTCCAACCGGTTCATAACCCTTAATTAGAGTGTATCCAAGGAGTTTATTTGCTCCGATAGTTTCACGTATAATTGCAAGTAAAGACAACGTGAGTCCGAAACCTAAACCCATTCCGAGACCGTCAAGTATTGAGGCTAAAACACCTTTCTTAGATGCAAATTCTTCGGCTCGGCCTAAGATAATACAGTTAACAACTATAAGGGGAATAAATATACCGAGAGCCGAATAAACAGAAGGCTGATAAGCTTTTAATGTCAGCTCTACTATGATTACAAAAGTCGCAATTATCGTAATAAATACCGGAATTCTTATATGAGCAGGAGTTATTCCTTTCACCATTGAAACGAGAATATTGGAACACACTAGGACAAAAGTCGCCGCAAGAGTCATCCATAATGCGTTAGAAAGAGATGTTGAAACCGCAAGCGTCGGGCATATGCCGATTCCGATTATGAGAATCGGATTGCGCTTCCATATTCCTTTTGTAAATTCAGCAATCATACTCATTGAACAGCCTCCGCTGAATTAGTCTCTTCACCTGCAGGTATTGTTTCTGAAGGCAGCATTTCGACATTCGCTTTCATTCTGGCGAAACTTTCCTCAATAGAACGTCTTACGGCATTTGTAGTAACAGTAGCTCCCGAAATTGCGGAAACCTCATTTGCCGGAACAAGAGAATTGCGCATGGATTCGTTCCAATCGCCTTTCTTTACGACTTTAATTTCTTTAGAAAGAGAAAGTGATTCGAACTGTTTTTCAAACCACGGCTTTGTTTCATCCTCTCCGGCATTACCGGTAATAAAATCAGCAAAAGTATATTTTGAAGCAATCTCCTGACATCTTGCACCAAGACCCGGAGTTTCGCTCTGCTTCATGATAGATATTCCGCGGATAACAAAATTTTCATCGAATCCGACCATGGTTCGCAATACTCCGCTGTAACCGGATCCTTCAGCTGTGAACGCATAGCCTTTAACTGTTTTACCGTTTTCGTTTATTTCAGCAGTATGATAGAAAAACTCGCCCTTATCATCTTTAAATGATTTTTCTTCAAGAATGGTAAAACCGGGAAGAGCCACAGCTAGAGCCAGTTTACTTTTTTCTTTTTCCATTCCGGCTATTACATTCTTTGTAGAAGAATTCACAAAAGCAAGAAGGAATCCGGCAAAGCCGGCAAGCAGAGCAAGAACAAGTGTCGGTTTAACGAAGTATTTCATGCTTACCTCCTTCCGTAAACTTTATTTTTTGTGTAACGGTCAATGATAGGAACAAGCGTATTCATGAAAAGTATCGAATACGAGACGCCTTCAGGATAACCGCCGAAAAGCCTGATTGATGCCGCTATAAGACCGCAGCCCGCTCCGAATATCAGCATTCCTTTTTTTGAAACCGGGCTCGTCACCATGTCTGTCGCCATAAAAAAAGCGCCGATCATCAATCCTCCGGACAGCAAATGAAAAAGAAGAGCTCTGACAGGTTCAGAAGAATCGGTAAAGAAATAATAAGAAAAAATTACCGTTGAAAAAGAAAGAATATAAGAAACAGGAGTATGCCATGTAATAACACCGGTAACAAGAAGAATCAGTGCTCCTACCAGCAGAAATAAAACAGAAGTTTCACCGATACATCCGCCGACATCACCGAAGAACAGCGACTTCAGCATTGAATTAGAAAATAATACAGAATGCAGGCTCGAAACATCAAGGCCTGATTCGGCAAGTTTTACCGCGCCTTCCTTAAGTGCACCGAGCGGTGTCGCACCCGTAATTATAGTAAATGCCTGATCAGAAATACCTGAATTGACAACAGAACCCGAGAGTATATTTCCGTCGGAAAACTGATGCCACTTCGAAGTCATGTGCCCCGGCCACGATAGCATCAAAAAAGCACGTGCCGCAAGAGCCGGATTCCATATGTTGAAACCAAGACCTCCGAAAAGTTCTTTGACTATTATAATAGCGAAAAATGAACCAAGCGCCGCCATCCATAAAGGAAATTCCGGAGAAAGATTCATCGCAAGGAGAAGTCCGGTGATTACAGCCGCACCGTTATAAACTGTCAGCGAACGCTTTAATAAAACGCGGATCAAAAATTCGGCAAAAACAGCAGAAGCAACACAAGTGATAATTACCCAAAGCGCACGAAGACCGTTAAGATAAACACCATATGATGCAGCCGGGATCAACGCAAAAACTACAAGCCACATCACATGAGGGATAGAGTGTCCCGCTCTTATATGGGGAGCGGAGGAGAGAATCATTTTATTTTTTTCATTGTTTTCGGCCATAGAAAGCTCCGGTTATTTTTTGCTTCTTACATACTGCTGAGCAATTTTTATAAAATGCGTTAGCGGACGTTTAGAAGGACATACATAGGCACAAGATCCGCAAAGCATACAATCGAGAGGATTGAGAGACTGATAGAAATCAGTCTTTCCCTTTTCGACGGCATTGCCCAATTCATAAGGCATCAGTCCGCAAGGACATATGTGAACGCAATTTCCGCATCTGATGCACGGATCAAATTTGTCATTGCCTGCTTCCTTCTTAGAAAGAAAAAGAACACCGTTTGTTCCCTTTATTACAGGATAATCGGCAGAAGGAAGAGCAAAACCGCACATCGGTCCGCCGAGAAGAATCTTTGCCGGTTCTTCAGTTAGCCCGCCGCATTCCTCGATGATATCGGTAATGAGTGAACCTATTTTAATTTTATAATTTCCGGGTTTTTTTACTATTGAACCCGTAATGGTAATATATCTTTCAATAAGGGGTTTTCCGAAACAAACTGCCTGATAAACAGCAAAAGCAGTACCGACGTTCTGAACAATCACACCGGCATCCATCGGAAGTTTTCCCGAAGGAACCTGACGACCTGTAAGCGTTTCTATCAGCTGTTTTTCTGAACCCTGGGGATACTTCGTCTTCATTTTTTTTACTGAAATCCGTTTATCAGAAGAAACGGCATTCTGCAGTGCCTTGTAGGCTTGCTTTTTATTGTTTTCAATTCCGATTACACATTTCTCAACCGAAACCGATTTCATCAAAAGAGTACAGCCTGCAATTATTTCTTCAGCATAATTACGGCATAGCATATCATCTACTGCAAGATACGGTTCGCACTCCGCAGCATTTATAATAAGTGTATCAATTTTTTTATCTGACGGCGGATTCAATTTGACGAATGTAGGAAACGCGGCCCCGCCCATGCCGACGATTCCTGCTGAAGCGACCTTTTCCTTTATTTCTTCAGCCGAAAATGAGGAAATATCTTTCTTCTCGGAAAAACTATCCGAACTGAAACTGCCCTCAGCTTCAATAACAACACATAGTCCTTTTTCTGAATAAGGAGTTGGATAAAAACCTATATCTGTAACACGTCCGGGAATGGAGGCGTGAACATTGGCACTGAAAAGGCCATCCGCCTTTCCTATCAATTCGCCTTCTTTTACAAACTGATCTTTTTCAACAACAGGAATAGCAGGCTTCCCCGTATGCTGCTGCATCGGGATTCTGCAAAGATGCGGTATAGAGAGATTCTCAAACGGAACCCCCGCAGTAATTTTCATCTGCGGGGGATGTATTCCCCCCCGAAAGGTGGAAGTAAACATATTACATGTCCTTAGTTGAGTAAATTTCGTCTTTTATCGGAAGCTCTTTTCTGAGGTTCTTGATATAAGGAAAAAGTTCGCCGGCTTCTGCATAACCGTCGCAATCATCAACGATTCTGCGGGCTACTGTGAAATACTTATAAAGTTTTTCCTCACCGCTGCGTTTTGCCCATTTCTTCTTAACACATTTAACGCGAAGAACATATTTGTCCTGTTCGGTTTCCGACTGGCGGATAACGATACAGCTCAGGCAATTCGCGCAAAACAGCTTTTCTTTAGCCATTATCTATCTCCTAAAAAATATCAGTTCTGGGGATTTTTTTACTATTACCATAAAAAAGAGAGATTATCATGTGTAAAGCATTTTTTGAGAGGCTCCTGCGGGCAAAAAATGTTCAAACCCGCAGAAAACTACATGATTAACCTAGAATTTCATTGAAAAATCGAAAGCTTTAACCGAATGAGTAAGGGCTCCTATTGAAATATAATCGACGTCAAGATCTTTGAGATTTTCAAGTTTTGCCTCATCCATGTTGCCGGAAAGCTCTATTTTTGCTTTTTTATCTATCAACTTGACCGCTTCTTTCATGGTGTTCTTATCCATGTTATCAAGCATAATAACTTCAGGATTGCATCCGATAGCTTCATTGACTTCTTCGAGGATTGAGGTTTCCACTTCAATCTTATAAAGATTTCCCCATTTTTCGCGAACCTTTGCGACAGCAGAAGTAATCGAACCGGCCGCAGCAATATGATTATCTTTGATTAAAACCATATCGAATAATCCGATACGGTGATTCTCTCCTCCCCCGGCTTTTACAGAATACTTGTCTATCAAACGGAGTCCCGGAGCGGTTTTTCTAGTATCCAGAATTTTTATATTAGTTCCTTCAAGAATTTTTACAAGAGAGTTCGTACGGGTTGCAATACCGCTCATGCGCTGAATAAAGTTGAGAGCTGTCCGCTCTCCCATCAGAATGGTCTTTGTACGGCCGTCTATTTCGGCAATCACATCTCCGTTTTTCACAGGCATTCCGTCAGAAACTAATACAGTCACGCTTATTGAAGGATCAAGCTCGCCGTAAATAAATTTAAGAACAGGGCCTCCGCACATTATGCCCGAATCTTTAGCGACAATACGCGCGAAACTTTTTTCAGTTCCGTCGAAAATAGCTTCACTTGTAACATCCGCGTTTCCGATGTCCTCTTTGAACGCCGCCTGAACCAACGGTCTGATATCCGCTTCTGAAAAATAACTCATTTTATTCACCTTGTTTTTTCTTTTAATTCAATTTTTTTATTTAGATCATTCATCTCATCTCTTAAAAGAGCGGCTTTTTCAAAATCAAGAGAATCCGCAGCCGCAAGCATATCTTCTCTTATTTTATCACGGAGTCCTTTCAAACCGCTCAGGGTATTTGTCTTATATTTTCCGCGGTAATCAGAAAGAACATTTGCGTAAGTATCAACGGATTGATATTCGCGTTCGATAATGTCAAATATTTCCTTTGATATGGATTTCGGCGTAATATTATTTTCAATATTATATTCCTGCTGAATTTTTCTTCTGCGCAGAGTTTCATCAATCGCCTTCTGCATCGATCCGGTAATTTTATCCGCGTACATTATAACTTTTCCGTTTATGTTACGCGCGGCCCTTCCAGCCGTCTGAATAAGCGAACGCTCGGAACGCAAAAACCCTTCTTTGTCGGCATCAAGAATTGCTACAAGTGAAACCTCAGGAATATCAAGACCTTCTCTGAGAAGATTGATCCCTATCAGACAGTCAAATTCTCCTTTCCGCAAATCACGGATAATCTCGACGCGTTCGATGGTCTCTATTTCGGAATGAAGATATTTTGCTTTTATGCCCGCAGAATCAAAATATTTTGAAAGATCTTCTGCCATCTTTTTAGTCAATGTGGTAACAAGAATTCTCTCTTTTGCCTCAACGCGCTTTTTTATTTCGCCGATAAGATCATCAACCTGATTTTTTGCGGGTCTTATTTCTATCTCCGGATCAATCAGCCCTGTAGGCCGGATGACCTGCTCCACAATGTTTTGCGATCTAGTAAGTTCAAAATCAGCCGGAGTTGCCGAAACAAAAACAGCCTGGTCTATCATTTCAGTGAATTCATCAAAAAAAAGAGGACGGTTGTCAAGAGCGCATGGAAGACGGAAACCGTAATTCACAAGATTGAGTTTTCTAGCGCGGTCGCCTTCATACATGCCCCGTACCTGAGGAAGCGTAACATGTGATTCATCGACAAGCATAAGATAATCTTTCTTGAAATAATCAAGAAGACAATCGGGACGCGAGCCCTTCTCTCTCCGCGAAATAATTCTTGAATAGTTTTCAATGCCGTTACAGTAACCCATCTCTGCAAGCATTTCCATATCATACCGTGTTCTGCTTTCAAGCCTCTGAGCTTCGATAAGCCGGTTATTGTTTCTGAAAAATTCAAGCTGTTCATTCAGCTCTTCCTCTATTGCAGAAAGAGTTCCCTTAATTGAATCAGGATCGGAAACGAAATGTTTTGCCGGATATATGCGGACTTCTTTAGGCCGGTAAAGCAGTGCACCTGACACGGGATGTATGACGGAAAGATTTTCGATATCATCGCCGAAAAACTCAATTCTTACAACCTCATCACGATATGCAAGATATACTTCGACAATATCACCCTTAACTCTAAACGAACCGCGGGTAAAAGAAATATCATTTCTGACATACTGTATTTCAACAAGCTTGCGGAGCAATAGATCGCGGTCAAACTGCGCATTAATTAGAAGAAGAATCCTCATTCTCTCAAATTCAATCGGATTTCCCAAACCGTAAATACATGACACGGATGAAACTACAACAACATCACGCCTTTCAAGTATTGAAGAAGAAGCAAGAAGACGCAAGCGCTCTATTTCATCGTTTATAGAAGCATCTTTTTCTATATACAAATCACGGCTTGCAACGTACGCTTCCGGCTGGTAATAATCATAATACGAAACGAAATATTCTACCGCGTTATCAGGAAAAAATTCCTTAAACTCCCGGTAAAGCTGGGCTGCAAGTGTTTTATTATGAGTCAGAACAAGAGCGGGTTTGGCTGCCTTTTCGATAAGCTTAGCCATTGTAAAAGTTTTCCCAGAACCTGTGACTCCGAGAAGCGTCTGATACTTCTTATTATCCTTTACTCCTTCATAGAGCGATTCTATAGCTCTCTTCTGGTCACCGGATGGCGTATATGGAGAAACAACCTTAAATTCGGACATATTATACCCGCTTCAATTGATACGGATAATTATAAACAACACCGGCGTATTGTCAACAAGCAATGTTTAAAATCAAAACCATCCGCCGCAGACATTGAATGAAAAGAATACTCCCATAAAGTCACGGTCAGTGTATTCGTATAAATCTATCCCGTTTGTAAACCGGTATGAGGCAGAAAATCCGACTCTCACGAATTTGGCTACATTCACATATGCGGAAACTTCCGGCTCCATAACAAAAAATTTTGAAGTCACATTATCCGGAAGAATAACAGCCGATTCTCCCTTCATTGAGAGAGCTCCGCCTCCGATAAAAAAACCGCATGAAAAAGTAAAAAGAGATTTGGGCATAAAATAATATTCAATAATCCCGCCGCCGTATCCGAGTTGAATCTCCGGATAGTTAAAGGAAGACTCCGGAGAAGTATCGCTTTCATCATAAACAGAACCTTTTCTTTTTAGAGGATACGTAAGTCCATACCCGGCTCCGCCTATACCGAAAACGTCATTAATCAAAATACAGGCCTTTCCTCCCGCATAAATTTGATTATGCCCGAGATGCGGAGGCCCGTACTTCAAAACAAATGCACCGTATCCGGAAATGTTAATATGAGAATCAGAAAGAAGAGTTTTTCTTTCATCAGATTTATTAGCAAAAGTAATTCCACCGCCCCTCATTGCAGTGAGTTCCCTGTCTGTTCTCGAAAAATCATTTCGAGTCAGCTTCAACGTTTCATCTTTCAATGTAACCGTTGCCTCATTTAGGCCCTTAGAATCAGAATACGATACCAGATATTCTCCCGGATCAAGTGAAAGTGAAACATCCTGTCCGTATGCCTTTGAAAATTCAGCCATTAAGACATTATCTTTTGTAAATATTGAAATTCTTCCTTCAACGTTTTCGTCAAATTGAAGCTTGGCATTTCCCTTGCTGATATCCGTCAATACGACATCGCCTGTTCCGGTCATCTGAATATGATAATTGGGATGCTGTGCACCGCCAAGAGTTTTCTCTGTTCTAACGAGAGTTTCCCTGTAGGCATACTGATAAGCTTCATTTAATGTTATTTTTTTATCCTGTGTAACATCGGCAGCTCCTCTGAGTCCGAGAACAAGATAGTGAGTAAAAAACGAACCTTTAATACGTTCGGATTCCTGACTGACTTCGTCGCGTGAGCTCGAAGTCATAAAAGCATTTCCTTTCATGTTGTATGCCGTATCCAGCATAAAAGGAGGACGTTTCCGGCCGCCTTTCATCTGCGTAAACGATCCGGAATAACATGAATCCAGTATGGCAATTCTTACATCAGCAGGGATAGCCTCAATCGTTTTCTTTAATTCAAGGTATGAAACTTTATCCGATGAAAGCAGAATACCGTCTTCATCGGAATGACCCGAATAATAAAAAACAAACTCTATCTTTTCATAATCTCTTTTGACTTTAGCTATTTTCGAATAAACATTATTTAATACAGCTATCAGATTTTCCCTATTCGGCTGATACAGAAGATATGCATCATCAGAATATACCGAACCCATATTCCTAAGCACTTTCATAAAAGAAGCTGCATCAGAAACAGCAAATCTCAAAGGAGTGCGGAATCTTCCTCCGTCATTGGCGCCGACTACAACTGCAAAACGCCGGATTCCGCGAGGCTGGGAAACTAAATTTAAAGAAACACATAAAGAAATCAGGCACAGCATGACAAATTTTTTCTTCACTTATTTCACCTTAACTATCAGAACCGATTGCTGGGAAAAAGATTTCCCTACAGGAAAGGATTCAGAAACAGCCTTATCTCTGTCAAGAGCAAACTTCTCAGCCCGTGAAAGAATATCATCCCCATGTATTTTTTCATCTGATGTTATCATAAAAAAACGCTCAAAAAACGGAGCATCATCAAGCTGATAAGACTCAGGAACAAATATTTTGCCGGTCTTATTCGCATCCTGAATTATACTTTCCGAAGAAGAATAATGAAGCGTAACACTGGAATTTCCATCTATCGAAAATATAATACAATACCTGTCTTTGGGAATCTGATATGCGATCTGGAGTATGTCATTTTTTTTCGCAGCATCACCGTTTTTTAACACATCCGCCTGGCTTCCGTTTTTGCGGTAAAGAAACAGATTCTCGGCATTACCTTTAATTATCACCGAATTATCAATTGGATCAAAAAGCGGTGATATTTTAACAAATAACAAAGTACATGCGGCAAGAGCAAGTGCGGCAGAAGGAACAATAAATATTTTCATGAAACGCGAATTTCTGCTCTTTCTTCCCTTGCTGGAAAGCGATGCCAGTATACGTGTTTTTGAAAAAGGATATTTTTTCGAAAAATCATTGTTTGACTTTTCGATCAGTTTGATGCGATTTCTAAGAGAATCATCTGAATCAAGCAAGGATCTGATTTCGCTCATTTTTTCCGATGAGAGTTCACCGAGAAAATACTGCTCAAGAATTATATCCGGAATCTTTCTCATAAAAATTCTTCCTTAATATTCGACGCTTTTTCCTTAAGATTACGCAGACGTTTTCTTACACCCGAAACAGAAAGTCCGCTGATATGCGACACTTCTTCATAAGTCATTTGATCAACATAATACATTACGGCAATATCCCGTGTGGTAGATTTCTCGTTCTTAAAAATTATATCCAGCATATCTGAATTAATCACATTCTCTTCCGCATTTTCCTTTGCAAAACCGGGAATGTTCTCAAAAATTTCTCCCGAAAAACACACTTCACGGTTTCTGTTTTTGAGAACATTCAGGCAGTAATTTGTAGCCATAGTATAAAGCAGACTCGACGGATAGTCGCCTCTCAGCTTACTTTTCTTCTCAACAAGCTTCATGAAAACCTCCTGCATTGCATCATAAGCAAGATCTTCATCTTTAAGAATACTTCTGCACCGTCTCATCACCATTGCCCCGTACCGGTTATAATAATCTTCAATGTCAATTTCCATATATCACCCGACAAGTCAAAGTGAGGGAAAATAACAAATCAATCAAGCAATAAAGAACCGTCAATATGATCAAAACCAGCCTAACGCAACAATTATTCCTACCGAAGGCCCGCGGAAATCCTTATCGTCAAACTCCTCAACCCCTATTCCTTTTACATATCTGTATGATATTCCGGCGCCTATTCTGCAGAATTTTGTAATATTAACAAAGACATTAACTTCCGGCTCAGCAACAAAAAACACATCAGAACCGTATTCATCCTCATCATATGCTTCCTTTCTGCTATGAAACGTTAAACCGCCTCCGCCGATTGTTGCACCTGCGGAAAAACCGAATAGCGATTTCGGAGTAAAATAATATTCTATCAATCCGCCGCCGTAGGCAAAATCAACTCTATCATAATTCCCTGAATATGTTTTCCCCGAAAATTCACTTCTATCTCTCGGATGTGCAAGACCCATGCCGCACCCGCCGAGAACAAAGTTATCATTGATAATCAATCCTCCTCTGCCGCCGACAAGAGTAGAATAAGAATCCCCCATTTTAGAAAAACGTACCACAGGAGCGCCATAACCGGATAAACTCAGATTTGACATATTTAAAAGTGTTTGGGTTTCTTCTTTAAGCTTTGAAAATTCCTTCACGATATCTGTTTCTTTATCTGTACCGATATCCTCTTTTACTGCAGTTTCCTTCGTTGTTTCTGCATCATTTTTTTTAACTGCATTGTCCGCAGCTTCAGAACTATTCACGACAGCAGAATCATCAGCCACAGCGGTATCGCTGCAGAAAGCAGGAATAGATAAACAAATTAATAACGCACTTAATATTATTTTCATTACAAATCCTCCATATCAATAATTTAAACAAATCCGGGGCCGTAATTTGTTACTTTAATATTAATAAAATGTTAAATATTGGAGGCTTAATATCAGAGTAA
>JAEWVM010000049.1 GCA_023396615.1 Spirochaetota bacterium | reverse complement strand
AAATAACCCAGCTCAACAAGGCATATCACGGCTTTGTTCCGATGGAGTTTTTGAAATTTCTAAAAAAAGAAAGCATCATTGATGTAAGACGCGGGGATCAAACTCAGCAGGAAATGACTGTTATGTTTACCGACATCCGTTCATTTACGGATATTTCCGAATCCATGTCTCCGAAAGAAAACTTCGACTTTTTGAACTCATATCTCGGTCTTGTCGGACCGCTTGTGAGAAGTAACGGCGGCTTCATTGATAAATATATCGGAGACGCGATCATGGCGCTTTATCCCGTGAGTCCCGATGACGCTGTTAAAGCCGCTCTCGATATTCAGAAAACGATTTATGAATATAATCAGAAACGTGCCGAGAGTAATTTGATGCAGATAGCAATAGGAACGGGAATTCATACTGGTCTTCTTATGCTTGGAATTCTCGGCGAAGATGAGAGAGTTGATTCTACGGTAATTTCCGATAACGTCAATCTTGCAAGCCGCATTGAAGGGCTTACAAAAAAATTCGGTGCGAATATTATTATAAGTGAAACTACTTATGAAGGAATGAAAGTGCGCGGTCTTTATACTTTCCGTTATCTCGGAATGATACGTGTGAAAGGGAAAAAACAACCAGTCGGTGTTTATGAGGTTCTTGACGGCTGTTTCGCCGAAGAACGCGAAAACAAGATCAAGGCATCGGCTCTTTTGACAAAAGGAATTGCTGAATTTGAGAAAGGAGATTTCAGGCTTGCAGGCGGCTATTTCAAAAAGGGCACTGAAAAATATCCTTCTGATTCCGCATTTAAAGTTTATCTCGATATATGCAGAGAATGCATTAGAAATCCCAAATCCGGTTTTGACGGTTCTCTTGTGTTTCTCGACAAATAAGGAGCATGTATGGATTCTACGCCATTGCTTTTAAAATTGCTGAAGAATGATGAATTTCTTCCTGAATTGATATCAGAGAGCAGAAATAAAAACCTGAAAAAAAACGGCAGAATTCTTTTGTATATCGGCAATTCGCGTCCCCGCGGAAGAATCGATTATGGTCTGCGTTTGATAGACGAACTTGAACATTCGGGAAACTGTATAACGGGTTTGATAATTGAGCCTGATGATCCGTTAAATATCAATCCGCAGATACAGGCCATGAAAAGGTTTTTTCTTCCGGCAGAGCTTTCTGCCAAGCAGTCTGTTATAAAGAAAAATTTTGATGATCCTGAAGCTTCAAAAAAGATTCAAAGATTTCTTGATGATATTTCTTCGGTTGTATATGATACAGGTGTTGTTTTTTACGGCAACTGGGTTCCGCCTCAGCTTTTTAAAATTCCCCTTAACGGTTTCATTAATTTTCATCCCGGACCTCTTCCGTTTCTAAAAGGTATGGAGCCTGATACTTTTGCTATTCTCGAAGGCTGGAAGAAGATCTGGGGAACAGTTCATAAAGTTGATGAGCATTTTGACACTGGGCTTATCATAGCCATGACAAAAAAAGTTAAGATTAAAAATTATTCAACTCCGGTAAGCATTCTGCATTCTCTTACTCTTGAAGGAATCAAAACAATTGTAAGAGCCTGCTCAATGATTCATGACACTAGAAAAAAATGCGTATTTCTGAAAAACAACACAGGATCAAGTGCTACTATAGAAAAGGCTTTTGACGAGTCCTTTATAAAATGGCAAACAGACAGTAACGAAATGTTAAATAGAAGACTTCGTGCTTTCTGCGGTCAGGATATTGGTATTAGGCTAAAAGCGCCGGTATTTGACGATACTTATTTTGTTTATAATCTTGAAAGCTTTTATGTCAAGCTTGAAGGAAAACCCGGCGAGTTGATAGGATTTTATCTGAAAAACGGCAAATACTTATACCAGCCGATTATTAAAACTGTTGAAGGCGCTGCAGTGATTTTGCTTGGAGAAAAAGTCAATATGCCGGAACTCAAGCGTCCTGAAAACAAACATTATCCCGAATGGCAGATTCCTCCGCGAAAACCAAAACGGATTGCCGATTTAAAAACGCTGAAATACAGTATCCGAAAATATAATGATGTCATAAGAAATCAGATTTCACGGTAAAAAAAGCTTTTAACTTTTTTGCCGCGGTAAAAATATGACTCAATAACTATTGGCGGAGAAGAAATGGAACTTAAAGTTGATGAAAATGCAAAGGCTCTGATTTTCGATATAGACGGAACGCTTGTCGATACAATGGAAATTCATTACAAAGCATGGGAAAAAATGTTTGCTTTGCAGGGATTTAATTATCCGAGAGAAGTCTTTTATGAACTTGCCGGAATTCCGACTTATAAAATCGTTCCGATTTTAAATGAAAGATTTAATCTCAAACTTGATCCTGAAGAGACTATGAATGTAAAAGAAAAGTATTTCATGGAATACTTCGGCGCTGTTAAGGAAATCAAGGTTGTGGGTGATATTGCCAGAAAGTATCATGGAATTCTTCCGATGTCGCTTGGAACAGGCGGAAGAAAGGATATAGCTCAGATGACCATGGAAACCGTGGGTCTTTCGAAATATTTTGATATCATGGTCGCGGCTGAAGATGTTATTCATCACAAACCGGCACCTGATACATTTCTAAAATGCGCCGAACTTATGGGAGTAGAGCCGCGTTTCTGCCAGGTGTTTGAAGACGGCGAACTCGGATTGCAGGCTGCGAGAACAGCCGGAATGATTGCGACTGACGTGAGACCGTATCTGTAAATCATAAGCATGAAGGGAGCCTGATATGCTTAATATTCTTTACTCTAACAGACTTGAGAAGCTCGCTGAAATTTACGCGCATAGGCTTTCTCAAAGACAGTTAAGCATATTTGATAAAGAACAGGTAATAGTTCAGACGGAAGGCATGTCTAAATGGCTGACTTTAAAATGCGCCGAACTTAACGGAGCTGTTTCGGGT
The DNA here is from genome assembly GCA_023396615.1 of Spirochaetota bacterium. Classification (GTDB taxonomy): domain Bacteria; phylum Spirochaetota; class UBA4802; order UBA4802; family JAFGJZ01; genus JAKJGA01. Next base: position 11,971 of record JAEWVM010000049.1, on the reverse strand, counting down.
CTTGAATTCTCGACACCAGTTCCGTTTTGCGTCGGAATGATGAAGGAGTCTCTCGAGCGCGAATATAATATTCCGGACAAGCATGCTCTTGCATGGGCTGTATTTTCATTTTTATCCTCAGATCAGGGCCGTTCCTCTGAATTCGCGCAAGCCGTATCCTATCATGGTAATGATCCTCTGCGGACATTTCAGCTGTCAGCGAGAATAGCGGATCTTTTTGATCAGTATTCACTTTACCGTACGGATATGGTCACTGCATGGGATTCAGGCAGAATGATTATTTCGGAAAACGAACAACTTCCGGATGAATTCGCATGGCAATATCATCTTTGGCGGAAAATATTTGCCGAATATGATCATCGAGGACAACTTCTATCTGATTTTCTTCGAAGTTCAAAGATTCCGCAGTCAAAACATATTTCACTTTTCGGAATCACTTCTCTTTCCGAATATGTTCTGCGCGCATACGGAAAGCTTGCCTTGACAAATGAAATTGATGTTTATGTGCTCAATCCTTCGCCTGAATTCTGGCATGATATCCGCTCTAAGAAAGAAATACTTTATCACAGTCTCAAAAACGGATCAGACGGATATTATGAAGAGAGGAATCCTCTTCTGGCTTCATACGGAAAACTTTCAAGAGAGTTTTTGAATATTCTTTATGATAACTTTTCAGATTCTGATATTTTTACTGAAGATGATTCTGCTTTTTCTTTGCCGGAGGGAGAGTCTCTTCTTAACTTGATTCAACAGGATATTTATAGTCTTGAAAGCTCCAAACGTGAAATTAAACCTGACGATTCAGTCCTTGTTCATGCCTGTCATTCTCCGTTGAGAGAAGTTGAAGTTCTATATGATTATATTCTTGATGCGGTATCGAATGATAAAATATCCCCTGAGAATATAGTAGTAATGGTTCCGGATATTTCGGGTTACACACCTTTCATCGAAGCGGTTTTTTCATCACCTGAAAACGAAAAAATGCGGATTCATTATTCGATTGCCGACCGGAAAGCTTCATCCGAAAGTGCGTTTATAAATTCATTCACCGACTCGCTCAATTTTGCACAAAACAGATATTCTCTTTCGGCATTTGCCGCGATATTTAAATCAGATCCCGTAAAAAGGAAATTTGAAATAACAGCTGAATCTGCAGATCTTGCGCTTAAATGGCTGTATGAAGCCGGAACGAGATGGGGTCTGGATTCAGTTCAACGGAAAAAAGATCATGGATTCGAATTTTCCGAATATTCGTGGAGCGATGCGTTACAGCGTATAATTACCGGTATAGGCTACGGAGAAACAACAGATTCTATCGGAAAGTATATTCCATATTCTGAAATTGAAGGCAGTTCAATCGAAGTTTTTTCTGCCGCGCTTAAACTGTTCAGACTTCTTGAAAAGCTTTCATTGTCATTCTCTGATATAAAAAGCATCTCCGAATGGAATGATATGATGATAGAATTCATGCAGAACGCATTTGATGCCGATGAATATTATCCCGATTACAGATATATTGTTAAGGTAATGAAACAGATTGAAGAAGCCGCTTCAACTGCAGGCAACAATTTGAAAACAGGTTATGATGTTTATTATTATGAATTGATGAGACAGATTGATTTTGATACATCACAGAGAGGTTTTATTTCGGGCGGAATAACTTTTTGTCAGCTTCTGCCGCTTCGTTCGGTTCCATTTGATTTTGTCGCAATACTGGGGCTTAATTCGGGAGAGTTTCCGCGAAGTGCGAATAATCTCGGTTTTGATATCATGTATTATAAAAGAAAGAAAGGCGACCGTTCGGTAAAAAACGACGACCGGGATTTATTTCTCGAGAGTATATTATCAGCGAGAAAAAAACTGCATCTTTCATATACGGGACGCGACAGCAAGACGAATGAGGAAAAACCCGCTTCAAGCGTTCTTTCTGAATTTATTAACTATATACGTGATTATTATTTTGGGGATGATTATAAAGATATATTGATTAGAGAACACGCTTTAAAAGGATTTTCCGGGAAATATTATGACGGAAAAGATAAAAGATTTTTCTCGTATTTTTCAGGACGGATTGTTTCTCACGAATCTCATAAAAACAAAAATGGTGCAATGCCGCAAATAAACGAAGAGTTGTTATCGATAACTCCAGAAATGTTCGCTCATTTTTTCTGTGATCCGAGAAAATATTATTTTGAAAAGAAATGCGGAATAAAATTCAGAACTCTCTCTGATTTTGACTATGATTCGGAACCGCTTTTGCTCACAAGCGGAATGAAAAAACGGAATGCCAAAATCATTGAATCGTATTTGAGAAACGGCTGCGGTTATGACGAGATTAAACGGATTTTCATGAATTCCATGATGCTGCCTGTCGGGAAATACGCTGAAAGCGCTTTTGAAATATTTATCGAAGATTATGATAATATTTTTGAATTCAGCAGAAATGTGTTAAGCGCCATGAAATCTGAACAACATGATCTTTCTTTCGAAAATGAGCGTATTTGTATAAACGGAAATTCGCGGTTGTATTCGGATGGTGAATCTTTAAATTCCGTATTTTTTATATTTTCAGGAAGGTCTTTGTTTTATGAAACAAAAGCGAAAGTATATCATGTTATGCTTTCGGCAATTTATGATAATGTAAAAACTATTATTGTTTATAAGGACACTAAAAAAGAAATTCCGCATATGGATCAAAATGCCGCCAGGATGATAATGAAAGAATTATCTTCATTGTATACCGATTATCTGTCCGATCCTTTTGATATGGATATTGACAGCGCGATTAATGCATGGACACCTGAATATGACAAATTTGAAAATGATTACTATACGAAAATTGCTAAAAAAACAGATGATTTTACGGCTAAAGAGAATAAATTTGAAGATTATTCTGATTTAGCCGGATATCATTTTGCTTCCGATATTGCCGGAATTTATAAATTCGTTTCTCCTTTATGTTCTATTTCTGTAATAAATGATAAAGCAGGAAAGAAAAAATGAAACAATTCGCTTTTGACAAAATAGAACTCGACGGCATTTCTCTGATTGAAGCAGGTGCAGGAACCGGAAAAACATATTCAATTACAAATATATACATAAGACTTCTTCTTGAGAAGAATTATGATTCGGGCGAAATTGCAGTCGTGACATTTACAGTTGCTGCTGCCGATGAACTTAGAGAAAGAATTTCTAATAAACTTCGCGAATTATTGACGTCACTTGAATCGGGTGCAGAAAATATTCCGGATGAATTTTCTTCACTCGTCAATAATTCAAATATCGATGAATCGAAAATCAAAATTGAACTTGCTTTGAGAAGTCTTGATGAAGCTCCTATTTTTACGATTCATAAGTTTATCAATAAAATCACAAAAGAAAACGCGTTTGAGTCGCGTTCTTCTTTTGATGCCGAAATATCAGATGATAAAACTGAAATACTGTCATCAATAATCATAGATTTTATCCGTTCGAAGATAAATTCATATAATAGATATATTCAGAAAATGATCAATTGGTCGGAATATAATAAAGAACTTATCAGTTTTATCAAGAGTGTGTCAGACAAACCGTATTTGCTTAATGAAATAAAATGTGATGATATTTCTGAAAATGAAATATTTGACGGACTTGATGAATTAGCAAATTCGGCTGAAGTATTTAAGAATTATTTTTCAGGTAATGAAAATAACCGGTTATTATTTAAAGGTTTTGCGCATGCTGCCAGCAAAGTCAATTTTGATGAAATGTTGGAACTCGCAAGTAATATAATTTCTGATAAATATAGTATATTTGAAAAAGCCGAAAAGTTTGAAAAACATTTTAAATGGGCGTATACACAGACATTTGAGAAAAGATTCGGCGAATATAAGCCGCTTAGTGAGGATATATTAACTGTTCAGAAAGCAATAATGCATTTATTTGATGCTGAAAATGCTGCAGCGATAGCTAAGAAATGTTTTAAATCGGCGTTCGCACTTGAAGCACTTGAATATTATCATAAAGCAGTTCATAAAATTAAAAATCAGAAACAGATATTATTTTATGATGATATAATAAATTCTGTTTATTCAGTCGTTAAAGAAAATGCTGATTCTGAATTGAAAAAAAACGTTTCAAGAAAGTATTCAATCGCGCTTATAGATGAGTTTCAGGATACGGATGAAACTCAGTGCGTAATTTTCGGTAATCTTTTTAACAATCTTATTTATATCGGTGATCCGAAACAGTCAATTTACAGATTTCGTGGAGCGGATATTTATTCATATATTGAAGTATCAAAGAAATCAACTAATCGATATAATCTCCAGATAAACTGGCGTTCTGAAGAGAAACTTCTTTCGGCAGTTAATGCTTTCTTCAGCTGTTCTGATCCCTTCAGAAATAAAGATATTGATTTTGTTCCTGCCGAACCATGTATGAAGATCGGAAAAATGACCGTTGATGATTCGAATGATGTCATGAATATACGGTTTCAGTCATATTCAAATCAGAGTGAACTTAATGTCTATGAAGATATTACCCGTGAAATAGTATCTCTTCTTGAATTGTCATCAAAAGACAAGGCTGTTATTCCCGAAGAAAATTCCGCGAGGCCTCTTCGTGCTTCAGATATAGCAATACTCGTCTATAAGAATAATGAAGCTGATGAGATGAGAAATTATTTGTCGAAAAAGGGCATACCTTCTGCTATACGCTCCGGTAAATCCGTATTTGATTCTTATGAATTTACGGAGTTTGTTCAGATTCTGTCTGCAATGGAAAATCCCGAGAGCATGAAAAAAATCAAGACGGCTCTTTCCGTGCGTTTCATGGGTTTTACTCCGGCAATGATTGAGTTATTGTCGGATGATGACATGAGCATTCACGCTGAAAGATTTGCATTGTACGGCAGAACAGCTTCTTTAAAAGGTCTTCTTGAAGCTTATAGAATGCTCATAAAAGATTATTCCGCAGTAAGCAATATTTCAGTTTCGCCTGATGCACAGAGAATAATAACAAACATGGATCATATAGCAGAACTGCTTGATGAGAGGAAGCGCAAAAAGGATTATTCTCTTTCTGAACTAGCATCTGAGGTTTCTGAGTCTCTGGATGAATCTTCAGAGAAGTACGAGCTTCGAATTGAAAGAGATGATGATGCCGTACAGATTATGACGGTTCACAAAAGCAAGGGTCTTGAGTTTCCTGTTGTTTTTATCGCATCAGAATTTATGCGGAAAATGAGAGATAAAGAACTTGGTTTTGTCTGCCGGATAAACGGTAAAAACTCTCTAGTGATGAATGACGGATCAGAGCATTATAATAAAATTATAAATACAGAATATAAAGATGAAATTCTTTCTGAAAATCTGAGACTATTTTATGTGGCTTTAACAAGAGCAAAATTCAGAATCTATCTTTATCATGCTGAGAAAAAGACTACAAAACAATCCGAAAAGAATAAGTTCTCGGCATTAAATCATATTCTTTCTTCCCATGATCCTTCATTTGAAGAAAGAGAAACTTCTGATGTGCTGAATGAATTCGCACAAAAAAACGGATTTCTTTTTACGGATATTTCTTCACTTGCAGATTCACAAGATCATACCATATATCAACCGGACTCTTCTGTTAAATTAAAAGCGAGGCAATTTCCGGATATTGCATTCAGGAATTTCAAAGTGGCAAGTTATTCTATGATTGCTGAAGGAAAAGACATTCCTTATGAACATAAAACTGATGATAGTCAGGAGTTGTATAATCAAACCGGCGAAAAGGTTTTTCTGCATGAATTTCCGAAGGGAAGCGAAGCAGGGAATTGTCTTCATGGAGTGCTTGAGAAACTGATTGAAAACAAAGAGCCCGATGTGAAAGTAATTGATTCTTTTCTGCGCATGTACGGAATAAATTACAGTTATAAGAAAGATGTAATCCGGATGATTGAAGAAGTAAAAAATGCTTATTTTCGTTCTGATGATTTAAAATTCAGCCTTGCCGATGTAAAAAAAGAAAATATGATCAGTGAACTTGATTTTCATTTTTCTTTTGATAAATTCGTCTCTGAAAAATTTGAAGAAATAATCTGTGAAGATGCTCCCGGGCTTCATGTCCGGAATACAATTTCAGAAATTTCCATAACTGGTTTCATGAAAGGTTTTGCCGACATGGTTTTTTTTCATGAAGGCAAGTATTTCATACTCGACTGGAAGTCAAATTATCTCGGCGATTATGCATCGGACTATTCAGAGGAAAAACTGATTCAGTCCATGCGATCATCGAAATATGCCGTTCAGTTATATATTTATACATTTGCTTTATATAAACTGTTAAAGATACGCAATAAGGATTTCAGCTACGATGATTTCGGCGGATTTTTTTATGTTTATCTGCGCGGTGTATCAGCCGGAAGCTCAAACGGAATATATTATTACAGGCCTTCATTTGATGCGGTGAAGAAAATCGAGAAGGAGCTTAGCGGTGAATAGGTTAAGAGAAAAATATTCCGTTTTTGAATTATTCGACGAATTGGATTTCGAATTTGCGGAAAATGTCATGAGTCTCTCTTCTAATGATGAAGATGTTTTTCTTGTTTCATTGATTGCTTCCCATGCTTCTAAAAATAATTCAGTCTGCTTTGACTGCGAAAGTGACACTTTTGAAGATGAAACGATTAACCAGATAATAAATAATCTAATCGATAATAAAACCCGGAAAAAATTCGCATATGAGAAAAAACTTCCGGTTGTTATTGAGAATTCAAAAATATATCTGCGTAGATACTTCGAATACGAAAAAGATACAGCCGCGGAAATTTTGCACCGCGCATCATCTTCAGCCGAAATCCTTCCGCCGGAGATTGTTTCTGCGGCGGAAAAACTTCTGTCGGCTCTGGATATTACCGAAGAAGAAAAGAAAATTTCCGTTATGAACGCATTGTCGAAAAAAATATCATTTATATCCGGCGGACCCGGAACCGGGAAAACATCTCTTGCTGTAAATATCATTCTTCTTTTTATTAAAAAGAAACTTTTAAAAGACGAAAGACCTTCGATAGCATTATGCGCGCCTACAGGGAAAGCTGCGGCGCATTTGAAAAAATCCGTTGAAGGGGCACTTCTTAAAATAAAAGAAAATGATAAAATAAAAAATCTGTTTGATAAAGAATTGAATTATGTTCCGTTGAAAGGAGAAACGGTGCAGAAGCTGATCGGAGCAAAAATCGGAAGTATATCCGCTAAATTCAATAAGAATGAACCTCTTCCTCATGGTTTGATTATTGCTGATGAAACCTCGATGTTTGACCTGTCGCTTATGAAAAAACTTTTTTCTGCGTTAAGTCCTTCCGCATCAATAGTTTTTCTGGGAGACAAGGATCAGCTGGCAAGTGTGCAGGCAGGATCCGTTTTCGGAGATATCTGTTCGATTGCAAAAAAAGAAACCGGAGAAAAATCCGATAATGCGGAATGTCTTTCAAAAAGCATAACAGTATTGAAAAAAAGCTTCAGATTTGATCCGGATAAAGGAATCGGTAAAATATCGAAGGCAGTAAATGAATCTGATGTCAAAGCCGTGTGGGATGCTTTTTGTTCGGATGATAATATCAGATTTATTGAAAACAACGAATTAAGTTTTCAGGGTTTCAGAAAAAGACTGAAAGAAATAATTGAATCTGAAATTATAAGATATTCGAAGGATTTTCCGTATATTTTTCCTGTTGAAAACGCGAAACCTGAAGAGTTACTCTCCAGAATGAAAAATATTCAGATTCTTTCGGCTTTAAGAAAAGGGCCGGGCGGGTTCGGTGAAATAAATGCGATTGCTGAAGAAATATTTTCTCTAACCGGAAACATCTATCACGGAATGCCTGTTATGGCGGTAGAAAATGATTATGACATGAAAATATTTAACGGAGACACGGGAATTATCTGCAAAGAAGAAAGATTGAATGCGTACTTTCCGGGCGATGATGTTTTAAGAAAAATAAATCCGTATCTTCTAAAGAGCTATGAAAAATCCTTCTGTATGACTGTGCACAAAAGCCAGGGTTCTGAATTCGAAAACGTGATATTTGTTCTTCCGAACGAAGATTCGCGGGTACTTACAAAAGAGCTCATCTATACTGCGCTTACACGCGCGAAGAAGAATATCACCGTAATAGGTTCAAAAGATATACTTAACGCCGGAATTCTCAGAAAAACAGAGAGAAGCTCGGGATTGTCATCAAGACTTTGGTCTTGAAGAATATTCGTACAATGCGATGCTCAAAGCCGCGTAGGCGTTTAGAGACTCTATATTTTCCGAAATAGGGATTGAAACCGAGTATTTTTTTAAGTCTTCAGGAATTCCCTGACCTTCGATTCCTGAAAGAAGAAGGAACGATCCAGGAAAATCAAACCGGCGTATATTCTGACCGTGTTTATCAAGACAGACAATCGGTATTGAATTCTCTTCGCAGACTGAAGCAATTTCTTCATACTGCGGACCTTCGTAGAATTTAACGGAAAATACCGCGCCTGAACTCGCTCTGACCGATTTCGGATGATAAGGCGATGCAGCCGACTGAAGCAGAATTATATTTTTTATTCCGAAAGAAACAGCTGATCTGACGGCTGAGCCGACATTCAGCGGATCCTGAAACGGAATAACCAATGTTGCGCCTTTAGAGATTTTGTAATTCCACTGTTCGATCTCTGGAGTATCGATTACAAGAAAAGGCATCTTTGAAGGTTCTATTTCTGAAAAAAGAGACTTCTTCAATATCAATAATTTTGATTCATCATTAAGTTTTTCTGCAATTGAGATCAAATCCGGGTCTGTTTCAAATGACTCGTCGCATAGCGCGAGATATTTGACTTCCAATGCCGTTTTCATAAGATCTTTGATTATTTTTTTTCCGGGAATAATCGTGAGTCCGCTTTTTGAAGGACCTTTTTCAATTGCTTTCTTGATATCTTTAAACTTCTTATTATCAGGTGAAGTTATCTGATTCTTAAATTCACTCTGTTCATTCATCAGAATGCGGTAAGTGGTTTTTTTGAATTCTTTTGTTTTTCTGAAAACAAGAATTCTTCTGTCATGACCAATGTACGGAAGCTTATATTTTACATCATTTTCGAGTTCAAAATAATAAACTGATTCATCCGACAGATCCTTTATGTCATCATCTGCTCCGGGCCCTTTGAGAAGAACTACGCGACCGTCTTTTTTGAGAAAAGAATTTACGCGAAGAAGAGTTCCGTTTGCCGATTCAAACGCCCTTGTGATAATTCCGTCTACGTCGAATGAACATTCTTCATTAACGAGATGCGGATAAACGACTGCTTTATCAAGAGAAAGTTCCTTGATTATCATATTCATGAAATCAACACGGCGGAAGCGTGATTCTGCAAGAATTATCTCAATTGAAGGATTTGTTATTTTTATAGGAAGACCCGGAAACCCCGGTCCCGTTCCGATATCAAGAATCTTTTTGGGAAGCTTTATAAGTTTCGAAGGAAGAACCGAATCAATGAAATGCTTGATGATTATGTCTTCGTCTTTTGTGAGACGTGAAAGATCCCATTCTTTGTTAAGTTTTTTGTATTGGCTGAATAAAAATGTGAATCCGCTCAGTTCTTTCGCGCTGAGCGGCATATCTGCGCCGTCAAAATATTTTTTTATCATTTCTGCCGACATTACCAGAGCACTTTGAGCGGGTTAATCAGTTTATTATTCTGCCATAGTGTAAAATGCAAATGAGGCCCTGTTGAGTAACCGGTTGAACCGACTCTGCCTACGAACTGGTTTGGCTTAACCGTCTGACCGGGTCTGACTGCAATTGACGAAAGGTGACCATAAAGCGTTTTATATCCGTCTTCATGAACGATAATAACCGCTTTGCCGTATCCGCCCATCCATCCGGTAGACTGAACTGTTCCGCTGCAAGAAGCTCCGACAGGAGTTCCGTGAGGAGCCGCAATATCGATTCCGTTATGAAATCCGTAACGGTTGAAGATTGGGTGAACTCTTCCTCCGAAGTATGAACTGAATCTTCCGCCTAGAGGTGAAGTAAATTTTTCACGAAGAGTATACTGGCTTGCCATCGATTCAGTCATGTTGTCCGTAGATGGTTTTGCGTCGATTACGAATACCGGAAAATACCTGGTCTCTTTGCCTTTTGTTTTAACGACTATGGGATTACCGGAAAAAAGAATTTTCTCCGGTTCGGATTCGAATATTTCAATGGCTTCTTTGTCAGTTATTTTTCTGTTTACGAAGCAAAGATTTCCTTTCTGGTTGGATGTGATGATTTCCTGTCCGGTGGAAGCGTTGATTGATTTCCAAAACGGATTGAGAGCGAGCAGGGTATCGATATTTATGCCCTTATCTTTGGCGATTTTCCAGAAATTGTCGCCGCTTTCTATTTTTAATTTTTCAAAATAAACGCCTTTTAGAGCTACTTTTTCGGAGATATACCTGTTATATTCTTCTTCGGACTTAAAGATGTCATGAGAATTGAAGACCTCGATGGGGCCGATATATGACGGTTCTGAAAAAAAAGAAATGAGAACAGCAGTTGTGCATGAAGCTATTATTAAAACAGCGGATGATATCATTATAAATTTGCTTTTTTTGGTTTTGATTATTGATAGAAGATTCATTCGTACCGCCTTGGAAGTCAGGGTAAAAAAAGCTGATTATTCATCAAGAAAAAAACCTGATTTGCAGGATTTCATGACAATTGAAGCATGTTTCAGCTAATCAATATCAGAAAACTAATGAGACATAAAAATTTCAAGAACTTTTCATGATTCAATTCCGTTAAATATTTTAAAAAATATCAAAAAACGCTTGAATAATGACATTATGGGTTTTTGAAGAGCTATATAAGTCTTTTTTCAGGCAAACTGCTGAATTATGGAATATGAACAGGTAAGCGCATGAAAAGTAAAGTTTTAATCATAGAAGACAGTTTGTCGTTTGCGGCGTATCTTAGCGACGTTCTTTCTGATTCTTATGCTGTTTCTGTCGCTCATAATGCTTCTGAGGGTCTATCCATTGCTTTGGCTGATCAGCCGGAGATAATTCTGCTTGATCTTGTTTTGCCTGATATCGACGGTTATGAAGCCTTTAAAAATATCAAATCCCATAAAACACTTTCCGATATTCCGATAATTTTTGTCTCTGCGGTAAGCGAAATTAAGGATCAGATGAAAGGACTGGAGCTCGGCGCTGTAGACTACATTGTAAAACCTATAAATCCGGACATTGTCCGCGCGAAAATCAAAAACCATATAAAGATAAAACACGACTTTGAGCGTCTTGAAAATATTTCGCTTAAAGATCCGCTTACACTTGTCGGAAACCGCAGACTTTTTGACGAAAGACTTGATTCCGAATGGAGAAGGGCGAAGCGCGACGGGTTTTCGCTTGGACTTTTTATGCTGGATATAGATTTTTTCAAGAATTTCAACGATTCGAAGGGTCATCTTGCCGGTGATGACTGCCTTAAATCAATCGCCGGAGCAATTGATTCATCATTGAAGCGCGGCGGAGACATTGTTGTCCGCTACGGCGGTGAGGAATTTGCGGCAATTTTGCCCGGAATAAATTTAGAGGCGGCTCAAAGAGTCGCTGAAAGAATAATTGAAAACATTAATAATCTTCAGATAAAACATCCTGATTCTTCCGTATCTGAATTTGTAACAGTGAGCATCGGAGGGGCTATTTCTCTGCCGTGTGCGGAATCGGAAATGACGGAAATCATAAAGAAAGCGGATGTTGCCCTTTATTCCGCTAAAAAGAACGGCAGAAACAGAATTGTTTTAGCAGAATCCGCTTTTTAAAACAATAGTAACTCCCTTGACACAATAAGGATATTTTTTAATTTATCCCCAAGAGGTTATCATGCTTAATGTATCAAATTTAACTTTCAGATTTTCAAAAGAACCGCTCTTTAAAGACGTAAACATAAAATTCACTCCCGGAAACTGTTACGGACTCATCGGCG
>JAEWVM010000035.1 GCA_023396615.1 Spirochaetota bacterium | reverse complement strand
ATTAAACCGTTCGTCCTTATATACGTCGTCAATTATAACCGGAGTTTTGGTTCTGGCACACCATCCTATAACACCTTCGCTTGTCTTTGTCCTGAATTTTTCGGAAAGCTGGTCTCCCGCATCACCGAGAGCAACTTTAAAAACGAGCTCATCGGTCGTCTCATCATAGAAAAGAAGACTGCTAGCCTCGGTATTCATTATTTCCTTGATCGCGTTCATGACCGCGGAAAGGAGTTTTCCGATATCAAGAGTCGCGTTGATCATTTTCGTAATTTCTGTAAGCAGAGTAAGATTCTTATTCTGCCGCTTAAGCAGTTCTATCTCCGAAATCTGTTCAGACATCATGTACCCCGATTGTTTTTTAGTCCTGTATTTATAATGCTTATATGGAACATTTTTGAAATTATTGCAAGCACAATTAGTTATAAAATGAAAACAATCGAAAGTGTCCGGTAATTCATGAAGAAACGGCAAAATGGGATATTTCCCAGGAGGATCATTTTACATGCCTACCCGGGAAACGAATATGAGCGAGTCTAATTTCCGTAAGTTATAATGACTCAGATATTATAGAATACAGGCAGTCTGCATATTGTCAAAAATTTTCACCGTGAAATACAAATTTTTTTATTGACTTGCTCTACTTTTTAACGCTATGCTGGCAAGTGGGTTTTTCATACACAACACAGATTTTTTTGACGGATTCGACTTCGATAGATCGGTGTTTTTTAAGGAAATTCCTATATATTAAATAAAGGAGTATGTAAAGATGAAAATAAAGTTCATCAAGCAATTGGTTGTGATAGGAATCTGCGCCGCCGCTTTTTTCGGCTGCACAGATTCGTCTGACGGCGACGGATCGTTTCAGGGAATGTCGGACGGAAATACCATAGTAGAAAAGTTTTCCGCTCTGACGGATACGACGCCGATTTCGACTTCCGCCGAAGGATCGTGCAATAATCAGAAGTACGTATTGTCTCTCAAAAGCGACAAGGGCTTCAATGTGGTGAATAACGACACTGCAAGCTACACCGCGTCGGTAACCGCAGATGGTGTGCCGGTATCAGATGGAGAGATTCTTTTTAAGATATTCAAGGAATACAATGACGGCACGGAGTTTAATTCGGTTTGGAAGACAGTGACTATGGTGAACGGAAAGGCCGTGCTTGTTCAGGATTTGTGCGCTGATTATCTGTATGACACGCAAATATACCGGGTGAAAGCGATATACAAACTGCCTGACTCGAGAGAGCTTTCGACGGCATTATATCAAAGCGTCGGCACGTATGACGCCGGTATGAAGATTGAGATGACTCCGCCCGTCGCACATGGCGGAGAGACAGTTCAGTTCGCCGTGAGTTTTAATATTCCCGAGAACGCGCCGATCCCGGCCGGCGAATTCCACGTGCAGATGAGCGGCGCGGTCAGTTCAAATAAATATGTACAGGTGTCCGGCGGAAAAGCGACATTCTCCGTCACATTCCCCAAATCAGGGCCCAGCGGCGCGGTTGACATACTGGTGTACTACCAGGATAAGAGCTATAACTGCGGAAAGAGATTCATGGTGGTTCCGGAATACAAAGACGGGGAACAGATCGCGTCGGGAGACGTTCCAGCGGCAAAACCGGCGATAAGCTCGAAATCTGCTGACGGATATACGATCACGCTGACAAGCGACGAAGGTTATTCGGTAGTGACACATCAACCGGTGGTATACACGGCAACAGTGAACAAGGATGACGGGACTCCCGCTGAAGGGAGAATCAAATTGTCCATTGAGAAAGAATACAGAGACTGGACCAGTGACGAAGTTTTCAGTCAAACGTACGATATCATCAACGGAAAAGTCGAATATGTGGTCGATACCTACGCGGATTATCTGTATGATACACAGGATCTCACTGTAAAAGCGATATATACCCTGCCGAACGGGAAAACGCTTTCCACCTCATTTGGTCAGAATGTCGGAATCGGAACTCCTTCATTTACCATTACGCAGAATCCTGAAGTGGCTCACGCGGGAGACACAGTGACGTTCACCGCGAAGTTAACCGCCGTAGCGCAGGCTCCTTCCATCTCGGGCACGCTGAGTGTCACATATGTTGTGGACGGCGAATACGAGCCAAAGATTGAAGTGCCCATGCTGAATGGTACGGCGACATTCACTCGAAAAATCGGAGATACTCCGACTGACATACGGTTGTACTATAAGGACAGTTCGTATAATTTTTCGGCAATAATCACCGTGGTTCCCGCGAAATACAGACTTGGAGACGTCAATGACGATCATACGGTGGACGCTCTCGACTATGCGCTTCTGAAAATGTATCTGTTAAATGAAACAACCGTACTTCCTCATCCGCAGTATAAAATAATCGCGGATGTGAACGGCGATAAAAGTATCGACGCGATCGATCTGGCGCAGGTCAAATTGTATTTGCTCGGTACTATCACAAAATTCCCTGCTGATATATGAATCAGTTCGGATAACAGGTATCTGCAAGAATTGGCAATCAGAGCCCGGCAGGAATCTTTTCTTCCGGGCCTTTTCATGAGACCTCGTAAATTTTCGGGCTATCGAACGGCATATGAATTTTTTTCAATTTACCCGTTGCATTCATTCTTTAAGTTGAGCCGAGCGCGAGATGCAAGTATGAAATTTTAATTGACCCTCTTAATCGCTTGGCTCTATGTCAGTAGATACATCTCTTGAAGCAAAACACTGATTTTTTTGACGCATGCCACTTTGACAGGTCGGTGTTCATAGAAGAAATTCCCATGTAAACAGGTATGATAAATACCGCAAGATGGACCAGTTTAGAGATTGACGCTTTTGCTTAACTTAATTTCTGAAATTCTGCCGGATAAGACAGCTTTTTTTTCATATGCTATTGCCGTGCTTCTTTCCTGCTTACATGCCGTTAAAACCGGAAATATCATAATGGCTGCAATTAAGGCTGTTTTTCTCATTGTTTTCTCCGCAGATCTTTTTATCTATCAGAATAATATCAGATTTCAGCCCATAAATCGTCCTGGTTAACAAGGTCGGACGCGGAAAATATGAATTAATTTTAAAACAGTTCGGGGTTCATAGAGGAAATTCTTATATGTTAAATTCTAATTGACCTGCTCAATCGCGAGACTTTATTTTAATACGCGGTTTTTTTGACGCATGGGACTTTGACTGATCGTTGTTCAATAGAAGAGATTCCTGCATATCTAATTTTAGAGGAGAATTTAATGTTAAGAAGATTTTTATTTATAATTTTCACATTGCCCATCATGACTTGTTCTTCAGATTCTGATGAGCCAGCAAAGAACAACGATCCTACTCCATCAGGGCCCGTAATTACTTATGAGGGAGATAATATCGTATTTGCTCCGACAGTCAATAATGATAGTATTATAAATCCTTATAGCGGGTATTGCATGATGGCACAAAATGCCAAGAATCATGAACGAACCGAAGCCATGTTTGAAGATACAAAACCTTTAACCTCAATAGCTCATGTCTATCTTAGATGGAATAAGATTCAATCTAAAGAAGGAGAATTGGACCTTATCGTTAATGAAGAATCAAGTTACGGATTTTCCACCTTAAAAAAAAAGGGGGTTAAACTAATAATACGATTCGTTGCTGACTATCCAGAGAAAACAATTGATCTTACTAATAATTTTAAGACTATCCCCGATTATGTATTAAACACAATTACCGTTAGCGGTATTCCTGACGGTGTTTACTATGATGAAGATACTAAGACTGTCGATAAGGAAGGAAACCCTTACCATCGAAAAGGTTTTTCGCCTAATTACAGCAATACCAAATTTATAGAATTACACGAAGAAGTTGTTAAGCTTCTTGCGGATAGATACAATAATGATCCGTCAATCGCCTTTGTTGAACTTGGAAGTGTGGGAAATTGGGGCGAGTGGCATGTGAGTAAAGAAATAAACAATATAATGCAATTCCCAAAGACGAATGTTACAGATATTTATATCGATCATTACAAAGTATCCGTCAAGTTAACAGCATCTTCACAAAAGCGCAAGAATGAAATAAGCTGAATCCAAAAGGAGGCAGTTTATGGAAAACTACGCGAGGCTTACGAAGGAAGAAAAATTATTATATTGGAAGAAT
>JAEWVM010000030.1 GCA_023396615.1 Spirochaetota bacterium | reverse complement strand
GGAAAGTTCTTGACAACTACATACTCCCAAATAGCTTGTCACTATTGACCCCAATCAATATTGAAATTTTCCTTTATTGCAGATATCAGGAGTTATTATGCAGAAAAGTTATTCTATGAAGGCGTCTGAAATATCAAAAAAATGGTATGTTGTAGACGCTGAAGGTAAAGTTCTGGGCAGACTTGCAACCCAGATCGCGACTATCCTCAAAGGCAAAAACAAGCCAGAATTCACACCAAGTATGGACATGGGTGATTTCGTTGTTGTTATTAATGCCGAAAAAGTGGCTCTAACAGGTAAAAAAGAAGAACAGAAAGAATATTTCTCTCATTCAGGTTATCCCGGCGGAGACAGATTCAGAAGCGTTAAAAAGTACAGAGCTGAAAAGCCTGAATTTATCATCGAGCACGCTGTTAAGGGAATGCTTCCTAAAGGTCCTCTCGGCAAACAGATTGCAAACAATCTTAAGGTTTATGCCGGAAAAGATCATCCTCACGCGGCTCAGAAGCCCGAAAAACTTGATATTTAAGTAATGGAGTAATATAAATGGCGGCAGCTAAATTATACGCAACAGGAAGAAGAAAATCTTCAATCGCGAAAGTTTACTTGAAACCCGGCTCGGGCAACATCATGGTAAACAAAAAACCTCTTAATGAGTATTTCAGAAGACAGACTCTCGAACTCGTTATCAAACAGCCTCTTGGCGCTGTTGATAAACTTGCAGGCTTTGACATCGACGCTTATGTAACAGGCGGCGGATGGAGCGGTCAGGCCGGTGCGATGAGACTCGGCATTTCAAGATGCCTCGTTCTTTTTGACGAAAGAATGAAAAAGACTCTCAGAGAAAGCGGTTTCCTTACACGTGACGCAAGAAAAGTTGAGAGAAAAAAATACGGGCACAAAAAAGCGAGAAAGAGCTTTCAGTTCTCAAAAAGATGATTATTGCTTTGCAATTCAAAAGCCGGTTTCGACCGGCTTTTTTTATGCCTATTTATTCTTGACCCTGAAACAATCCTTCAGCCTTATAAAAAGATGAAAATAATCTCCGTAAAATTTTCAGAAGAGTCCATCAGACTTACAATAGATAACGAAAAGCTCGTTCTTCCGGTTGAAAGCCGTTTCATGAAGCTAAAAGCCGAGGGCGAGATCGATGAAGATTATTATTCTGAACTGAAAACGGAATCGGATAACTATTCGGCGTATCTTGCGGCATTGAGGTATCTAAGAAACATTCATTCAGCCGAAGAAGTGAGACGCAGTCTCGTAAAAAAGGGTTTTTCAAAAAAAACAGCCCAATTAGTAATGAAAAAGCTTGATGAACGCAAATACATTAATGACTATGATTTTGCGTTCAGGCTTGCGGAAAATTTAAAAAAACGATCCTATGGATCAGTTTTTGCAGAAAGCAGACTGCGCCAGAGAGGCGTCGATTCTGCGACGGCAAAATCTGCCGTGAGCGAAATATTCGGTGCGGATTCTTGCGAAGAGGCTATGCTTAATCTTCTCAAGAAAAAATACAAATCATTTGACCGCGCGAAGTGCGGAAGATTTCTTTTTTCAAGAGGTTTTCAGCCCGATTCGGTTTACAGAACGCTAAAGCAGTTTGAGAATTATTTGAAAGAGGAATATAATGAAAGTCAGAGATCTTAGAAAATCATTCATCGATTACTTCGTGTCGAAACAGCACAAACACGTTCACTCCAGTTCGCTATTGCCTAAAGACGACCCTACCCTGCTATTTACGACTGCCGGAATGGTGCAGTTCAAAGCGATGTTTGCCGGAACGGTCAAACTAGATTATACACGCGCGACTACCGTACAGAAATGTCTCCGCACAAGCGATCTTGAAAATGTAGGCAGAACCAAACGCCACTGCACATTTTTCGAAATGCTCGGCAACTTTTCATTCGGCGACTATTTCAAGGAAGAAGCTATTTCCTTCGCTTGGGAATATTCGACCCAGGTACTTAAACTTGATTCTAATAAAATCTGGGCGTCGATTTATCAGGATGATGACGAAGCCTTCGAAATCTGGAATAAAAAAGTGGGCATTCCGGCTGAGCGCATTGTACGCCTCGGCAAAAAAGACAATTTCTGGGGACCTGCCGGTGACTCCGGCGCATGCGGTCCATGTTCCGAGCTTTACATAGACAAGGGTCCTGAACTCGGATGCGGTTCACCCGATTGCAAACCGGGATGCGACTGCGAACGCTACATGGAATACTGGAACCTCGTTTTCAATCAGTTCAACCAGGATACATCAGGCAAGCTTCACCCGCTTCCGCAAACAGGCATCGATACCGGAATGGGTCTTGAGCGCCTTGCGACTATAGTTCAGAATAAAACTTCGATATACGAAACCGATGAGTTTCAGACATTGATTGAGTTCGTATGCAAAGAGCTCAATGTCAAATACGAAGGCGACAATATAGTTCCGATCAATGTCATAGTCGAGCATTCTCGCGCGCTGACTTTCGCGATGAGCGACGGCGCATATCCTTCAAACGAAGGACGCGGTTATGTTCTAAGAAGAATTCTTAGACGCGCGCTAAGATTCGGCCGTACCCTCGGAATCACAAAACCGTTCATCTACAAGATGGTTGAACCTATTTCTGATCTTCTCGGCGAATTCTATCCGGAAATTACTGAAGCGAAGAAAAACGTTCAGAACGTTCTCGAAGGCGAAGAAAAGCGTTTCCTTGACACGCTTGAAAACGGAATGACCAAGCTTGATGAAATAATTGAGTCAGCTCTTAAAAACGGCAAAGTAATCAGCGGAAAAGACGCGTTTCTTTTATACGATACATTCGGTTTCCCAGTTGAGATGACAAGCGAGATCGCTCTCGAAAAAGAAATTTCCGTCAACATGAAGGAATTCGAAGACGAAATGAACAAACAGCGCGAACGAGGCAAACAGAGCTGGAAGGCCTCCGACGCTTCGTTCGATAACGCGATGAACGAACTTTCAAAAACATGCGGAGCAACTGTTTTCAAAGGCTACGACGAAGATTCAAGCGAAAGCAAAATCATTTCAATTTCCGACGGCAAAAGCGTTATTGATTCCGTTTCATCAGGCGATGAATCGTATATGGTTCTCGCAGAAACACCGTTTTATGCGGAAAGCGGCGGACAGTCTTGTGA
>JAEWVM010000007.1 GCA_023396615.1 Spirochaetota bacterium | reverse complement strand
ACAGGTACGCCTTCATCGGCAGCCTTCTTCAGGCTTGAAAGATATCTTTCAAGAAAATCAATTCTCTGCGCGTCATGAACATGGCCGTCGCGGAAAACCCAGTCATGAGAAGACATTCCGTTTTCGGCAATCACTATCGGTTTTCCGTATCTTTCGTAAAGAAATTTTGCTCCCCAATAAAGACTTTCGGGAACTACAGGCCAGCCGATTGCCGTGCGCGCGTATCCGGCATCATGATATATTCTTTTAATCTGATTATTCTCTTCACCTGAAACGGAAAACCCCTGATATATGTTTACACCGCAGTAATCAAGATTCTGATTAATGGTTTTCATATCACCGTCTTTTATTTCAGGCATGAACTCCGCGTATCTCGAAAAAGTATCATCCGAATAATTTCCTTTATATACGGGATCAAGCCATAGATCAAGACTCCATATATTCTGAAGTTCACCTGTAAAATTTCCTCTGACTGCAGCTTCGATATCGCTCGGAGAATTTGTTGCCGGACAGCAAACCGATGCCGGAGGAGCAAAACCTATTTTAACGGGATTCTTTGCCGCGCCTCTGATCACCTGAACACTTTTTCCGTGCGCAAGCAGTGCGTTATGAATGATTTCAAATATCTGCTTCATGCCGAGCTTGTCGCCAGGTGCATGAATTCCGTCCTTGTGACCGAGATTGACAAAGCAATGCGGCTCATTCAAGGTGAACCAGTTTTTTACCCTGTCTGAAAGTTTTTCGGCAACAACGCGCGAGTAATCGGCAAACCAGTCAGACGAGGAAGGATTGAGCCAGCCGCCCTGTTTATAAAGAGCGTACGGATAATCCCAGTGAAAAAGAGTCACCCACGGATCGACACCGTTTGCAATCAGTTCATCAACCAGGCGGTCGTAAAAATCAAGTCCTTCCTTATTGACCTTGCCTGTTTCAAAATCAATAACACGCGGCCATGACACAGAAAATCTATATGCCTGAAGACCGATCTGTTTCATCAGAGAAACATCTTCTTTATAAAGCCTAATATGATCACAGGCTACATCGCCGTTTGATTTATCAAATATGGTATTTTCTTTGCGGGTGAATGTATCCCACACAGAAAGACCCTTTCCGCCGTCCTTATAAGCTCCTTCTATCTGATACGAAGCTGATGCAGCTCCCCAGACAAAATCTTTTTTAAAACCCATATTGCCTCCGCAGTAAAAACATATTACTTAACTCTAAACTTCACAGTATTCCATGACAATGGCGGAAGAACCACAGAGATTTTTCCCGCGCTGTCAACAACAGGCATCGTCTTTGCTTCACGTGGAAGCACTTTTTCGGGTTCCGCGAAAGAATTTTTAGCATGAAGATCTGTACCGCTCATTTCCAAATGGCTTAAAAATTCAACCACTCCGAACGAACGCAGATCAACTGAAAATTCAGCCGAATCATTATTGAACGAGTTTAACGCGAAGAGTGTGATGACGCCTTTTTCTTCATTATAAATAAGAGACGACTGAACACCCGGAACCGAACCGTACATCGGCGTTTCTTTTTCAGGCGAATTAACAAATGTTTTCAAAACCTTTCCGCCTGCGCATTCCGCAGCCTGAACAAAAGGATAGTAAGTCGTCTGCTTGAATATTCCTCCGCCCGGCTTCGTCATAACAGGAGCTATAACGTTCACAAGCTGGGCAAGACACGCCATCTTGACCATGTCGCAGTTATTCAGCAATGTGCAGACAAGACCGCCGAAAACAAGCGAATCGAGAAGCGAATAATTGTCTTCAAGAAGTTCAGGCGCCTTCTGCCACGGATGATCTGTCTGATTCTGCATATACCAGATATTCCATTCGTCAAAAGAAAGAAACACCTGCTTCTTCGATCTTGTCTTTGCCTTAACATAGCCGACTGTTCCGGCGATTGTTTTTATAAATGAATCCATATCGTAAAATGACGCTAGAAAATCGTCATCATTGCCTTCGTTTTCATAATATCTGTGCAGAGAAAGATAATCTGCATATTCATAAAGATGCTCTAAAACGGTTCTGTCCCATTCAGGATACGTCGGAATGCGCGTAGTCGAACTTCCGCACGCAACGAGTTTTATTGAAGGATCGACAAGACGCATAATCTTCGCGGTCTCTCTCGCCTTCTTCCCATAATCATCCGAAGTCATCTGTCCAATCTGCCATGGTCCGTCCATTTCATTTCCGAGACACCAGACTTTTATATTATGCGGATCCTTGTGTCCGTTTGCGATACGCATATCGCTCCAGTATGTGCCGGACTGATGATTGCAGTATTCGACAAGTTCTGCCGCGTCCTTCGGGTTTCCTGTGCCGAGGTTTACAGCACCCATGATGCCCGCTCCGCATTCCTTTGTCCAGTCCGCGAATTCATCGATTCCGAACTCATTAGTTTCTATTGATTTCCAAGCGAGATCAAGCCGAACGGGTCTTTTGTCTTTCGGCCCGATGCCGTCCTTCCAGTCATAATTTGAAAGAAAATTTCCGCCCGGATATCTGATTAGACCGATTGACATATCTTTGATGCATTGAATGACATCTTTGCGGAAACCGCGCGAATCTGCCTGCGGATGTCCAGGCTCATAAATTCCGTTATAGACGGCGCGCCCGAGATGTTCTATAAACGAACTGAAAAGTTCGGTTCCTGCAGTTCCTACATAAAAATCCTTATCAACAACACATTTTACTTTTTTCATATTCCTCCCCTTATAAGACAAGCGCCGGATAACCGGCGCCGATTAAGTCATTCAACCCTTACATCGTATTTCTTAATTTTGGCTGTTCCGGTTCCGTACCAGACTTCATTGCCGAATTCAAAATTCGCGATATAATTGTCTTTGGTTATTATGTTTTTCTTCATCAGAAAATCGATAAAAAGAGAAACGCTTAGTTTTCCTTTCATGAAAGGTTTTCTCGCGACAAAGGCTGTGTAAGTCCATTTGTTGTCATTCGCGCCCGAATCATCCCCGTGATTGCCTTTGAAATAAACATCATAGACGATACCGTCAGCTTCAAACGTACCGAGATTTTGAGCCCACGACCAAGAATCCCCGGTCTTATTGTAATTACAGATCATGACTTCCTGAGAAATGTGTTCTTTTTTGCTCGGAAGCTTCGACAAAGCCCAGAACTCAAAAGCCATGTCGCACTTTCCGGTTGTCTGAAGATCAATATCAAAATCAACAGTCAGCTTTTTGCTTCCTGCTTTGAACGGAAAACCCGGATGAAGATTTTTATTGTCATTCCACGGAGAATCTCCGCACATCACTTCAGGATATGAA
>JAEWVM010000183.1 GCA_023396615.1 Spirochaetota bacterium | reverse complement strand
TCGGTGTTTTATTGACGGAATTCCTATATGTTGAATTTAATGTTCGGAAAGAGTCCAGCATATTGACATGGTGTTATCAACCACACATGAATTAAGCAACTAATAGCGGACTCAGGGGGAGCTATGCACAAGTTCATAGTCAGTCATGAGATAACTAACAGGATATTAGCGTATGCGGCAATTGTGGTAATAGTCGTGGAAAGCATAATGGTGTACACATATAATTATTCTGTTTCTGAAGCCATGGTGGTATTCGGTTTTGCAGTTGCAATGTTTGCGGTACCCTTTGCTATTTACTTTTTCAAACCCGCAAGTGAGTTGTTCAAATATTTTCTAACTTTTTTTTCCATTACTTATATGTTTTGTATTCTTTATATGCAGGACGGGAACATCGACAACATCTTCCTGCTTTATGTTGTTCTGGCGAGCGCTTCGCTTTACTTTAACGTGAAATTTACCCTCTTCACAACGTTTGTACTCTGCACAGAAACAACATTGGGTTTTATCTTTCTGCGTGAGACTCTTTACCCCCTCCTGATGCCGACTTCAGTCATATCTCTGATCTTTAATTTTCTGGTCATAGGTGTTCTGCTTGCTTTTCAGGGCGAATGGGGCAAGAGAATGTTGCGTTCCTATGAGTCGGCCTACATGAAGTCGATAACGGATCCCTTGACACAAATCCGTAACCGCGCTTTTTTTGACGAGTACCTGCACGATGCGATTGAGCAAACGCGTAAGTACGGCGAACCTTTCAGTCTGGTCATCATGGACATAGACGGTTTCAAAGCATTCAACGATACTTACGGCCATCCTGTGGGCGATTTGGTATTGAAAACAACGTGCAGCGTAATCCAGGAGACTATACGAAAGACCGATATATTTTGTCGTTTTGGAGGAGAAGAGTTTACTTTGATTTTGAAGGCGACTTCTTTGGCGGATGCTCAAGTGATAAGTGAGAAAATAAGAGACTGTGTGGAAAAACACAGTCTTGAATACGAAGGCATGAAATTGAATATAACCATTAGCATGGGCATTACAGAGTTCGCTTTGCGGGACGATGCCAGTACAATAGTAGCGCGCGCCGATCAGGGCTTGCTACGTGCCAAAAAAACCGGAAAGAACCGAGTAGTATCTATTTAGGAGCATCAGCGCAATGCAGTTACAACATAGGGCGATGATGCACAGGATGAATATTGTATAAATTATAATATCTAATAAACTTGCTCCCATACTATTTCATCAAATTTTAATTGACAGAACCAGATGCGCAACAGTATATCAGTGAACGCATCTTTCATGCTCATCATGGAATTATTTGCCGCATACGACTTTGACAGGTCGGTTTTCATTGAGATAATTCCTATATGATAAAGAAGGTTATAATGAAGAAATATTTATTTATAATAAAAAATAATTTTCAAGGAACTTTGCTGAAAATTATTTTTTCATTTGTTCTTCTCTCACTATTTTGCATTTCCTGTTCATCTCAGGATTCTCACAATACAAAACTGCCATGGGATAATGAAACTTTTGAAGAAGGTAACAAACCTTTTTTCGAAGAGATCGATGATGAAGACAATAGTTATACCAATTCCAAGCTGTTGTCATCCTTCCTGCTAAAACCATGGAATTACGAAAAGGACTATAATCAAACCCGCGAGTATCCTCTGGTCATATTTCTGCACGGAGCAGGCGGCTATTCGAATATTCCCCAGTCAATTGGCTTTCTTGGTTACAATAATGATGAGTATAAAACAAATTTTCCTTCATTTGTGCTTGCCCCACGTTTTATAGATCAATGGCAAGGAGATTATGCTGAACTCGCGGGTAAAATTGAAAACATAAAAAAAAATTACCGAATTGACGAGTCCCGCATTTATATCATCGGCTATTCCATGGGTACCTACTGGACTTTTCCCTTTCTAAATTATTACTATGACTATAACAGCACCCTGATAGCGGGGATGGTATGTGTCGCAGGAACTTATAAAGAAGACAATTTAAAATCTGCCGTTAAAAAACATCTTTCCTTATGGGAATTTATAGGTGAGAATGATTCTAATTACTTACGCACTATAGATGTGTGCAATAGCATAAAAAACTATTATACTGGCGCGATGGAAAGCACGGAATATGTACCCATTGCCGGTTATACGGACAGTATTACTACTATCCAAAATCTAAAAGGTATTGAAGTCTTGAAATTCACTATTCTCAAAAGTGCTGGTCATGGAATAATGAGTCTTCCATTTAAAGACTCAAATGTTCTACTGTGGCTTTTTTCCCAAGACATACAAAATCGTTAAGAACCAATGTTTATTTGACCTGATCAGTTAAACAATGTTTCGAGAATAAATATGATCAACAACAAGCCAAATCAAATTTCAACTGCATTTATCACGCATGGTTCCGCAACTTCAATTCAACGGGATTGGGTTCAAGATAATATTGCCCTGCAAGATATTTCTCTTCGTATATGCGCACGTAATGACGGATTAGCACAAGCGGTGCGATGAGCGGTATAAGTTCCATGCCGTATTGTTCGATTATTTCTTTGAGCTCCCTTTTTTCACTGCTGTTTAATTCATTACTAAAATATCCCGCCATATGCTGAAGGACATTCACGTTTTTCTTCACTGTAGCTTTATGACGAAGTGCTTCCATGAACATCGACTCATATCCGGAGATGAAATCCTTCCTGCCGATGTTTTTAATACCGCTGACAAGTTTACCAAGCTCTTTAAGCATTGAAGGGTTATGCGCCATCAGCAGATACTTATGCTTTGCGTGGAAGTCGATGAAATCTGCCAATCCGGGATTATTTCTGTTTAATTCTTTCCACCGTCTGAAGGCGAAGATACGGACTATGAAATTTTCTCTCAATCCGATGTCGTTAAGTCGCCCTTCCTCTTCTACGGGTATGATCGGAAAATGTTCCATGAATGCTTTGGCAAAGAGTCCCGATCCTGAACGCCGGGAATACCCTTTATCATCATATATTTTTACACGTTCCATACCGCTTGACGGAGAATCGCTTTTAAAAATGAAACCGTCGAGATCTTCTTTTTCAAGTTCGGTCAGCCTGCCCGTGATCCAAAACTTCATTCTGTCAGTTTGATCTATTTTCGTTTTCTGCGTGATAAGACGAACTCCGTCATCAGTCCCCAAGAGCCGCATTGCTTCACGCGGAATACCGAACCCCGCTTCGGCTTCAGGGCACACTGGAATGAAGTCCATAAATTTTCCGAGGATATCGGTGATGTACCGGTCATGCTTGTGCCCGCCGTCATACCGTACCGGATTGCCCAAAAGGCAGGAGCTTACGCCGAGCTTTATTCTGTTTTCCATGCGATTATTATATGCCGAGCGCAGATAAAATGCACTAAAAAAACGCTGAGTTTCAAACCCAGCGTTTTTTTAGTGCAAATATAATCAACAATAGTTAATCCAGCATTCTTTTTATTCTGCCGAAAAGAGATTTACTTTTCTTTTTGGCCGTAGTCTTTTTCTTTGGGGTTTTGGATTTTTTTATCGCTTTCAGTTTTTTAGGTTTCTTGGCGGATTTTACAATTTTCGTTTTCTTGATTGTCTTAACAGTTTTTTTCACAGCAGTTTTCTTTTTTTTAACTGCCTTTATCTTTTTTTCAACCGGAGCCTTAAAAAAAGTATTGTGAAATTTTCTTTTCTTCAGGGACACAAGCGTACGTGCAATCAAATCGTCGGAATCAATCTGTTTATATGTTGATTCGATGAAATCAAATGACAGATGAGCAAGCCCGCAGCGCAAATAACTGGTGAGTTTTTCCTGTGAAGCGCCTTGCTTCTGAAGCATGAGAAGCCACTTGCGGAGAGCAAGCTCGCCTTTTGCAAAAGTATCTTCGGATAAAATACGTCCGGTTTTTTTCATTAAAGAATTCAGCTTTTTATGAACAAGCAAATAATCAGCCTTGTACTGCTTGCTTATTATCTTATTTTCAATAAGTTTATCATCAAGCTTCTGAACAATTTTTATCTCCGCCATAAATCCCCCATATTTCAGTTCTTTGAAGGCACGCTCGATGTTATCTTTCTTAGGTTGTTTTGTAAAGCAACTTATCAACCGAATAACAAAGAAAAGGATAATTCCAGCCATAAAAGTTATGTTAAGTATTTTCTTGCGGTTTAAGATAAGTACTTGAAAATCTAATCAACGGCTGTATGATGTTGCCGATATTATATCAGCATACGAAAAGAGCAATAATTCGTTGTGTTACAAATATCGTTCAGTCACGAAAAAGGCTGTAAGGGGTATTGAAAACATCTTGCTCAGCACGAACTGACTTATTGGAGTGATTCAATTATGAGATTTACCCGGATTATTGTTACCTTTTTCGCGATTTCAATCAGTTTAGCATGTTCATCGATCCAGTCCGGTTCTGACATTCGAAAAGTTGAATCAGAAAACCATATCCTCAAAAATAAGGAAATTCTCCTCGCCCGCCGGAATTCAGTGCTCGAAGATGAGAATAATTCCATACGCAAATATCTAAAAGACAGATCTGCACGCATTGCTTCTCTGGAAAGTGAGCAAAAATCACTGAATGAAGCCCATGCAAATGAGATTAAGCTGTGGCAGCAGAAATATGATAATCTCACCGGCAAGATAAACATTCTCGAAAAAGAAAGCGCACAAAAAATAAAGGATCTCTCTGATCTCAATAAAAAGATGGAAACCGATCTAGTCGAAAAGATCCGGAATCTCAATGAAGACATGAAAAAACGAGAAATCGAATCCGCACGCATGCTCGAAGAGGAGAAGAAAGCCGCTTCAAAAAGAGAATTTTCACTTCGCGGAGATATCGAAAGTCTCAGAAAAGAAGTTACAAATCGTGATGAGAAACTGATTCAGATGGAAGATAAAATCAGAAAATTACAGGAAGATGCTAATCAAAGCCGTATCGAAAACGAAGGTCTCAAAAAAATGGTGAAAGGGAGTGATTGATCCTTTCGGCGATCGATCGACATGTGTGCAAAAATGAATCTAAAAATCTCTTTTACAATTCTGCTTGCGGCAGCGTTTATTATATTCTCTCCCGTGTTTCCGCAGACAAAAAAAAGTGCAACGGTAAAACTTGTTCTCACCTCGAATCTCGGGGGCGGGTTTTCAACATCAACTGAGGATCAGGAAACATCAGATAAGATCATTCAGGTGTTCAGAACGGTGCGGAAAGAGACTTCGGCAGGAGCGGTTTATTTCGATCTGGGTAACGGATTGTATCCGGGGGCTCTTTCTAAATACAGCTACGGCTCGGCGATGGTAGACTTCTTCAAGTATACTGGATGCCGGGGCACACTCGTTTCGTCTAAAGATTTCATGCTCGGCGGCGATAATATTTCATTCCTCTCAAAGACCGGGAAAGTGACCTTTCTCTCTGCGAATATTTTCAAAGACAACGATCCCCTTTTTGTTCCGTACGACATCATTGAGTCCGGGGGATTGAGAATTGCTGTGGTTGGAATGTCTTCTTCAAGAGTTGTTGTCGGAACAGCGGAACGCGATTTTTACAAAGTGAAGCTGCTTGAAAACCGCATTGCGTTAAAACGGGTGATGGGAGAGCTTGAAAATAAAAACATAGATGCAACCATACTTCTGTCAGGACTCAGATATGGAGAGCTGTTTGATATTCTCCGGGAATTTCCGCAAATCGGATTTGTCATTTCCGGCGGCGACAACCGCGGTGATCTTCTCGGCGGTTTGATGAAACGGGTCGAACTGGATGATTCAAGGACAGTAATTTTCCTTCCTTCTGCAATGAGCGTGTACAGCCTCAGCCTGAAGATAAGCGACAAAGTGAGCGTCAAGGATATCCGGCAGTTGGGAAACGTTCCAAAAGATCCGGCTGACACCGAATATAGTCAGTTTATGGAACGTATAACCGGCTGGAAAAATCATTACCGGAAGGATGCTGAAAGCGTTTCCGTTGAAATAGGTGACCGCCCGATCGTGCTTGATCAGGTGCGTGTCGGCGATTTTATGCGCGATAGATTCAATACGGAGATTTCATTAGTGCGCGATCCTGTCATACCTTCGGAAATTATCGGCAATATAAAACTATTTGATGTGCTCTCGCTGATAGTTGATAACTACCCCGTGTATACATGTGAAATAAGCGGTTCAGAACTGAAGAAGATAACCTCATCAATGGAAGATGTTATTATACGGGGAAAAGAAGGAACGAAAATCCAGGGTTATGAAATCGAAGACAAAAGACGCTACCGTGCGGCAGTGACACAACCTGTGTATGATGACATTGAACGGTTTCTCGCCCGTAAACTCAACGGCACGAACACATGGAGTGATTTAAGCTCGGAAATAACAGCCGATTCCAGCGGTGAGAAAAAATTCTACAGTCCAGACTTCGGATATCTTGATTCGAAAATCAGGCTTATTGCCGATATTAACCTGTCATTTTTCAGAGAATCAGCAAGTGTAAGCCGCGGCGAAAACATGAGTACTCCTACAGGAATGTCTGAGACTAAATACAAAAAAATAGGAACAGAGGACCGCATCGATTTGACTGTATATAACCGGCATCACCGGTTTGTGCTGACTCCTTATATCTTTTATGTTCGTCAGGACGAATTGTATCTTCAGAATATCTTCCGGTGTACTGCGCTCTATACTTTTAATTATTTCCCTATAATCAGTCCGTATAATAAATTTCAGCTTGATACCCAGCTTGTAAAAACCGAAGGATTACGGCCCACTATCATAAGGGAAACTACCGGGCTCGATTTTAAGATGGAGACTTTCACGGGAAGACTCGGAGTCGGATTTGAGAAAGAAACTAAAGATCCTGTCGGCCCCTATGTCTATGGAATTGAAACAATCGTAAAATACAAAAAGGTATTTTTCACTTCATTCACATACAGCCTTTCCGCAGACTCGTTTGTTTCGATCAACAGACATTCCGCCAAGGATAAGTCGGATAAACAGGGGTACTGGAAGATGTCAATTGACACCTCTCTTTCTTATTCACTCAATGAAAAGGTGATGCTTGCGTTGAAATATAAATGGTATAATTATTATTCAATGCAGTATCGCGAACGGTATAGGAACACACAGGTTATTACCTCAATCGACGTAAAGACCGATTTCAAGATATGGTAGTTTCACTTTCGTGTACCGATGCCGCAAGAGTTTTCATCGGATGATCGCGGGAGACAACACCATTATACTAGTCTTTACATGTAAAACACTGAATTTTTGCCGCATGGGATTATGAGAAACAGGAAGTGGAAATTGATATATGAACAAGGCATTATATA
>JAEWVM010000147.1 GCA_023396615.1 Spirochaetota bacterium | reverse complement strand
AAAATCCCTGTCGACTCCGCAGACCGGAACATACATTCTTTTTGTTTTTCCGAGCATCTCGCCCTCAACACGCAGTGTAAAGCCTATTCTGCTTACTCCGTGTATAGATACGAAATCCGGCATTTTTCTGATTATGTTTGCAGTAGAAAGAGGTATCGCACGGCTCCCCGGTCTTTTTACAAATTCAATCTCTTTGGTGTTTTTCGGGAGTATTTTTATTTCGTCGCTTGCAAGATTATCGAAAAGATTTCCCTTTACGTATGACGTAACTGAATCACGAAGAGAAATATAAATAACAAAGAAGCTTATCAGAAAAAGAATCCCGAAACTTGAGACTACTGATCTGATGATGTTTGTAAAATTATCTTTTGCGATGAAGAGGATTTTGTAAATTATAAAGTTCATGTTCCCTGATTCCTATATGGTTTAACTCAGATTTTCATCATAAGTTTTTGAGTCAACAATAATTGATTTGTTACAAAAAATAACATTTTTTACATGTGATCCATTACGAATTTGCGTATGGTATTTTTCCCTGATTCGGTCATTGCGCTGAATCTGAACGTATAGAAGAAATTAGTTTCACTTGATACTGTTCTGTCAGATAGAAGACGGCAGTCTACGGAGATATCGCTGTCATAAAGTTTAAATACAAGATTGTAGTTATGTTTAAAATCCATTTTTATAACGGATCTCAAAACAAGTTCTTCAGTGTTTATTTTATTTATTATTCCGTCAGCCTTTACGGGATCAGCATCAGGGGTTGTGGGTTTTACTGTAATTATGCATGGAATTATAGTTTCGACATATGGAACTCTTACCGGATTAAAGCGCGACTGAAGAATCGGTTCTGTAGTTTCAATTATCCGGTTTTTGATATCTGCAAGAAATATCTCCGCTTCAAAAGAGTATTCTGCATCTCCGGCTCTCCAGAAATTAAGTTTTATCTTTGATCCTGAGTTTAGACTATTTACTGTATTCAGACTTTTTAAAACTTCGAACTTGGCCGTTCCCGGAAGTTTTTCAATGAGTTTGACTATGAAGCTTGATTGATTTTCTGCTACAGCATATAAAAGTGTTCCGGTTTCATTTTCATCGAATGATTCGATTTGCTTTCGGGGTTTTGATCCATGATAAATTTTTTCATATGTTACAACTATATCACGGCATATCGATTCGGTGTTGTCATTGTTCTGTTCCATCTCAGTGATGTAATCAAAGAAGGATGAAATTGATTTTTCAAAAAGAATTTTATTTTTTAATATTTCCGATGGTTTTTTCAGTTTTAATATTTCGGTGATTCCGCGTAATATTTTGTATTGGAAGGAAGTTAAGCCGATATGTTTGGCTTTAAAAAGAAGAAACTGGTATTCGTGCTTTTTAAGATTTTCAAGATATTTGAGATATCTGAATAAAAAATATATTCCGGCTACAATTCCGATTAGAGTAAAGCCTATTATCAGTTCAGTGTTACCGGGTACGCGCCATTTGAAGCCGAGGAAATTTACAACAGGTTCAATATCCATTTTAACCTCATACTTGAGGTATTATATCAGCGGGAGTAAACTCTTTCAAGAAATATATTGTGAGATTAAATGTAATAAGCCGGCTTTCGCCGGCTTATTGATTATTTGCTGTCTTTTTTTGTTTCTTTGGAATCGGGTTTTGCTTCAAGTACTTCAAGATTTTTTTCAATCTTGGCTTCGTCTTTGAGGTCAGAGATAAGTTTTGTAACATTTTTTTGGAATTTCTCGCTTTTAAGAGCCTGCTTGATGTATTCCTCGGCATTTGTTATCGGAACTCCCTTAAATCTCGCCTGTTCTCTCATGTAAACTTCTTCAATCTCTTTTGGAGTTACTTCAAGATCTTTTGCGAATTTCTTTTTGGCGTAAAAACCCAATGCCAATGTCTCAACCTGAATTCTGATAATACCCTTGAGATCTGCATCATCTGTGATTTTATCGGCTTTTGCCTGATTGTAAACAATCTTCTGTTTGATCATTTCTTCAAGAAAGTAACCTCTATTTAGAAAAGGGTTTCTTGATATCTGCTGAGAATCGGCAGCGATTTTATCAACTTCTTCGTTAGTATCCAGGTTATACATGTTTTTAATTTGAACGTAGTATACTTTTGAGAACTCTTTAACTGATATTTCTTTTTCGTCAATTTTCACAAGGAATCCGTCTTTAGGATGTTTGCTGATATCCGGATCTGATAATGCAGTGATTGCTTCAGTATTTTTTTCAATAGCCGCTTTATCTTTAAGATCAGTAACAAATTTATTTGTTTCTTCGGATAGTTTTTTCTGAGTAAGCTGCTGCTTGATATAGTTTGACGCCTGCTCGAGAGTTGCACCTTTAAAAGCTGCTTTTTCTGTATTGTAAATATCTTCGATCTCTTTGTCTGATACCTGTATCTTGTCGAGGATCTTTATTTTTACCATGTACTGTGCTGTTGTGCTTTCTTCGATTGATTGCACAAGTGATTTGAATTCTTCGTCTGAAAGGACTTTTTCTTTTTCGGCTTTGAAGTAAACTATTCTCTGTTTGATGACTTCATCAAGAAAAAACGATTTGTCAAGAAGAGGATTTTTCTGTTTTTCAACAGAATCGCCGGCAATTTTATCGACTTCTTCATTTGTTTTGAAGTTGTAATAAGTTTTGTTGTGAGCGTAATAAAGTGTATTGAGTTCATCGATGGTTATTTTTTTGCCGTCGATTTTTGCCACCCAAGGCGATTTTGAGCACGCGCTCATGCCGAGGAAGAGGGCAATTAGTGCGAATAATGCGGTTCTTTTTAACATCATATTCTCCGAATTTGTTGTTTTAAACTCTATTTCTGAAGTTTTTTCATTAGTGACTTTGCGGCAACATTTGTTGCAACCATTTTTTGACCTCCAAAAGCTTTTTTTCACTCTCTTCTTCTTTAGAAAAAAGAAGAATTGCGCTTTGGTCATCAGGGTCAATCTTGAAACGTTTATCTGATTTCACTGCTACAAATAGAGCTGGGAGATCAAGCGTTGTGTCCTTTGATATCTTTATGCGTATGTATTTTTCCGTTTCAATTATTTCTTCAAGATATACTGATGAAGCGAGAGTGCGAAGGCGCTGTATTTCAATCAACGTTTCAACTTCATCCGGAATAGCGCCGAAGCGGTCTTTCATGTCCGTACAAAGTTTTGTTATTTCATCATCTGTTTCGCATGATTCAAATTTTTTATAGAACTCGATTTTCTGCCTGGTGTCTGAAATATATGTATCAGGTATAAAAGTGTTGATGTTGAAAAACACAGGTGTTCTGAAAAGTTTAAGCGGCTTTTCTCCTTTAATCTTTCTGACTGCTTCTTCAAGCATCGCGCAGTAAAGGTCAAATCCGACATCGACAATACATCCTGACTGTTCACGGCCGAGGAGGTTGCCCGCGCCGCGTATTTCCATGTCTCTCATGGCGACCTTGAAACCGCTTCCGAGTTCGGTAAATTCACTAATTACATTAAGCCGTTTCATTGCAAGTTCATTGATTACCGTGTGGCGCGGATAAAAGAAATATGCATAAGCCTGTTTGTCGCTTCTTCCGACTCGTCCTTTGAGCTGATAAAGTTGAGAAAGACCGAAGGCGTCGGCACGATCAACGATGATGGTGTTAACTCTCGGCATATCGACACCGGATTCAATTATCGTAGTGCTCAGAAGAATATCATATTTATATTCAAGAAAGTCTATCATGATGTTTTCGAGTTCGTGTTCTTCCATCTGTCCGTGCGCGACGGCAACTCTTGCTTCGGGAACGAGATTATTTATGAAGTCCGTTTTCTTTTCCATGTCCTGTACGCGATTGTGAACATAAAACAGCTGGCCGTTTCTTTCGAGTTCGCGCTCTATTGCCATTTTGATGATTTCAGGATTATCTTCGAGAACGAATGTTTCAATTGCCTGACGGTTTTCGGGAGGAGTGGATATGATCGAAAGCCCGCGAATGCCTGCGAGTGACATGTGAAGCGTTCTTGGAATAGGTGTTGCAGACAGAGTGAGTACATCTACCTGCGAACGGTATTTTTTTAGTTTTTCCTTGTGCTTAACTCCGAATCGCTGTTCTTCATCGATGATTAGTAATCCGAGATTTTTGATGAATGTGTCTTCGGATAAAATTGCATGAGTCCCGATTATTATATCAATTTCGCCGTTTGAAAGACGCTGTTTTGTTCTTCTGATATCAGCACTTGAACGGAAGCGTGAAATCATATCAATTTCAACAGGATATCCTTCGTAGCGTTTTTTGAAGTTATTAAAATGCTGAAGAGCGAGAATCGTAGTAGGCACGAGTATCGCGGTCTGCTTTCCGCTCATCGCGGCCTTGAACGCCGCTCTGATTGCGACTTCTGTTTTTCCGAAGCCGACGTCTCCGCATACCAATCTGTCCATCGGGCTTTCTTTTTCCATGTCGTCTTTTACGTCTTCGATGGCGCTCATCTGATCCGCTGTTTCCTCGTATTCGAAACGGGCTTCGAATTCTTCCTGCCATACGGTGTCTGACGGAAAGCGGAAACCCCTGTGCTGTTTTCTGCGCGCATAAATAGCGATAAGCTCCTCGGCTATTTCATCGACGGTTTCCTGAACCTTCTGTTTGATTCTGTTCCACGCGCTTTTTTTGCCGAGTGAATCGATGCGCGCTTCGCGTCCGTCGAGGCCTGTGTATTTCTGAATCATGTTGAGCTGGTCGAGCGCTACGAAGAGTTTGTCTCCGCCTGCGTATTCGAGAACGATGTAATCTTTTTCGATTCCGCCGGCGCTCATGCGTTCGATATCGGTGAATATCCCGATTCCGTGATTTACGTGAACTACGCGGTCTCCGGGAGAAAGTTCCATGAAGGAATCGATTGCCTTGCTCTTTCCGCTTTTGAATGACCGGCGTTTCTTGTATGATTTGCCGAATATGTCGTGATCCGTGAATATCGCGCGTTTGGTTGCGCCGATATAGATTCCGCCTGAAAGCGGTGATATTGCGAGTGAAAGATTTTTTGTGAAGTCGGGATTTTCGTAATTATCGTCGGGTGAAAATTCTTTGAATATGTCCGAAAGTCTTCTGATCTGACCTTCGAATACG
Source organism: Spirochaetota bacterium (assembly GCA_023396615.1). GTDB lineage: Bacteria > Spirochaetota > UBA4802 > UBA4802 > JAFGJZ01 > JAKJGA01. The sequence goes on along the minus strand of JAEWVM010000147.1, from coordinate 2,351 downwards.
GTTGCTGCGGATATTTTCCAGCCGTGTTCTATGCGTGTTTTAAATTCTTCTCTGACAGTCTGAAGCTTCCCGGCGAATGAATGAATTGCCTTCAGTGACAGATGAACGGCGTCCGGGCTTGATGTTAATGTCTGAAGGTTTACTGAAGAAGCAAGAACGTGCTTAAATTCGGTATCAGAGAATAGAGTATCTGACGGAAGCGCGAACTGATTCTTTGACTTCTGTTCATAGACCGCATGGTATGTGGAAATCATCGATTCGGCGAAATAATCTATTTCGTGCTTTTCGCACGAGATATAGAGCGAATCGGCCGGAAGATATTCAATCGGAGAAACCGAATCGATGACTGTGTGAAAATAGTCTTCGATGCCCGGAAATTTTTCGGAGCTTTTATTTTCAAGAATGTGAATTATTTCTTCAGGGAGTTTGTTTCCCTTGATTCTTTCTGATTTAAGAATTGATTTGAGTTTTTCTCTTTCGTCTTCTGAGAGTATGAGTTCTTTTCTTGGAAGTATCGTTACAGAAGAAAGCTCATTTGTTGATCTTTGTGTTTCAGGATCGAATTCGCGTATCGATTCGATTGTGTCGCCGAAAAAATCCAGTCTGACCGGATAATCAAGCGATGAAGGAAACACGTCAATTATTCCGCCTTTAACAGCGAAGCTTCCGTATGTTTCGGCTGAAGATTCTCTCGTGTATCCGAATGATGAAAGGATTCTTTCAAGCGATTCAAAAGAGCATTCCGAACCCTTGTTTAAAAAGAGAGCTTTCTTTTCAATATTTGACCGCGCAGGAATTTTTCGCATCAGCGACTCGGCGCATGCGATGAATACGTAATTGTCTCCTGAAAGCATGCGGTAAAGAGCGGTTATTCTTTCTTTTAGAATTTTATCAACCGGAGAAACGAATTCATAAGGAAGTATGTCGAAAGACGGAAACGGCGTTATCAGCTCTTCGGGAATGAAAGATGAAAGATCGTTCGCTATTTCATAAATTCTTGTATTGTTTTTAGTGATGATGACAATGGGTCTTGAAAGCTTTTCGCGAAGCGAAGCCGCGACGAGCGAAAAAGCCGGGAAGGGGATTCCTTCGATGCTTACGTGTTTCTCTTTATCGTTTATTGCCTTGACAAGTGATGATATTTCTTCAGTTTCTGAATATTCTTTTGCTATTTTGTGGAAAAACATTGCCGACTCCGCTTGAGGATATTTTTGTTCAGGCATTTGTGACGGGCAATAACTTTTTGAGTAATATTAAGATACGGAGGAGCCATGAGTGAAAGAGGCATCGTGATTTCTATTGAAAACGGTACTGCCTTGGTGGAGCCTGCTGTCAGCGGAGGAGACTGTAGTTCTTGTCATTCTAAGATGTTCTGTTCGGCTAAAAGCGGAAAGCGAATAATCAGAATGAAAACAGTTGGTGGACTTAAGAAAGGTGACGAGGTCGAATTTGAAACAGATTCAAAGATTTTAATCAAGTTCGCGGTGTTCGCATTTTTTGTTCCGACAGTAGTTCTTATAGCTTCATTGTCAGCCGCGTCAAGGCTTCTTCCTGATTCATTTCTTGTTCCGCTTATTTCAGGAATATCATGCTTCGCGTCGTTTATATTTATTAAGATTATCTTTAACAAGAAGGTTTATCCAGCAAGGATTTCCGACATGCATGGTGTCATGCAAAACAAAAAAGGTGCTTCGCACCTTTAAATCCGGTTTTGTCCGGTCACCGGACTTGTCGTCAAAGGCTTCGCCTTTAAAATCCGCATGGTGTCATGCAATACAATCAAAGGCTATCGCCTTTGTAATCCGATTTCGCATGGATCATGCAATAATATTCAAAGGGACGAGGAGCTCAGTCGCCGCTCCTCATCCCTTTGAGATCCCACTCCTGGCTTTTGTCGGGCGAATTCCTCGCACCGGCTTTGCCGGATGCTGCGGTCGCCCGAGTTGTGTCCGACTGCGTCGGACAGTTTAGTGGTTTGTTCTCTCATTCGTTTTTTCTGAAGTGCTTGGCGCACTTTTGATTATCAATCATCTTGTAATATCATTATGCGTTTACTCGCTCCGCTCAGTATACGCATAACTTTTTCTGAGGCACTGTAAATTTGCTGATAGTAAATTCTCTCTCCTTTGACAAAGGAGAGACTGCCAAGAAGGGAATCTGTATATTTGCGTTATTCTGTCGAATATTTGCATAGATGCGAAAGCCACTTTTTAATAAAGAGAGGTTTGGGGTAATTCTTATCTTGCGAAGATTGTCAGGATCGTTATTACTGTTGTGATGATTGTTATGCCTGCTCCAATTGCCCACATCAGCATAACGAATTTTTTGTTTACATCATCGAAGCGTTTATT
>JAEWVM010000050.1 GCA_023396615.1 Spirochaetota bacterium | reverse complement strand
CTATATGAATTTGCCAAAGTTTCATGAGACGTTTAATCCTATTCTTTCAATACTAAAAGATGGTGAAATTATTCATCACCGGGAACTTTTAAAACGTGTTATATCTGAATTTTATTCATCTCTTCCTAAGGAATTACTTGAACAGAAAACAAAGAGCGGTGATATTCTTATAGAAAATAGAATTGCCTGGGGCAAATCATATTTAAAGAAAGGCGGTTACATCCATTATCCTGAGCGGGGAATGGTTCAGATCACAGAAAAGGGAAAAGACGCTTCAAAGAACAAAGTCGATTTGAAGGATTTGGAAAATGAGCATGATTTTCTAAATTTTAACAAAGAAGAAACAGCAAACAGTAATAATGATGTTAATATTATAAAAAGTTCATCGCCTCAAGATTTAATTGAAACAGGTTTTTCTGCTATTGAAAGTCAGATCAAAAATGATCTATTAGAGAGATTGAAAATAATAGACCCATATTACTTTGAAAAAGTAATTCTGATTCTATTAAAAAAAATGGGTTATGGCGATTTTATAGAAACTTCAAAAAGCGGAGACGGCGGGATTGACGGCATAATCAATGAAGACAAATTAGGGTTGGATAAAATATATATTCAGGCTAAGCGATATAACGACAATAAAGTTCGTGAAAAAGAAATCCGGAATTTCATCGGCGCTATGAGCGGTGATACCAGCAAAGGCGTTTTTGTCACAACTTCAACTTTTGACGAATCCGCTGTAAAAAAAGCACATGATGCGCATCATACGATTATTCTAATAGACGGAGATAAACTTGTTCAATTGATGCATGAATATAATGTCGGTGTCCAGATAAAAGATCTTTATGAAATCAAAGAAATTGATGAAGATTTCTTTGAAAATAATTAGTGTTTAAGTAAGGTTTATGTCTATGATTTATATTTAATTGAATTTTGGTAATAGCTTCATTCTAAATACTTTTCGGAGAAATTTTATGAAAAATATTATTTTTATAGTGAACCTTATTCTTTTCCTTTTCGTATTATCATGTAAGAAAGTGAACTCTGAAGAGAATCATATTGAAGATAAATCGATCTATCAAAAAAAAGTACTTCCTTCGAATTTTGATTATACGCTGATAGAAGGAGAACCTTTACGTCTCAGTCTGAATTATATTCATCCTTCTGTTTATTTTAACATTTCCGACGGATCAAATAATGATATTTCTTATAAGGAAAAAAAAATAATGTTAGAAAAGGCCGGAGGGGCAAAAAATATTGAGTCATATAAGATTTATTTAGAAAGAAATTCAGATGAAGATATTGATAATTATCTTAATAAAAATGTTCATTTATTAGATTTGAATAATGACGGATTAAAAGACATTGTAATATATTCTCATCCGATGTCTTTAGCTTCACTTGAAATATTTTTAGCAGATAAAAGCAATTTCTTTAAGATTCTTTCCTATACAGGCGGATATGCAGAAATTAAGTTTGATTATCTCATCGGGAAAAAGAATTACTTGATCGTTAAAGATTCGGAGTCGGGCGGCGGTTTATTTTCTTTCACCACAATTTATGAAATATCTAATGCTAAATCAGTTATGTTGGAAAGACGTGTGTATAATTCTGAAACAATATTTCCCAAAGATTTTAACAATTATGATAAGGCTCAGGTAATAAAGGATTCCGAAATTTGGGCAGTTTATGATAAAAAAACTATTGAGAGTGAAGAAAATCAGTTTTACCGTGCGGCAGTTATCCAAGCTGGAACTTCCTGTTTTATTCTTAATGCCCAGAAAAAGGATGGGGTTGATTGGTTTTTTTGTATTTTCTCTTATAACTCCGAACATTTTGAATCATTAAATACTTATCATGGATTTACAGGTGAAACATTTTATTACGGTTGGATAAAATCTGAAAATATTAGGAAATGATAATTTCGAATTAATCAATTAATGAATGTCTCCACTTCAATCGAGAAGTGCAATTAGTCGGTGATATTTATTATGGTAAGCATGGATACCATAAAAAGTGGTTTATGATAAATAGATGATCTTATAATAATTGAACGTGTAAATTGTTCCATATTTAATTTGATAAATTACAGAACACATGCTGTGCAGGTATTGTATGAATATAAAAAATAAGGCGCTGCTATTATTAATTCCAGTATTACCTATAATGTTAATAATATTAACTAATAAGAGACAACTTGGATTTTTCTTCCTTTGCATCGTTCCTATATTAATCGGTATTGCGTATGAATGCTTTAGATTGTTTGGTTCTATAGATAAATTGTTTGAAAAGGCTCCATATATTCTATTGATTAGTTGCTTTGCGCTTCTGCCGTCAAAACACGAAATTTCTTATAATATATATGAACACATCGGGCAATGGCAAATTACTATAGCTGTTGTTACTCCGATAATAATAGCAGCTGATTTGTATCTTAATAAAAGAGTCGTTATTCCTTTAACTGAGGGTTCGACATTAGTCTATACAATCGTCTTTAATTACTGGTTTTATGAAAATATTGGAGTAATTGATAATAATTTCAAAATATTCCTTGTTTCTATAATTATTCTATTTTCACTATATGCAGTCATGAATGCGCTAACATATGCTCCATTATCTAAGATCAATAGAATTATACTAAGTGTATGGAATACTGTTATAATGCTATTTCTAAGTATCTTTTTTGTCATTATGACTCTTTCGGGAACAAATCCGAAAAAACTCAGTATGATAACAAACTATGATACTTTTACGATAATTGTACTGAAATATTTTTTCGTTGGAACTGCTCTGATATATATAGTTTATAATTTACTTATGATCACTAATTTTTTACCAAACCCAAGAGGATTTACTATAAAGAGGTATAAATCAGATTTGCGCAATGCGGAATCTCAACATCTTGCTCGATATGATGATCGACAAACGCATGTTATAACTTCTTTCCTTTTAATTATTCTATCGTGTTCGATTTTGTTTATCAATATAAACTATCATTTATTGCCGCCATCTTTAATCATATGGTTTATATTGTTTTTGTTTTCAATTTATGATTTTAATTCAAGAAGATATATGCAATGAGTGATACGATAATGATTTTGTGCTATCTACAACTATGGCTATAAGTTTCATGTGATTCTCGCTTTGCTTGCCCAACTACAATAAAAATCTCAGGAGCCATGCCATGATCTCTAATGAAATAATTTCTACCTTAATAAGTCTTCAGCGGTCGGCTGTTGCTTCAGGGAATCCGCCGTTTGCCGCCCTCATTGTTTCAGATGGTAATATTATTTCCGCGTGTCATAATGTTTCGCGCTCTTCGGGTAATCCGCTCGAACATGCCGAGATGTCCGCTATTCAGTCGGCTATTAAAAATCATGGTTCTGCAATTTTAAAAAACGCGCATTTGATTTCTTCCAATGAACCGTGCCCCATGTGCATCGGTGCGTGCATCTGGTCGGGCATTGCCGAAGTTACTTATTTTATTTCGCAGGAGCAGGTTGAAGCCGTCAGAGGCTGGGGCAGATTTATGCCCGCGCGGAATATCGCTGAAGCCGATGATTCGGGCATCATCGTCAACGGACCGATTGAAAATGAGATGATGCTTCAGATGCACCGTGATTTCTGGTCAAGCGGAAGCAACTCGGCTTTCAAGCATTCTATTCATTTATCTCATAATTGAAGAATTGAAAAACAGGGGGATGATAAAATGAAAGATATACTGAATTATAAGGACTTTATCGCAACTGTTCACTATAGTTCTGATGATGAAGTATTTTTCGGAAAGATTGAAGGTATAAATGATCTTGTAACGTTTGAAGGTAAATCTGTTGCAGAATTGAAAGAAGCTTTCATTGAATCTGTTGAAGATTATATTTCTTTATGTAAAAAACCGGCAAACTGCCGCATAAATAATATGGAGGCAGCATGAAATCGAAATCTTTATTTCTTTTGGTTCTATTTGTTTTGATCAATTGTGCCCGGCTTAGCGCAGAGAAATCGGAAGATGTTTATAAGACAATAAAATTCAACCGATTTTCAATTAAACTTAAAAGCGGTTGGGACTATTCCGTCAATCCAAAGGCTGAAACCGGAACGGATCAAGTCAGAATCGTCAGTCCCGCCGGCGACCAGGTGTTGATGATTAATCTTACAGATTTGAGAA
>JAEWVM010000047.1 GCA_023396615.1 Spirochaetota bacterium | reverse complement strand
GATCCCCCCTCTGTCTCAGGGAATTTATAGCAAATCTCACATCATCATGAAATTTCTGCCCGAAAAAACCTTCAATTTTTGTTTTCTCAAAATATTCAATTGTGCCTGAATTTGCCGGGTGGTTAGGGAAAATCAATTCAATTTGCTGACAAAAAGGAACTCCTGAAGTCTGAATGTAATTATGCCTTGCTTCTTCAAAACTCATTTCGGGATGGTCACGGTTAATCGCAAAACCGGCAATATCAGCAAAGCCTTCCATTGTATCAACAAGAGTTCCGTCAAAATCAAAAAGATAAGCTTTCATAAAACACCTTCCGGTAGCAAATTTCAGTTAATAATATCACAGCTGCTCAATACGGATATTTCAGGCACGCAGTCTAGCCTAGTCAATCTGTTTTCTATTGTTTTCTAACATATTATCGAGACTTAAAAACTCACAATGTAGAATTCATCTTATAAAATAGGAATACAAAGAGTTAAATCACAGATGGATTCAGTCAAATTAATCACTTTAAAAAAAATTTTTTTAAAGTGATTAATTTCTTGAAATTAGTTTATTTTTTTATAAATGCATAACAAAAGGCGGTATTAGCTATGAGAAGCGCATTAAGAAAAAGAGTTTCACTCAGCGGTGTAATAATCTTGAATATTTCTAAAGGCAGATTTTTAGTGCCGGGCGGGATCAAGGGACTTCGCGTCGGATTTAATTCTCATAACGCTCAAAGTTCCAGCGGCTCTTACGGTTCAATCGTCAGAAAATCAATAAGCGGATCATCGTCTTCTCATCGGATTACAGAAAATAAAAACGAAGAAGCGCAGACTGAAAAATATATAGAAGCAATCCCTGCTGATCAGATTTCCGGCAAAAATCGGGTTACAACATCATATTTGATATCCGTACCTATTATATTTCTTCTTATGTTTTTTTCAAATTTGAATTTTTCAATATTTTGGGGATATTTGATTGCAGGCGGAACAGCCGCAATGATAGCCTTCGCACTTAAGGCAAAAAAAAACAAACAAATCATCCAGGCATTTTCTACGGCAATAATGAATGAGCCTCTGAATAAAGCAGAAGAATTATTATCAAAAATTACTAAAATGGGAAGCGGCGTTAAACAAAGAATTTTGATGTCGAATTATTCGATTCTTATCGACAGAGTTTTTAATGACCAGCAAATATCTGAGGAAGAAGAACTCTTTATAAAAAAATATTCAGAGCATCTTCCTGAAAATTTTATCTCTCATGCAAATGATATAATCATAAGCGAAATAATTAAAATAGCTATCGCAGACAACTTCCTCTCCGAGGAAGAAGAAAATCTTATCAACAGATGTTTTGAAACATTCCGGTTGCCAGATTCACGCCGCGAAGAATTCAATCAAACGATTCAGGAATATAAAAATCTTGAGGAATGCAGAAAAATTGAATTTAAACCGAAACCGATAACTTTGACCTCATTACCTGAAATTCCATCCTGCTTATATGAAAGCCTCTCGGATTATTTTAAAGAAAGAACGAACAATGATGTCACCGAACTCGTATACGACGATTTGGGCGCTGTAGTTTTAACAGATTCTTCTCTTGAAATAGTTAAAACCGGTCATAAATCGATTAAGTTTAATTCAATAATTTCAGCAAACAAATCATGGAATGGTGATATCATTGAAGTTATCGCCGTGAACCATAAAACACCTTATTATTTTAAAGTCTCTGATCCCATGATTTTCATTGCTGTTATATCTAAAATGATGTCTGCATAGTTTTGAAAAGAAAGCTCATGAGAAAAGCAGCTGCTCTAAGCTAAATAAAGGAAACTGATATCAAAGCTTTACGGAAGGGACCTGTTTCAATCCTTCTTAATAAAAAGAAGGATTGAAGAGGTATCTAATTCGAACTTATCCTGTAATGCAGGCCTTGCAGGACTTGAACCTGCAACCAATGGTTTTGGAGACCACTACTCTACCAATTGAGCTAAAGACCTGTTTATGCAATAATTAAAAACAATAAAAATCTGTCAAGCTATTTGCCGATAAAGATGTCAGCTTTAATAATTCGGTTTATTTTTCTAAGTATCATATATCATACGACCGCTCAAAAATGTCTTGATTATATGCGTATGTTTCAGACATAATGGTTTCGGGTTCTGGCAATCCAATTCCATACTGAGAGAGAGGAATCTATGGATCTTAATGTTGAAGAAAAAAAATCGACAATTATCGTTCACATAAAAGGCGAATTCCATATCGGAAATGTCAACAAATTCGAGGAGCTGTGGCACAGCTTAATCGAAAAATCCCCTGAACTTATAGCTATCGACTGCAAAGAACTTGAATACATTGATTCCTCGGCAATAGGAACATTGGTCAAATTTCTAAACAACACAATGAGCAAAAAAATTAAACTTGTGTTTTTCGATCTCAATAATTCAATTCAAAATATTTTCAAAACAGCTAGGCTTGATAATTTTTTCACGATTACAACACGTGAAAAGCTTGAAAACGATTTTCTTTAACAAGGCGCTGCAATGAAAAAAATTACAATCACCTTAACTGTTTTGCTGACATTATTTGCATGCAACAGATGGAAAGTCAGCAAACTTAATCCTGATCTTCTTTGTCACATCAAACCAGGCTCATCTGACGGCGGAATAAGTCTTATATTCCGGGATAACGCAGATATTCTGGATATGACCTTCAATCTCCGGATTTCTGATAAGGCGATTTATTGTGCAGATAATGAATCCAAACGACTGCTGGTACTTTCAAAAAGCGGTGATATAACTCGGATTATCGGACCTAAATCGGTTTCTACTGATAAGAACTATTCTGAGTTCGAATTTTCTTCCATCGGAGAGATTACCGATGATAAAGACGGAAATATATATGTTCAGAACAAACTTCCAAAACTAACAGGCAACAGCGAAATTTCACCGTCATACATTCTTATTTTTTCAAAAGACGGAAAACTCCAGGAAACACTTGGTCAGGACGGACTTACAAATTCACCATTTTATTATATTGATAACATGTTCACCGATGAAAACAACAGATTATTTGTAGTAAGCCGCACCTTCGAAAGCTGGTCTCTTTCAGTATTTAAAGACAAAAAACGCGAGTATTTCTCAGTATTTGATAAAAATTCATTTTCAGACAGCAATTCATCCGGTTATAATGCCGTAATAGAAAAGATCATACCTTTCCGAAAAAGTAATTCCGCTATAATATCGGTTTCATTTTATGACGGAACCCGTTTTAAATTCCGGAAAATATTCCGTATCGAAATAGAAAGCAATTCGAAATTAAAAGAAGTAACGACTCTTCCGGATCCCAAGAATGAACTCTTCACTATTCTTGAAGATAAATATCTCGTATTCTGGGAAGTTGAAGGAAAAGATATACGCTTTGTAATTTGGAGCTTTCAGGAAAATATTTTGAACAATCTCAGCATAGATCTCGAAGAAAAAAAATCATACTATGACGAAATTCTTTCTGATGAAAACGGAAAAATTTATTCATATTCCGTTTCAAGAGAAGGAATCAGCATCTATGCATGGGAATAGTAATTCTATCACAAAGCCAGTCAGCCGATCTTGACAAACTTTCTGAATTTGCCTCACGAATTACTATGTCTAATGCAGCGCGGTCTTTCGCAGAAGCTGTTGCAGATAAAATAAATAAAACAGATAAAATTGCAATTGTATGCGGCGGAGGAAATAACGGCGGAGATGGATTCGCATCTGCCTATTATCTTTTCTGCTTGGGATTTGATGTTTCCGTTTTTCCTGTCCGCACGGATTCTCTAGGTAAAAATCCAGCCTATTTCTTTTCTCTTGTTCAAACCGAATTAATTCCGATACGTAATGATTTTATTTTTGATGAATTTAACCTTATACTTGATTGTCTAACAGGCACGGGAATCAAGGGTAAACTCCGCGGTATCTATGCGGATGTTGCCGGGAAAATAAATTTATCAGGAAAAATAATTTATTCATGTGATATTCCTTCAGGACTCTCTTATGAAAGCCTTACTTCAGACGGAATCATCGTAAAAGCTGATGAAACTTTTGCAGTTCACTCTCTTAAAACTGAAAGCGCAGTATATCCCGGAAAGTATTACTGCGGAAAAATAAATCTCATAAATCCTTTTTTCCCTAAAAGTGCATTAAAATCGATAGAATATTCAGCAGAGACATATGACTCAGCAGATGCAAAATCAGATTTAAAGCAGCTGTACGATTATTCCGAAACAGTTCACAAATACAACAAACCTAAAATTGCAATTATCGGCGGATTTATCCATTTTGAAGGTGCTGCTCTTCTTTCAGCATTGGGAGCTTTAAAATCAGGCGCATCTTTTGTAACAATATTTACCGACTCTGCTTCCCGCATTGCAATGGCCGGAAAAATTCCCGAAATAATTGTCAGGGAATTATTATTAGAAAACATCAAAACCGCACTTTCAAAATTCGACTCCGTAATAATAGGTCCCGGTTTCGGAATGGAAGAAACAAAAAAAGAACTACTTTCTGAAATCATAAAAAATATACCAGCAGATAAGACTATTATTATAGATGCCGACGCATTGAAACTAATTCCCGAAATGAGAAAAGAATTATTAAACATAAAAACATTGATTCTGACTCCTCATGAAGGGGAAGCTGCGGTTTTATTAAATAGAGATACTTCTGAAATATCGTTAAACAGAATCGATTCTGCAATTGAAATTTCAAAAAAATACAACGCATTCACGGTACTGAAAGGACATGACACGATTTGTTCTTCATCTGATTTTTCTTATGTTAACACAAGCGGAAACAATCTTCTCGCAACTGCCGGAAGCGGAGATGTCCTGACTGGAATTATAGCTTCTTTCTGTTCTACGCAAAAAGACATACTTCGACGTACAGCGTTATCAGTTTTTGTTCATGGATTATGCGCCGATCTAAAGAAGCAAAATAAATCATTTACACTTAGTGCTTCCGAAATTCCGGAAACAATCGGCGCTGCCGTCAATTATTTAAAAGCATAGATAACCATTGAAGACGTAAGCGGTTTTCCTTTACGATAAAAATAGCCCTTAAAGTGATAAAGCGAAGTCTGTATCCATTTTCTGTAATCAGCAAAACTTTTAAAGTTTCCGCGTGATTTCAACAGCTTTGCATATAATGGAAAATCAACAGGACGGAAGACCTTAATTTTCCTGAAACCAGTTCTCTGCAAAAGTTCAGTTAGATTTTTTTCGGAAAAATACGACAAGTGACCCGGAAGATAATAATGATAATTTTCACCGGCTCTAATAGACTGCAAAGCGTCCATATCAGCAGTTTGAATTACTGCTAAACCTCCGGTTTCAAGCATATCATATATTTTTGAAACTACTTCTTTCGGAGAAGAAAAATGTTCTATTACTTCAATCATGGTGATACAGGCGAATTTTTTCTTTGGTGAATATTTGTCCCATGACACATTTTCAATATTGGAATTAGAATGCTTTTTGGCATAATCAGAAGAATACTTCGATATTTCGATTCCGTAAGTTTTAAAATATTTCGAAGCATACTTAAGAAAAAGACCGAATGAACACCCGATATCCAGAAAATTACCTTTTTGTACATACTTGCGGATATTATTTATTCTGCTTTTCCAGACATAAGCGCAGTATTTTTCAGTCTTTCTTTCATCGAAATATGAGTAATCGGCTGATTCACCGTAATACTTATCCGTATAAAAAGATTCCACAAACGAATCGCTGTATCCCGGATTCATAAAAATAAATCCGCAGTCCGTACATCTATCCGTATTAAAAAAATAATCTGATCTTTCAATATTGTAATGATGCCTGATATTTTCACTTTGGCATAATGGGCAATGCTTACTTTTTCGTCTGAATTTTGCTTTCATTTTTTTGCGAGAAAATACCAGTGAGAAATAATTTTTTTTGAACCTAAGGGAGTTCTTTCCATGAGACCATACTCAAAAAAGGAGAACATGTTCAAAGCTGAACAAAGCTCCTTCTCATCATAAAAGGAAACTACACTGCCCTTAATATCATCAAGATCGGTAACCCATACATCATCAGAAATTTCATTTCCTATACGCATAAAAGTATCACGGTTTGATCTCAAAGTCCCCAGAAGAAAACCGCCGTTTTTAAGAATACGGAATATCTCAGCCATCTTTGTACCGAAAGAAACTTTATCCGAGTAGTGCAAAGATCCCCAACACAACGCAAGATCAATCTTCATATTACCAAAAGGAAGTTTTTCAGAATCGCAATTAATGAGCAGTGAATGCGGATGTTTTTTCGAAAGCTGAAGTGACGGCATTGAATAATCAAGACCGATTATTTTCTCGATGCCGAAATCCGATAAAAGTGAAAGATGACGTCCGCTGCCGCAACCTATGTCAAGTGCTGAAAGAAGTTGTTTATTTTCTGTTTCGGATAACGACTTGGATAAAATTCTTACAAGATTCTCATCGGGATAAGATAAACGTGACTTCGGTCTCCCGTAGTGCTGATTCCACTTTTGATCACTTGTCATTTTTTCTGTCTCAAAGTGATATTTATCTGTTTAATAATTGAAGAAGCTGATTCAACAGCCTCTTCTCTTGTTCTTGCCTTAGAAATGACAACACCGATTCTATCGTGATTTGTTTTTGGAGATCTGACTTCACTTCCTATGGATTTGAACATATGAAATGCAACCATATTATCGTTTTTATCGAATGGAGGATTGAATGACTCTATTGTTCCCGATTTTGAAACAATGTAATTAACGCAAACTGCGGTCTTATTTTTCTTAAAATCAGGCGGAACAAAACCCTTTCCCGAACATGACGCAATCATATTTTTGAAAATATTATATCCGCTTCTTTCCGGTATCAGATAATCGCAGAGGAATTCTCCGCCGAATTCAGGAGCAGCTTCAATGATAAATATTTCTTCTTTCGGTGTAAAAATAAACTCCATCACAAGCGGAGATTTTCTTATTGAATAATAATCGGCTATTTTCTGACCAATTGACTCAATTTCCTTCCATCTATGGGTATATTTGGAAGGAGCTATATGCTTAATATCAACAAAATACGGAGGATCGGTTTTTTCTTTATCAGTAATCTCCGCAAGAAAGAATTTACCTTTGTGAACAAGACCAACTGCTACAATTTCATCACCTTCAATAAAATTCTCAGCAATGAGTTCAGCTTCATCGCCCACTGTTTTCAAATATGCTTTCAGTGCGGATTCATCCGCTATCAGCCGGCAATCAGATTTTGCATGACCGGAAACCGGCTTAAGAACAAACGGATACGGAAATGGTATTTTATTTCTCTTAAATACAACTGTTGACGGTGACGTGAGTCCCATTTCTTTAAAAGCAAGTTTCATTTTTCTCTTATCGAAAATTTCATCAGATCTCTCAGCCGGAAAAAGTTTGACACCGATTTTCTGAGATAGTAAAGCCGCAGTTTTTACTGCGTTTCCGAAACTTCGAGACAATACACCGCGGATTCTTCCTTCAAGAAAAAGTTCATTAATTTTATTTTCAATTTCATTGTAATTCTCAATAGATTCCTGTATTTTAAGATCAGCGAGACTCATACCGGCGGCATTAGAATCCATATCTATGCAAATGACCTTGAATCCGAGTTTCTTCGCTTCCCTTATTAGCGGAAGCTGATAAAACCCAGCCCCAAGCGATACAAAAGCGTCATTATTTTTCTTCTTTTTTCTGAACCAGAACATACAGGTGCTAAACCACGCCTTAAAAAATAATTATACGATCAGCTTCTCTTTTAATGTCGGAAAAAATCAAACCAATGATGAGCTTTTTATATTCCGATGTAAGTATTCTCCTCCCAGTCGATAGACAGGTCAGAAGGAAAGTCATTACTGCAAAGAGCAGTAAGCGGAGATATTTCTATATTCTTTACAAAATCAGGTATTGAATAATTCTTTTCTAAAAGCCATGAACGGTAAAGATTGTTCATAAGATTCCGTGATGACTCAAGAGAATCAACGCCGGATGCATTTTTTACCGGAGCAAATTCGTTTTCCCTTAGTGTTTCAAGTATAATAGTTTTTTCAGCAAGAGGAATTGAATCGAAGACAAATTTTTCGAATTTGAATCCTTCAATTTCTTTAATCTCACCTTTAATGTAAGCCTTAATTTTTTTTCTGGCCACATGAAAAGGAAGATTGATTTCACCGCCGGAAATATGTCCCTTTATAAAACTGCAGCTGAAAAGATGTATTCCGATACTTCCCCACTTATAAAGAAGCGATCCGTTTGAATCTTCAGCCGACAATACCTCTTTCGGCAGATCGGAATATTCCTCTACTCCGACTGCTGAATTATCATATTTTACGAAAATACCAACCTTCTCATCAGGATAGGCCTTTATGAGCGCTTTACTGGAGAGCTCAGACTTTTCTATGCCGTGAATGCCGCAAAATAAAGGATCAATAATATTAATCAGCGGATTATCCACCTGAAAGTATGAAATTAATTGTACTCCTTGCGACATAATTTTATCAAGAACACCGCTTGACTCCAGCGCAGTAAGAGAACCGCCGTGTCCGTCAGGATTCCTGAAAAGAGAAGTTTTCCCTGATAGAATAAGTTTTCCTTCTACATCAAGAGAAGGAATCATATTCTGAGGAAAAATGTGAACATTTTTATGATCTAAACCAAAATATAAATTTTTTTCAAATTCCTCTACGGTCGCAGCGTGATTTGCCTGAGAAGTCATAATCAAAAAAGGAATATTCGAGTTATACTTTCTGGATGCTGAAAGTACTTTTTCTGCATGAAGCTGGAAAAGAGTCTTATTTCTCACGGCACTGACAGGAAATGCCCCCTTCGGTCCGTCAAAACCAAGACGGGAACCCTGACCGCCGGCGACTACAAACGCTGCTACAGCTCCACTTTTTATTAAATTAACTCCATAATTTGTGCACTTAGCAAGATAATCCTGATTTTCAGAAAGACTTTTAAGAGAAATACAATCAGCCGGCATGATTTTTCTGCCGGATTTACTTTCAGAATTAGCAATTCTGAGTAGATCACCAATTTTTTCAAAATTAACAGAAGAAATTTCAGAAATCAGTTCATGCCGCTCATTCTCCGAAAGTGATTCCAAATGCTCAGCTAAAGCATTCTGTGAAAATTTATAAAGCAATTCACTACACTGTTCAAAGTTCATCTTATTCTCCGGCAGATTTATTGAAATCAAAACGAAAATTATGATAAAATAATCAAAGTTTAAACATGTAAACGAAAAAATGCATGATAATTATTTTTTTTGCTAATAAATAAGCACAGGTATGCCGATAAGTTGATTGGGAATTTTATTTTCAGACGGTATAAGAATTAATTTTGATTTTATAAAAAAAATTCTTGCTTATACTCGGTTATGGATTAAAATACTAACAATTGTGTGATGTCCGCCTAATAAATGCGGGTCGTCGCTAAGACTACAGGAGTTATAATATGGCAAAGTATAAAACGCTTGCACTCGTATTCGCGGCACTTTTTTTAACAACAATTTCTTTTTCACAGGAAGCAGCCAAGACAGATTCTACTGCCGGAGGAGTTGATCAGAGTAAAACCGATCCCGCGTCTCAGTATTCGGAAGCAGACCGACCTGAGGATAACTATCTAGCTAAATTTCATGCAAACGATGTTGTTGAGAAGCTCATGAAGACTAATCTCGACCAGATATTCACTCTAAATGTAATCAAAGAAAATTATAAAGATACTCATGGCGACTGGCAGGAAGATTACAAAAAATGCTACGACGGCTACAAAGTCGGTGTTGATCTTTTCTACAGAAGAAACATCGTTTATGCTCGTGTAAAACTTGAAGAAAACAAAAAAATGATCAATCAGTTTTATCAGAAAATTTCTGATGCCTACAAAAAAGACACTCTTGAAATGTTAAATCTCTGCGCCAATAACATTCTTGAATTAACTTTGGACTCAAAATCTTCAGCTGATCCGAAGAAAAACAAGATTCTCTTTCATAACAAAATGAGACTTAGAGTCGCTTATGGACAGCTTGATGATGCTGAAAGACAGAGATCAGATGATATATATGCGACATCTATTTTTCATTACAGAGTTGCAAAAACTTATGCTATCAGAATTCTTGAAGAAATCAATCCTAAAGAATTCAGAGGAAAATACGACAGAGACAAAGCCGACAACAGAAACCGTATTTGGGATCCTAACAAGAAAACTACAGCATCAGAGTATACCAATCTTAAAGAAGATGAGCCGATGCCTAAATAATCTTGATGAGAACATTGAAGCAATAAAAAAAGGGGGCTTACCCCTTTTTTTATTGCTTAAGAATTAAAATGAGACAAAAAAAAATACTGATAATTATTGCTGCAATAAGCATTCTTTCTTTTTCAAATTCTTCATTACTAAATATTGAAAAAGTGAAGGAATATACTGTAGTCCTTGATCCTGGTCACGGCGGGACGGATGATCCCCCACTGTCAATAAACGGCGACAGATACGATCCTTTATCAAAGCAATATCTCTCAACATTCCGTTCCGGCGCAGTACATTTAGGATTAAAAGAAAGCGAACTTATGTACGCAATAGCTTATAAATCCAATGAAATATTGAAACTGACAAAGACAAAAGACGGATTTAACAAATTTAAATCAATACTTTCCAAATACGGAATCAAACCTATCGGTCATTCCATAATACATAGTCACATATCAAGACCAAAAACGTTAAATGAATCAGAAGCAAAAAATATCAAAGACCCGAATGCTCCTTATAGGTTATTTGATTATCCATCAAATGGGAAAATTGCAGAGGGCCGAATCACTGCTATAAACAAACTAAAACCACAACTTGTAATTTCGCTTCATTGCGACTATTCTCCTCCGCCTAGGCATCAGGGTTTTACCGCAATTATAATTCCTCCTTTCAGATACTTTAAAAAAGGAATTGAATACTACAAAAATAAAAACTCAGATGATTTTTACATATCAATGCCTGATGCAGCGGATTATTGGCTGATTAAAAACAATAATACGGATTCATTCGAATCTTTTGTAAACGATGTCGCTCTTTATTTTACATCATATCAGCTTAAACTCCCCAGCTTTGAATACAATCCTTCAGATTTCAAAGGATTCAAACAGAATATGGTAAAATGGAGTTATTCGGATTTTGCTTCATGGAAAAAAGAAGCTATTTCAAGCAGAGGATCATACAGCAAAAATCTCGAAAAGTTTACACCGGACACCAGATTTTGGAAAAGAGAAATGTCTGTTTACGAGAACTTTAAAAGAGACGGAGGAGAAGAAGGATTCGGAGGCGACAATCATTATGCAACAATGGAAATCATAAGATTCATGATCGCCTCACTTGAATTGCGGGGAATGAAAAACTATGTTTATGCAAAAGACCCGTATTATTCATGCTGGCTCAACCCTATTCTTCTTAACGCAATTAACGCTTATATTGAAATAGGTTATCTAACCAGTTATAAGTTCAGAAAAATACTTACTGAAGAAACAGATGCTTTGGCTGAAGCAGTTGCAGTCGCTTCTTACTCTCTTTTAGCCGAAACAATAATCATAAACAGTCTGGATTTTGGAAATAAACCAAAATACAAAAAAATCAATCTTCAAAAATATAATATTGAAAAAGAATCATACTTTGATCTTGTGAGTAAATGATGAATTATTTAAAAATCAGTCTTTTATCATTTCTTTTAGCGTCTTCATCGATATTTTCAAATGACATATCTTATGCTGCCAAAAAGGCTAAAGAATCCGTAGTACTGATCACTGTATTTTCTTCAAAAATAATTAATGGAAAAACAGTTTATTATAAAACAGGATACGGATCCGGAACCGTTATTTCATCAAAAGGTCATGTAATAACAAATTATCATGTAGTAAAGAAAGGAGATTATTATATCGCAACTCTTTCTGACGGCACAGAAACAGAATTTGAAAAATTTACATCAGGTAATTACTTCAGATTTGACTATGAGACTGATTTGGCTTTGATGAAATTAAAGAACGGCAAATATATTCCCGTAGAATTGGCGGATTCTTCAAATTCAATCGAGGGAGAAACAGTTATTGCAGTAGGTAACCCGTACGGGCTCAGACACTCAATAACAAGCGGAATAATTTCATCAATGGGCAGATGCGATATAGGATTTTCCGCCATTGAAGATTTTATTCAGACTGATGTGCCGATTAATCCCGGAAACTCAGGCGGTCCATTGATAAACCTTAATGGACAGATGATCGGAATAAACAGCGCAATACGTACTTCCAACGGTTCTTTTCAAGGTATCAGTTTTGCCATTCCTTCATATATAGTAAAAAAAGTTGCAGAGGATCTTCTGCTTTACGAAAGAGTACGAAGAGGATGGATTGGAATATTGGTAAAAGAAGAATTCGAATCAGACAAACGTAATGTCAAAATAATTTCAATAACATCAGGATCTCCGGCTGATATTGCAGGTTTAAAAAAAGGAGACTTAATAAAAGAAGCTGATGGAATTCTAATAAATTCAAAAGGTTCTCTTATCAGATTAATCAAAAATAAGAATATTGACACAGAATTGTTTCTCACCGTTTCAAGAAATGGAATTCTTTTGGATAAAAAATTATTTTTTTCCGAAAATATTACTGATAAAAATACGCAATATGACAAAATTAGAAAGAAATACGGCTTTTCAGTTTCCAAGGATTCTGAAGGTTTTCCGGTTGTATCAGATGTCAGCTCATTTTCTAAAATTGAATCTCTTGAAATAGGAGACTCAATAATAGCTGTAAATGGTAAAAAAACTCCGGATATGACAACTTTTTTGAAACGAATGAAATCAAACTCATACAAAATAGAAAGTGTTATCATTAAACGCGGAACAGAACATTATTTATTGAAACCGGAAGAATAAAATGAAAATATTGCTAACTTCAGTTTTTCTGATGTTTACATCAACGACTCTTGTTTCAGATAACATTTTCATTTTCAATTCTTTAAATATAATAAGAATCACCAAAATGAATCCAATTGAAAAGGATAAATACATATTATCTCTTCAAAAAAATATTATATCAGCAAAAGTTGTAATAGAATCAGTTGACGAAAATACTGAATACAAAAGATCATACAGAATAACTTCTACCCTAGTTGAATCAAACCAGACAACATTCATCTTTCATATTTATTCTGAGAAGAAAGACTATATCGATTTAATGAAAAAAGGCGATATTTTCGAATTCAAGGGTCAAATGGTACTATGCACACCTCTGAATATCAAGCGCGATAAGTACATCATTGATGTAATTCTGCAAGACGGTGCTATGGTATTTGAGTGAAAGTTATAGTATATGATTTAAATTTATAAATACGCTCAGCTTTTATTTTTTTCATAAATTGTGCAACCTGCTCGCGCATCTTAAGCTCAGCAGGAACTAAAATAAAAACGGATGTTCCGGATTCAGCCATAATGCCGTATTCTTCAGTATCAATTGAATAAATATCCTCAATTATTTCAGGTTCTGATGCAAAAGTCAGAACAATGTGCATGTTTTGAATTCCTTCAGAAGATAAAGGTTTATATCTTGGATCAGACCGCAATGCTCCGCGAAGATATTTTTCTATGAGAAATTTTGAGTCAGCGGAATCATGATAAAAAGCTCCGTAACAGCCTCTTACTTTATTGTTAAGAATTAGAGTAACAAACAAACCTGATTTTATTTGGGGAAAAATTATATCAGTTTTCTGAACGGATTTACCATCCAATATATTTTTTGATGACGAAAAAAGCCAATTCGAAATTTGATTCTTCTGATTTGATTCTAAGTTTTCCCACGAGATAATGCTGTTGTTAGAAAGAAATAAAAACAAATACACCCATAATATTTTCATCAATTATTATTTCTCACCGGCGGATAAAAATCTTTGTACAACAGAAATGTTTCTTTAAGTTTGCCCTTGACTATTTTTCTTCTGAATACTTCAACTTCAACACCGTTTTGAACCTGTTCATCTTCAATAGGAGATACTAATTCATTTTCTTCTGTATATATTTCAAAAATCTCATCAGAATATGAATTAGCAGTCAACTTAACAGAATAAACAGATTCATTAATTTCACAATATATCCGTATATCTTTTCCGGTAGTATTCTTAACCCGTAAATCCTTTTTCCCGTATTTAATTGTCGAATCAAGACCTAGCGGAACATAGCTAACAGGCTGAAAATGCCGATGACGTTCAACAATTGTAAAACCGGAAAGGAGAAAAGCATTAAAAAGCGTTGAAGATACCTGGCAAATACCTCCTCCGACCTCAACAACTATTGAATCACGATATAGAACATTTCCCGGCATAAATCCATTAGAAACTGTAGCTTCTCCAACAGTTTTGTTAAAAGAAAAAATCTCTCCATTTCTAATAATGATGCCGTTTATTTTAGATGAAGCTATTGAAATGTTTCTTTTAACAGCCGCGGGCTGTTCATTGACACTTGTAGCATATGCGGAAACAACAACTGCCTTACCATCCATGGAAAAGGCAGTTGAAATCAACGAAAAGGTAATAAAAAATACTGTATAAACTTTATCTGCGCTGAGCATTCTGAAGCTTCTGTTGTAAATCTTTTCGAGAAGTAGATACCATAATAGTTTTCTTTTTCCAATCCTTGTCATTTTTCAGATATCGTGTTGAAAGACCCACCGCGTCAAATGTATGAATATAACGCGTTTTTCCATCTTTATCAATATAAGGTTTCTCTCCGGAATAAAGACAAAATGTCTCTGCATTCTTTAAAAGCAGTTCTTTAAGATCATCATCCTCTGACCCGTTGAGAATATTAAATAGTTTCTTTGATTCAAATTCAACTGCATAGTCATAATCGCTACCGAAAAAAATAACCTTCCTTTCCCCTTCTTTCAGCTCATAATCTGTAAAATTGTCAAATATGCGCAATTCTCCATTGTTAATATACTGTTTTGAAAAACTCATAACAAGAGAAAGTTTAATGGAATTCATATAAAACTTTTTAAGATAATTAATACGTCTGTTTTGCAAAGTCAATTGCGCAGGATCTTTTGGAGTTTTTATTGTTTGCTTCTTTTCTCTAATAAGTTTATCAAGAGGCAAACCTGATGGAATTGGCTTGGAAGAATATGCAGAATATACCGGCATTGAATTAGGGTTACTGTCAATTATTGTTTCGACAGCCTGAGCCTCAGTCGAATCTGTATTAACCGGTGTATGAAACAAAACATATTTCTCATCGGTAATAAACTTTTCGACAGCTACTTGAGTATCAGCTTGCGCAGCGGGTATTATCTTATACCAATAGTTTACGCCCTTTTCAATATTTGAATCTTCATAAACTAGAGAATTTTCAACAATAGCAATTTGAACAAAATCAGAATCAAGTTTTTCAGATCTGTATACAGCATAAGAATTATAACCCAGACCTTCCCACTCTATTCTTATTACATTCATATTAATGTCATAACTGACTTTTGTATTTCTGACGATTAATGCTTCATCGGCGAATAAAGAAAATGAAAATAAAACCGCGAATAGTAATTTTCTCATATATCCTCCGTCATCTATTTATGACATTCATCTGAAAAAAAGTTACATTATTTTCTATCGAGTTTAACGGAAATTACACGCGAAACTCCTGGTTCTTCCATGGTTATTCCATAAAGAGACGAACCGACACTCATTGACTTCTTATTATGTGAAATCATTATAAATTGTGTTTTCTGTGAAAACTGTTTCATCATACGTAAAAATCTTTCAACGTTTGATTCGTCGAGTGCCGCATCAATTTCATCAAGAAAACAAAACGGAGACGGTTTTACCATATATGTTGCAAAAAGCAAAGCAATAGCAGTAAGAGAGCGCTCTCCACCCGAAAGCAGCGTAATGCTTTTAGGTTTCTTGCCCGGAGGCCTTACAGTAATATCAATTCCGCTATCGAGAATCTTTTCGGGATCAGTTAAAGCGACATCAGCCTGTCCGCCTTCAAAAAGCTGCTGAAAAATTTGGCTGAAATTTTTTCGAATCTGCTCAAACGTATCAAGAAACATGTTTATTGAAGTATTATTGATTTCTTCTATAACCGACATGATATCCTGTCTGGCTTTTTCAATATCCTGTTTTTGTTCAATATAATACTCAAAACGCTTTTTGAGATCTGCGAATTCTTCTATCGCAAGATTATTTATAGGACCAAGATCACTAATTTTCTTTTTTATTTTTTGAATTTCTTCATTCAAAGATGAAATTTCAAATTCATCAACTTTGATGTTATTGAGATCGGATAATTTTTTTTCGTATTCTATCCATAAATACTCTTCAAGTGAAGAAAGTTTATAATCATATTCTACTACGTTTTTATCACATTCTCCGATTCTTTGATTGATTTTATTAAGATTATCCATATCCACTATAGTGGATTCTTTACGGCCCTTAATCCGGTTTTCAATTTCATCTTTCTTTACTTTATTTTCTTCAATTTTACCATGAAGACTCTGCGTTCTTTCATTAAATTCAACAAGCCTGATCTTCCAGTCTTCAATCTCTGCATTTAATTCGGCGATATGCTTTTCTGATTTAGTTATTTCGGTTTTTATGCTTTCGATATGCCTGACTATATCGAGTATCTGTCTATCGAGCGATTCAATATGTTTTTCTATCCAGCTTCTCTCACTGTCATTGCGCGAAAGATCTTTTTCGATTCGTGTAATCATTTCATTGATGCTTTCAAGTTCCCGCTGTGCTTCCGCAATTGCATTCTCTAGATTCTGATTTTCAGCACGCTTGTTATCAATCAAAGCTGATTTCTCTCTTATCCGCGAATCAATATTTTCTTTCTGAGCATGAATACCTGTCTTATCAAAAAGAATTGTTCTAAATCCGTCTTCATAGCTTTCAAACATGGATATCTTTGATGCTAGATCTTCAACATTTATCGACTCAATGAGAGTAAGAGCTTCACTTGAAACACCACTTCTCAGAAATTCTTTTGCTTCATTAAGCTTATTGGAAATAGCACTTAACTTGAAATGAATATCGCCTCTGACGTTTTGCCTTTCTTCCTCGGAATTCATAAGTTCGGCTTTTCTTTTATCAATTGCGTCAATAAGCTGCTTGATTACAACTTCCAGATCTTCCCTGAGTCTTAAAAGATCAGCTTCAAGAGACTTGATATCGGATTTGTTTTTCTCAATATTGTCTCTTGACTCATTAATAAACTCAATTTTACGTTTACGGTTATCAAAACAGTTTTTCAGCTGAACTTTATCTTCATCTATTTTCTTGTTTATTTCTTCGCCTGTTTTGAGAGATTTTTCTTTTTCTTCGATCAGCTTAAGTTTAGAACTATCTCTTTCGGAAAGCTCGCTGACGAGCATCTGGGAACGCTCTTCCTGTTCCTTAATCAGTTTTTTGTTTTTCTCAGTCTTCTGGTCAATATCTTCGACTTTTATTTTATACGTATGAAGCTTTTTATCTAGTTCAAAAAGCTGAAGCTGTATGTCGTTTTTATATTTTTCATCGGTCTCATTTTCTGTTGAAACTGAACTTATCTTCGCGGAAAGTTCATCTCTTTCAGAATTAAGTTTTGCAAGAGTTTCAGAAAGCTTTTCTCTTCTTTTGGCAAGATCTTTATTCTTAAGCGCGACAAGTTTAATGTCGTTTTTTTTCATCTCATCTTTAAGAGCAAGATAGACTTTAGTTTTTTCTGCCTGTTTGGCCTTTAAGTCCTTTTCTCTTTCAATTTCATGAATAATATCATTTATTCGCTCAAGATTTTCTCCGGTTTCAATGAGCTTTTTAAGAGACTCTTTTTTCTGAAGTTTGAAACGGGATACTCCGGCAGCTTCTTCAAAAATATAACGGCGGTCTTCCGCACGGGAAGAAAGAATCATATCGATACGGCCCTGCTCCATGACAGAATAGGAACTTTTCCCGATTCCGGTATCCATGAATAGCTGTTCGATATCTTTAAGCCTTACAGGCGATTTATTTATCAGATATTCGCTCTCTCCGTCACGAAGAACTCTTCTTGTAACGGTTACAACATCCGAATCAAAACCTAAAAAACGGGTTTCATTATTAAAAGCCAGCGAAACTTCAGCAATCGAGAGAAATTTTCTACTCTCTGTTCCGCTGAAAATAACGTCTTCCATTTTTTCGCCGCGGATATTCTTAGCCTGCTTTTCTCCAAGCACCCATTTCACAGAGTCTACAATATTTGATTTTCCGCAACCGTTAGGACCGACAATAACAGTGATACCCTGTTCAAATTCTATTTTTGTCCTGTCGGCAAATGACTTGAAACCGAAGAGCTCCATCGACTTAAGAAACATATGAACTCCAAAATTCTGATTATAAACGGAAAAACCTGAAAATAGGCATTATTTGTGATTATTTCCAGGCTTATTTATTAGGCAAGAATATTTTTTGGACTCTACTGAAAAACAGAATGAATCAGATGTCAGGATATGAGAAAAGATTTCCCTCATAATTTCGAAGAATTACGTTTCCCTTATCATCTCTGCCCTTAAAATAGTCCGGAAGAAGAGGTATTTTGCCTCCGCCGCCGGGCGCATCTATTACATAATTAAAAACAGCATACCCTGAAGTATGACCGCGTAAAGACTCAATAATCTCAATGCCTTTGGCTACTTTTGTTCGAAAATGCGACGAACCCACGATAGGATCGCACTGATAGAGATAGTACGGCTTGACTCTGTTTTTCAAAAGAGAGTGGACAAGTGGCTTCATAACTTCAGCGGAATCATTAACCTCTTTCAGCAGAACAGTCTGACTGCCAAGCGGAATTCCGGCATTTGCCAGTCGGCGGCAGGCTTCAGCCGCCTCTTCAGTAAACTCATCAGGATGAGTAAAATGAACGCTTATCCAAAGAGGATGATGCTTTTTAAGTTTTGCAACAAGCCCGTTTGTAATACGCTGAGGAAGAACAGCCGGAACTTTTGTTCCTATTCTGATTATTTCTACATGTTTAATTTCTCTAAGCTTGCCTAGAATCCAGTCCAGTTTTTCAGTCGGCAGAGTTAGCGGATCGCCCCCTGAAATCAGAACATCGCGTATTTCGGGATGATTGCGGATATATTCAATCCCATTTTCCCATTGTCTCTTTGAAATTGTCTTTTTTTCCGTCACCATTCTTGAACGGGTGCAATAACGGCAAAAAACAGAACAAAATTCGGTAACAAGAAAAAGAACTCTATCCGGATAACGGTGGATGATCCCCGGTATTGGAGAATCTGATTCTTCTGACAATGGGTCAATTTGCTCTCCTTCAGAAATTCTCCTCTCATCTATTCGCGGAATAACGGTTTTACGAAGAGGTGAATCATAATTTTCAGATCCAATCAAACTCATATAATACGGTGTAACAGAAAAAGGAAGTCCTTTGATGTCACATTGTAAAGCAGAACGTTCATCATCTCTGAGATCTATGATCGTTTCAAGTGCGGAAAGAGTTGTTATACGGTTTTTAAGCTGCCAATGCCAGTCGCACCAATCATAAGGCGTTGAATATGGAAAATGCTTCCTGTAAAATGAAGCCGCATTTTCTGAAAATGCGAATGGAAGCTTTTTAGGTCTTAATGTTCGGACATTATTTCCTTCTATCGAAGAAACCGCAGGAAGCGGGACATCAGCCGAATCTCCTTTGCTGGGAGGGTCATCCTCATTATGAAGATAAGAGTCAAAGGAAATTTCCATTTTTTACTTCCTGCCTTAAGCGGAAAACCGCGAATAATAAAAACGCGACTGCATTCAAATATCCTTAGTATTACTTTGTCAAGCAAGATGTCACTATTTAGTCAGATAAACAGTTTTTTATTGAGAAAAATTTTATTCCCTTCTCTATACAGCTCTCCTTGTATCTCAAGAAGTGTAACAGCTTCGGCGATATCACTGATTTTCATATTTAAAAATCTTGAAATAGAATCAATATCATTTAGATTATTATTCTTAATTGCAGAAATTATATCATTATCTTCTTCAGTCTTTGCTTTTCGGTCTGATAACATCAGCAAATTTCCTCTTTGACTATTTATGGAATTTTTTAATCCCATTTCTTCAAAAACATCATCAATGGAAGAAACAAGTGCAGCGCCCTGCCTGATAAGCCTTGCGCATCCGTAATAACTCTGATCAAACGTATTTCCGGGACAAACCATAACTTCACGGTTCTGCTCAAGAGCGCATCTTGCGGTAATCATTGCTCCGCTCTTTTCACCAGCCTGAACAACAAGAGTCCATCGGGACAAGCCGCTTATAATGCGGTTCCGCCTCACAAAAGACCATTTCTGTCCTTTTACAAACGGCGGTATTTCTGAAATAAAAGCTGATGATTGAGAAGCCCTAATCATTGTATAAATATCACGGTTTGAAGGAGGATAATGCTGATCAATACCTCCTGCCATAACTCCTACAGTACATCCGCCTTTTAACGCACCAAGGTGGGCAAATCTATCAATTCCGGCGGCCAAACCGCTTATAATAGTATAACCGCTTTCAGCTAACAGCCTTGCAATCGTAAATGCTATTTTTTCGGATATTCTGTCGCTCATTCTGGTTCCGACTATGGAAAAGCAGTCTTTAAAATCAGTTTTCCTTGAACAATAAAGAATAATAGGCGGAGAATCTATTTCTCTAAGCAGAGTCGGATAAGATTCATCGGCAATTGTAATAATTTCAAAACCCAATTTATCGGAAAGATCAATTATCTTTTCTGCGGCAGCCATAGGATCAGTACCGTAAAAAGGCTCTGCATGAACTACGGTTTTAAGAGAATTTCCGCCCATCATTTCATAAATTTCGTATGGATTATAATCGTTAAGAAGAAAACCGGCTCTTTTTCCGCTAACTCGGGCAGAAATAGAAAGAGCCAGGAGATGCTGAATCATTTTGAGCTGTTTCCGTATGATGCGGTTATTTGATCAATATTTGCTTTGGCGTTTTTTATATAATCATCTTTTTGTGATGAAGAAGGCATATTCTGAGCGTATGAATAGATATCCTCATAAACGGATAATGCACTTGCCGTATTTCCTGATTCGTAATACATTCTTCCAAGGGCAAAACGTGCGTTGATATTTCTTTCGTCGGAATCGGCAACAATTTTCATCTTTTTCAGACCGCTTTCCTTATCACCTAATCCGTAAAATTCGGTAAAAGCTAATCCATAGAGAGCTTCGCTGTTAGATGAATTTTTTTCGAGTGCTTTTTTATAATGAAAAACGGCTTTCTCAAAATCAGTTTTTTCACCTAGATTCATTCCTCTATTCGAAAATGCGGCGCCTAAATAAAAATGAACTTTAGCCGAATCATTTCCGTATTTTAAGGCTTTTTCGAGTGAATCAATCGACAAATCCCATGATTTTGTTTCAGCATATTTTATCCCGAGTTTTTCATAAACAGGACCTAATTTTGCAGAAGCCTGAACCTGCGAATTAATCTCTTTCTCATATTCTTTTGTTTCTTCAAGGAGATCATCAAGCGATTTTTCTCCGCCTGATTCGCTGCCTTCAGCTATTTTAACTGATTTTAATTTCAGATACTCAGCCGGATTCTTATCACATCCGGATGAAAAGATTATAACGAAAATAACCAACGCTGATATTTTATATTTTTTTTTCATACAACACCTTATACGGAATTATAAACTATAATTTCAGAATTTTTGAAATTTTTTCGTCAAGTCGGTGCAAAAATTTTGAAATATCGCATTTTATATCGAGATCCGCAAAATACGAATATCTGTTCCGTGATTCCTGATTTACCGATACTATATACTTCGCCGATCTCAGCGCATTCAAGTGTTCAATTGAACCTGAATCTCCAACCGAAATATATAGCTCAGGTGAAATACAGTTTGAAGAGATTCCGATGGATTTTTCTCGTCCTGCTAATCCTTCTCTCATGGCATCCACAGAGACAGCACTTAAACAAGAAAGTTTTCTTGCGGCAGGTACAATTGTTTTTTCAAATCGGGAATGATCACGAAGAGCTTTTCCGGCGGATAAATAAGATTTTAAAACCGGTGTTGAAATACGGGTTTTCTGATTTTTACGCGGCTTTGGAGTTTCTACTATTGTCTCTTCTATAAAATTCTCATCATATATTTCTTCATAAAGAGCTTTCGGCTCAGTCTCAGAATCATATTTATCAAGCCGTTCAGTTCCGAAAGTAAAACAGCATTTTGAAGTGATGCTTTCAATTCTCTCAGAAGAACCATCGCCTAACCGTCTGATAAATTGATGCTTATCAGAAAAAGCGGTATTTGATATATTAGGTATAAAAGAAATTTCCTTCTTGAGCGAAATAAGAGGAATAATAATATCTGAATAAATCGAAGAAAGACTCGAAATATTATCTAGGGAATACTTATCAAAGAGATTTGAAAAATGCTGTACCGTTTCTTTAATATTCTCGAAGTCAATTCCTTTAAGATAGACGGCATAATCAGAACGTTTCGAACATCTATTAAAAAGATCAGAATCATTAATTACAAAAGCATAAACAGTATCGCCTTTTGAACGCAAAAAGGATAAATAATTCTCATACTGTTCTCTGTTTATACCGGAATAAGACTCACAAATTATTCCGCAGTTCATACTTTTATCATCCCCTTTTCCATCATCAAATCAATAACAACCGTAGCAGCTTCTTCCGGCGACATGCTGAAAGTTTTATTATTATCTGAAGTACGGGTTTCAATTAGCGAATACGGCTCGATTATATCCTGATCGGAAATTCTATCAATAGCTGCAGTTTCGGCTGACATACGGTCTTTTAGTAACGGATAACGGAGAGGAATTCCTCCCATATATGAAATGACAAGAGGTAGTTCGCATCTTTTCATTTTTAATTCAGAATTCTTCCATTCATAAAAAAGATCAATCCCGCCTGCATGATAATCAAAGGAATCTGTTCTTTCGGCATAATCAAAAGAAAGCATTTCAGCCGCGAGCGGCGCAAAAGATGAAAACGAATATTCTTCAGAGAAAGCAGGAAGAATAAGAAGAGATGATTGATTCCGTTCGGCAATTATACGTGCAGAATGCGCTTCAGACAGCGGTGATTTTATTTTTGATGATTCAATAAAGCATATTTTATCCGCTCCGCAGGAATATGCCCTTCTTAACTCTTTCTCAATAATTGCGGAACCGAAGGAAAAAACTGTCAGTGAAAATCCTGATTTATCCTTAAGCCGTAACGCAGCTTCCAGTGCGGATTCCGAAAGCTTATCTATAAAACAGTAATTCCGGCCTTCGACAATTCGCAAATAAACAGCAATATTCATTTTTACCTTATGCGGGACAATTCTTCATAAAGGCTTTTTGCAATACCCATATTAGAGTTTTTGGACATATTTAAAGCATACTCATCATAGAGCATATCTTCAAAAATCTCTTCAGCATATCCCCCGTGAAGAAATTCTCCCTTATCAACATTTTTTTTCATAGAAGAAAGCATTTGCTTAACAAAAAGCGATTCCATTTCAATGCATGTGTCCATAAGCTTTTTGTCAACAGGCTTTTGCTTTGTTTCCTTTTCAGAAATAGTTTCAGTTAACATTTCCGCGAAATTCTCTGATGATTCCGAAGATCCGCTTTTACGTTTAATATCTTCTATCTTTGAGCTTGCTTTTGAAGACAAAGCCTGATCAATAAAATTAACTTCCATATTTCCTCACTTGATTACAAGTTCCGCGTGAAGCGCTCCGGCATCCTTCAGCGCTTTGATAATGGCAACCAAATCCGCGCCGCTTGCATTCACGTAATTTAAGGCGTCGACAAGATCCTTAACAGTTGAAGATTCTTTTATCATTGCCGCGGCAGTTTTTTCCGTTTGCCCGTCAATCTTAACAGTCAAGCCGTCCTTTGAAACAACGCTTTCCGATATTTTGACATCGCTTCCCATAACGATTGTTCCGTCTTTTTCATTTATAACTACTTTTGCCTTGTACTTCGGAGTTACTTCCATTTCCATTATTTTAGAGATAAATTCGCTCTGGGAAATATCCGCCGGAAAATTAAAAGTAATTCTTCCGCTTTGCGATACGAGAGGTTTCGCCTCGGGATATTCTTCCTCCACCATCTTCGAAAGCTCATCAGCAACCGAGAAATCAAGTTCATTCAGCACAAGAGTAAATGAGTTGTTTTGAATAAATTCCGTTTCAACATTCTTCTCGACAAGCGCGCCTTGCGAAACAAATCCGCTTGTCTTAACACTTTTCATTTTATTCTTCGAATTTTCTTTGAGAGTCAGATTGCCCTGCGCAACAGCATATATAACATCATCAGCGCCTTTCAAAGCCGACTGAAGAAGAACGCCCCCATCTAGCGATTTGGCATCTCCGATTGAAGCGACTGTAACATCGATACGATCGCCTACTCTGACAATTGAAGGCAGCTTAGCAGTAACCAAAACTGCTGCCGCATTTTTCGACTTAAATATTTCCGGGTCACTGATTCCCATATTTTTCAATAGGTTCTTCATACTTGCGTTAGTTAGAGAAAGCTTTGAATCACCGCTTGCCTGAAGACCGACAACAATCCCGTAACCTATCAATTGGTTTTCTTTTAAACCGTCTATGAAACAAAAGTCTCTGACCTTTACTGTTGATTCAGCCAAAAGAATAATTGGTATAAAAAGCATTACTGTCAGAATTATTTTTTTCATCGACGTGTAAGCTCCTCAAGCATCCTATTGATATAATCAACGATTATTCTCTGCTTCTCTGTTTCAGTTAAATCACCTTTAGCCTGCTCACCCTCAGCCGGAGCAGGACGATTAAGATTCATTCCAATTCCGCGCTTAGTGCTCATAATATCCAGACGAAAATTAACGACATTATCAGCCTTTATTACACTGCCGTTTAGTAGGGCCGGATCTACAATTCCGCTGATTGCAAATCTGGTAAAAACGCCGTTGATTATATATTCTTTTGATCCGGCAATCGCGAAGTTTCTGCCCTGAGCTCCGGTAATGACTGCTGCAATATTCATATTGAGTGCATTCTTGGAATCAACTGTTAACGTATCATTATTATCAGAGCTTCTGTCGGATTTAATCTTTGGAAGGAATCCTGTAAGATTTATATCCGGATTCGACGTGATATCAGAATTGCTCTTGCTCTTCATGTTAAGCGTAAACTTCATTCGGCTTAAGTCAGATACGGCAACAACTACGGTATCACCGACTCTGACAGCTTCCGCTGATGAGTATATATTTCTGTCGCGCCATAAAGTTTTACTTTCAATAAGCACAGAGAAAAGAATAACAGATATAATAAAATATTTTTTCATATCCCTATCTCCACGACCTTATCCGGACTCAGGATACCTTTTATATATCCTTTTTTCCCGAGTTCAACAGTTACCCTGTCTCCGCTTGCGGCGTCCTTCTGGGCAATACCCATGAATTCAATAATTATTCCCTTTCTTTTAACTACGACATCAACCTTATCGCCTTTAAAAACAATAATTTCGCGCGGAGGTTTTTCTTCTTTTTCCTTTGGAGTCAACCGGACACCGCTGCCGTAAATTATAACAGGCTCGGATGAAATGTCTTTTAAAGCTTCTTTAAGTTCACGCAAATCAATTATTGAATCAGAATAATACTTGCGGTCAATGACGGCTTCACGGACATGATCGCTTTCTTCACTTCCGCCCTCAACAAATGCTATGTCGGAAACTTTAACCGCACTTGAATCATGTACTGCATTAGGATACAAAAAAACCTTAATGTCAGCCATAAGAAATACCGGCAGAAACAATAAAACCATACTCAATCTATAAAAAGCCTTCATCAGCGTTTGAGCCCTATCGCAGTCGCAAGCATTGAATCCGAAGTCTGAATGGCTTTTGAATTGGTTTCATAGGCTCTCTGGGCAACAATCATATTAACCATTTCTTCGACAACTTTAACATTACTCATTTCAAGAAAACCCTGATGAACTTTTGCCATTCCGTTCATTCCAGGCTGACCGGGAATTTCTTCACCGCTTGCGGCAGTTGTTTTGTATAAATTACTTCCGATGCTTGAAAGTCCCGCCGGATTGACAAAACGGTAAATTTCCATCGTTCCTACTTCAACAGGATCTTCATCTCCGATTACGTTTACAGAAATTCTTCCGTCCTTGCTTATGCTCAAAGTGTCCATGATAAAATCTTCAGGAAGAACAACAGGAGGCTCAAGAAGATATCCGTTAGAAGTTACGATTTGACGGTTAGAGTCAACCTTAAAAGATCCGTCGCGTGTATACGCTTCACTTCCGTCATAAAGAAGAACCTTGAAAAATCCTTCACCTTCAAGAGCGATATCAGTCTTATTCTCAGTTGACTGAAGAGAACCTTGCTGGAACATTTTTTGTGTCGCAGAAACACGCGCACCATGACCTACCTGAATCCCTGTAGGAATTTCAGTTATTTCCGTCGCTGGAGTACCAGCCATAAGTTCAGTCTGATAAATTAAATCTTCAAATTCGGCTCTCATCTTTTTAAAGCCGTAAGTATTCACGTTAGCAAGGTTATTGGAAATAGTATCGATATGAAACTGCTGGCTAGTCATTCCGCTTGCCGCAGTCCAAAGTGATCTCATCATAAAGGCACCTCTCAAAAAATACAGTCTTTCATATTGAATTTCGGTTTTTTTTGAGATAAATTAAGCAATTTTTTGATTATGTCGCTAAGAAATCAGAGTGTTTCATGAAATTTCTTTTTGGATCTTTCTCTCGCATCTTTTCAGGATCTTATCTATTCTGGAGAGCTCTTTTTCGAAATCAGAAAAATCTTCCCGGCTGATGCCCTTTCGGAATTTTTTGGCTATTTTTATCTTAGCCTGAGCATAAACCAAAAGCGCTTCCCGCAAAGAAAACTCATCCTTCTGATCCATTCCAACCTCCGAAAAGCTTATTTAATGGTTACCGTATTATGTTACATTAGAGTTCATTAAGTTTCAAGGATTTTTTAAAAAAAGTCCAATGATATTTTTTTCTTGCAAACGTTTGCTATTAGAATAATTTGGCATAAATTACTGGATGGTGCAATTATGAAAAAAATACAATTTGCGGTCCTATGTCTATCAGCTTTCTTTTTACTGATTTCATGCGGAAAAAGCAAAAAACTCAGCTCCGATAAAGCAATTAGGGCAATACAGACAGCATTTTACCCTGAATCACCGAAATATTTTGTTGCGGTCGGAACCGATGAATCTTCATTTGAAGTTCACAAAACCGGCGGTGAAAAGGTTTTCATCGGAAAACTTGAAAAACGCGGAATATGGGATCTCTCCAATGAAAATGTTAAAAACGGTAATTTTACAGATCTTAAAGAACCAGGTGAATATATCATAAAAATTAAGGGGCTTGATGATTCATACCCATTTAAAATTTCCAATGAAGCCAACAAAGAAACTCTAAAAGCTTCAGTAAAGGCATTCTATTACCAGAGATGCTCTATACCTCTCAAAGAAAAGCATGCAGGTCTCTGGAAACGCAACGCCGGTCATCCAGATTTAAATCTTCAATTTGATAAAACAGTCGGAAAAGAAGGCAGAAAATCCGTTCCGGGCGGCTGGTACGATGCAGGTGATTACGGCAAATACATTGTCAACGCGGGAATATCATGCCAGACTCTCCTTTCGCTGTACGAACTTTACCCTTCTGCAATAGGCGATGATCTGAATATTCCGGAAAGCGGAAACGGAAAAAGCGATCTCCTGGATGAAATCAAATATGAACTTGACTGGTTTAAAACCATGCAGGATTCAGACGGAGGTGTATTCTTTAAAGTTGCCACTAACCAATGGCCGCCGATGGTAATGCCCGAAGATGATAAGATTGAACGTATAATTATAGGTAAATCAACAACTTCAACACTAAATTTTGCCGCATCGATGGCTCAGGCCGGAAGAGTATACAAAGAATATAATTCAGCATATGCAGCGGACTGCATCAAACGTGCAGAAGCAGCCGTGAAATGGGCTGAAGCAAATCCAAGCATTAAAGAACCGGACAACACCAATGGTTCAGGACCTTATGAAGATACGGATTTTTCAGATGAATTCCTCGCTGCATATACTGAACTTTTCATAACCACCGGAAAAGACGAATATGCAAAGCATGTTGAAAACATGATAAAACCTGACGGAATAAAAAAACCTGCGGAATGGCAAAACCTTATGGTATTAGCATATCATTCAATAGCTGCGATAGAAAATACATTCAGCGGGACGGTAAAAAACAACGCAAAAAAAGCAGTAATATCATTTGCGGACAATACTCTATCTGAAATAAAAAAGAATCCTTATAGAATACCTATCAATAAACGTTTCAGATGGGGATCCAATTCCGATATAGCAAACTACGGAATATCTCTGATATACGCATACCGTATGACAAATGACAAAAAATATCTCTACGCGGCATCAGAAATGATGGATTACATTTTCGGAAGAAACGCTGTAAACTATTGTTTTATGGGCGGATTTGGCTCAAATCCTGTCATTCAGCCGCATCACAGACCCAGCTCAGCAGATGGAGTAAAACCTCCCGTACCCGGATTAATAGCCGGCGGAGCAAATCAGGGACGAGAAGACGGTCAATCATACTTTGATTATTCTCCTGCAAAATGCTATATTGACGCGGGAGGAGCTTATTCATGTAACGAAATAGCAATAAACTGGAACGCACCGGTCGCATTTATTCTCGGCGCTCTTGAATCAGAGTTTGGGGCAAAATAATTATATGAAA
This sequence comes from Spirochaetota bacterium, assembly GCA_023396615.1. Lineage (GTDB taxonomy): Bacteria > Spirochaetota > UBA4802 > UBA4802 > JAFGJZ01 > JAKJGA01. The sequence continues at coordinate 12,919 of JAEWVM010000047.1, read as the reverse complement.
AAAATATTCATTTTCGGAAGCAATATTGAAGCTACATATCATCCGCTTGATGCGGTTAAAGACTATTTCAAATCTGTCCTGTCGGACGGATTTGAAATTACTTTTTCTAATGATATTTCAGACTTAGACAAACTTAATTCTGAAGATTTCGATGCTGCTATATCCTATTTTGATCTGTGGGACAAGACAATCCCTGGTCAGGCTGTGCTGAATATCCAGTCTTACATCAAGTCAGGCGGCGGATTTCTTGTTATTCATAATGGCATATCTTTACAAAGCGATCATGAATTCCGTAAAATAATCGGTGCGGAATTTACCGGTCATCCGCCCTATCAGAAAATTGATTACGCAATTTCAAAAAAACATTTCATCACAGAAGGCATAAATGATTTTTCTCTTAACGAAGAACTTTATATGTTCAATTTTTTTGAATTCGATACTTTCACAGTTCTTATGGAAAGCATATCTGAAGACGGAACATCTTCACCTGCGCTATGGATAAAAGATACCGGCAAAGGCCGGATTGCATATCTCGCACCGGGCCATGACATAAAAACATTTGAGAATGAAAATATTCAAACACTCATCAGAAATGCAGCAGACTGGTGTTCTACCAATGCATGATCTTGCCTTTGTAATCCATATATATCGGATCATTCAGAGCAAAATCTTTTTCCGCAAGGTGGAATATTCCGTCTGCCGATTCTTTTGAATCAATGTCAGCTTTAGATCCGCCCATGTCTGTTCTCATCCATCCGGGATGAACAGCAATTATCTTAATTCGATCTTTTTTCAAATAGTTCTGAAGAAGTATGCTCTGCATATTTACTGAGGCTTTAGACATACAGTAATCAAACTCTTTTTCTCTCCAGCAATCCGACAAGCTTCCAGCTTCTGATGAAATATTTAATATCAGCTTTTTATCACCGTTTTTTAAGAATGAAAGAAACGATTTAACAATTCTTAGCGGACCGAGTGTATTAATATTATGAGTTCTCAAGGCAATATCAAAATCAACATTTTCAAGTGGAGCATATGATTCGTCAAAATGAACTCCTGCGTTGTTGAGGAGAATGTCAATACTTCCATACGAGTTTAATCTGGAAAATTCATTTACAGCCTCAGAAACAGATTCATCAGAAGACACGTCCATACGAATCAACCTAACTGAATTGTTTTTCATTGATAGTTTGATCAAGCTGTCAGGTTTTTCTTCGAGATGTGCAGCATATACATCATATCCGTTATCAGAAAATTTCTCAGCAAGCGATAATCCCAGTCCTTTATCAGCACCTGTAATTAAAACTGATTTCATAAACACCTCCGCGCAAACGTTTTCACATATATTGCAGAGGTTATATTTTATCAAGCTTTTTATAGAAAGGAATTCTCAATAATGCATTTTACTTTATTCATTGCAGATGGAAAACTTTCTTTTTCGTCTTTATTAAAATCAGAGAGGACATAATCTGCTACAGACATTGAAGGATCAGGCCGGCCAATACCGAATCGAATTCTTTTAAATTCACCGCTTCCGCCCATCTGCATTATTGAACGGATTCCATTATGCCCTTTATGTCCTCCACCGTCTTTTAATCTGATATCACCGAAAGAAATTTCGAGTTCATCATGTATAACAATAATGGAATTAAAATCACAGTTTGAAGCTTTCATAAAAGGGATAACGGCTTCGCCGCTTAAATTCATAAATGTCTGTGGAAAAATAATTGAAAGCTGTTGATATTGAGAAAAGATCAAATTCCCTTTTTTCTTAGGTTGAGGCAAATTGAATTCCGAAACAAGAAAATCTCCTGCGAGAAAACCTGCATTATGCCTGTTCCATTTATACTTTACACCGGGGTTTCCCAGACAAACAATTATTTTCATTAAATAATATTATTCTCGGCTTCTTCTATCGAGTCATAAATTGTTAGATGCCGATCGACACCAGTAATAACAAACAATTCCCGTATATCTTCACGTAAACCGCTGACAACGAATTTTGTTCTATTGTCATTGGCTTCATTCATACAGGAAAATAAAAGACCAAGAGCGGCACTGCAGAGAAAAGAAACATCACGCATATCAATTATAATATCTTTACTTTTCAAATTAAGATACTTCTTAATTTCCTTATGTGCACCCTCGGTAAACTCATTAGAAAGAGATCCCGCAAAAGTAACAACCGCATAAGTTCCTTTGTCTGCACTTTCAATATTCATAATATCAATCCGTAATTTATCATAATATCAATATTTATTACGTCAAGTCATTTTCGCCCAATCACTCAGTACCCCTTTTTAATATTAACACCAGAGTAATAATATTTCAAAATAAATGAATAATCCTTTCCATTTTCCGCTAGTCTTTTGGCTCCATACTGACACATTCCTACACCATGACCCCAGCCCTTTCCGTCAAAAACTATATTTTTTCCACTGAGACTTGTTGTAAAATATAATGATCTCAATCGTTCAGCACCGATCATTCTCCTAAACTCATTACCGCTAAGTACTATTTCACCGCTCGAATGACGTATAATCACAGATATAACTCTTTCAGAAGAACGTTTTAAGTTAATAGATTTAATTTTTCCGGTTTGTTTTCCGTTTTTGTCAAGCAATGACTTTATTTCACTTGCTGATATCTTTTCTTTCCATTCATATTTTGGAGAACCAGAACAATATTCGCACTTAATTCTTTTAAGATATGGGAGGTTCTTACCAGACCACACATTGCCATTATCAGAAGTCCACCCTCCGCATGTAGAATGAAAAAAAGACAACACTGGTTCACCGTCATAAGTCATTATCAGACCTGAGGTTTTTTCAATAGCAGTGTTGCCCGACTTACTTTCTGAAGAATACCCTTTATAAACCTGAAAACTGGTTGTACAATCCAGATCATAATTGATATTAGATTTTTTATTCAAAAAATATAAGGCATAAGTTCTTGCCGCAACTGCTTGAGCCTTTAGAGCTTCAATATGCCAGTTGCCGCTCATTTCACATGAGACTACACCTTTCAAATAATCTTCAAGAGATATTCTGTTACAAACTTCAATTCTATTTGCGATTTTTCTAATGATTAGTGAACCGCGGTACCTCACACCGTTAACTCCGATAATACCGTCGGATGACTCAAATAACATCTCGGACTTTACTTCTGATGATTTTATTTCAATTGAACGTTTTGAATTTAAAACTGTAGAAAAAGGTTTTGAATTAAGTTTCGCTGATGAAAATATATCAATCTTTTCTGTTCCCGTGATTATTCTGACATCAATTGTTTTATAATCTGATGATGAATATTTTCCGCTTTGCTTTATGCGCAAAGCGGATGGAGAACAGGAAAGTATTAGACAAGAAAAAGCTATAGCAAAATATTTCTTCACAATTATCCCTTTGGATGAAACTGGCTGTGAAATTCCTGCAGTTTTTTCTTTGCAAGATGCGTATAAACCTGAGTAGTTGATATATCCATATGTCCGAGAAGTTCCTGAACAGAGCGAAGATCAGCACCATTCTCAATCAAATGAGTTGCGAATGAATGACGAAGTGTATGCGGAGTTATATTCTTTTTGATATTAGTTCTGTCCACATACCCTTTAAGAAGTCTCCAGACGCTTTTGCGGTTAAGCTTTGATCCTTTTTTACTTATAAAAAGAAATTCGCTTTCTCTTTTTCCTAGAATTTCACCTCTTGACTTTTTAACATAAAGTTTGATCATTTTTACGGCCTGAAGTCCAATCGGAACTATTCTTTCTTTGTTTCCTTTTCCCGTAAGTTTTATAAAGCGCGACTCATAATCAATATCCATTATTTTTATTTCAATTGCTTCAGAGATTCTCATGCCGCAGGAGTAAAGAAGTTCAAACATTGTTTTATCACGCAACTCAAAAGGATCATCATCAGAAATAGAATTGAATAATCGGTCTATTTCTTCGGTGCTTAAAAAATCAGGTAATGACTTCCGTATTTGCGGTGTTTCTATTTTTTCTGTAGGATTAGGAACTTCAAGTGTTATTGATACATAATTGTAAAACTGTCTGATTGCAGCTAGAGATCTTGCAAGTGTGCGGCTTGAATTATTTCGCTTTGTCTTCTCAAATGACAAAAATTTCTTTATGTCATCCTGACTTGCGCTCATTATATTTTTATTTGAATCTTCAAGAAATGCATTAAACTTTTTCAAATCATACGTATACGAGAAAATTGAGTTTGACGATAATCCTTTTTCTACTTTTAAAAAGCGCTTAAACCTGTCTATTTCTTTAAAATCCGCCACTGTTATCTCCTTTTTCCATTATCATGGAACCGTATTATACAAATAATATCGGCAGTGTACGGATTATGTCTTTATAGATAAATTAAGAAATTAGAATAATTTTTATACTTATATTTTTAGTCGGAGTGCAACCTTTCATTACATTATCGGCAACATTTGTCTTTTAACATAATTTTATTCCATTCGCAATGCTTCTATCGGATTCAATTCCGATGCCTTTTTAGCGGGATAGAATCCGAAAAATATTCCAACAGCGAAAGCGAATGAAAATGAAATAATTATCGATAAAGGAGAAAAAACAAATGCCCAATTCAAATAAAAAGCAATAAAGAAGTATCCGGTTAATCCGAATAAAATACCCAGTACGCCGCCAAAAGAACAAAGAATAACCGACTCTGTCAAAAACTGCGTCAATATATCCCTTTTTTTAGCACCTATCGACATACGTATACCGATTTCACGCGTTCTTTCATTTACTGAAACCAGCATAATATTCATAATACCAATTCCGCCGACAATCAATGATATTGAAGCTATTGCAATCAGCAGATACCTAAGAGTTCTTGAAATATTATCCGCTATTTCAAGATTCTTTGAATTTGTTTCAATATCGAAATCACTAGGATCATCTGCATCAAGTGAATGAACCCCTCTGAAATATGAATCAGCAAGTGTTACAGCCTCACCAAAAGTATTCTCATCAATTGCAGAAGCATAAATGACTGCCGAATAAGGAGAAAATCCAAAGTTATACTCAGATGTTTTTGCGGGCACTATGCAGATATTATCAAAATCTTCACCTGTTAACGATGTACCTTTTCTGTAAAGTGATGCTATTACACGAAAAGGCTGATTGAAGATAAAAATAATTTTTCCGGTGGGATCTGAAAAACCGAAAAACTTGATTCTTACGGAATCACCTAGTATTACAGCTTTATCGCCTCTAATAAGTTCATCTTCCGTAAAAATTCTTCCGAATAAAGGCTTACGTCCCTGCAAAAACAAAAAATCATTATCAGCACCGTAAATACGTGTAATCTGGCTTTTGTTTCTATACTTTACTAATATGTCTTTTTCGGTTAAAACACGTGAAACATATTTAAACTGTTTATATTTCTTAAGCTCCGGAACATCACTTTTTGAAAGAATTTTTCCGCCGAATCTGGGAATTATTGACATTCCGTTTTTGCCGTAAGAAAATATTTTGTTTTTTACTGCAACTTGGGCACTTGAAGCAAGTCCAATCATCATAATTACCGAAGCAATTCCGATAATAATTCCGCAACTGGTAAGAATTGAACGCGCTCTGTTTACGCGCAATACCTTGTAAGAGGATGCGACTGAATCAAGAATCATTATTCAAATTTATCCCTGTTATAACCGGCCTTCTTCCTTTTCTTGACGTTTTCATCTTTAATTACAACACCGTCTCTGAAAACAATTTTTCGTTTAGTAAAATCAGCAACATCAGGTTCATGAGTTACAATAATAATGGTTATTCCAAGTTCATCATTCAAACGTGTAAACAAATTCAAAATATCATTTGTAGTCTTCGTATCAAGATTCCCTGTCGGCTCGTCCGCAAGAATTATAGCTGGATCATTCACCAATGCTCTTGCTATAGCAACACGCTGTTGTTGCCCGCCGGAAAGCATATTAGGATGATGACCCGCTCTGGCTGAAAGACCTACGATATCCAGCATTTCCAAGCCCTTTTTATGCATAGTTTTAGAATCAATATTCCCTCTGTAATAAAGCGGCAATATGACATTCTCTAAAGCTGTTGTTCTCTGCAGAAGGTTAAATCCCTGAAAAACAAAACCAATCTTTTTATTTCTGATTTCTGCTTGTGCATCACTTGAAAGATGACTGCCGTCAATTCCATCAATAAAATACTGGCCTGAAGTCGGGACATCAAGAAAACCAAGAATATTCATAAATGTAGTTTTCCCTGATCCGGAGGGGCCCATGATGGATACGAATTCAGAAGAATAAATATTAATATTCACATTTTTGAGGGCTCTAACAGCCGTCTCTTCATCGTTGCCGTAAGTTTTAAATAAATCTTTAATCTCAATTACTTTTTTTAGAGACATGATCAATCCATTTCTTTCTGATAAAAACCTATTAAAACCTCATCGCCTTCTTTAAGCGAACCCTTCATTACTTCAGTAAAAAAATCGCCCTCAACACCGGTTATAACTTTAACCCGTTTTATCGGTTTTGAACCTGCAGAAATTGATCTCTTTACCCACAAATAACGTACCCCCGGTTCAGGAGTAAATTTTTCAGGATTTACCGAAAAAGCCTGATTGGGTACGCGCAATACCGAATCTTTTCGATCAATCTTAACAACTGCAGATGCAGTCATCCCCGGGCGAAGTAAATCCTTTGAGTTATCACAAATAACCAACGATTCATATGTAACGATTTGGTTTACGTTTTTAGGATTCATTCTAACTTGTTCTATTGTTCCATAAAACTTCTCATCAGGATAAGCACTAACCGAAAATTCAACCTGCTGACTTTTTGAAACTTTTCCGACATCGGATTCATCAACATCAATTATAAGTTTCATTTTCTTAAGAGTTGGTGCTATCAAAAAAAGCGGAGTACCACCGTTAACAGGTTTACGCAGTTCCGCCCAAACCTGAATAACGATCCCGCTGGTAGGCGAAAAAACAATTTTTGAACGCTGTTCTTCCAATATTGTTTCATATGTGATTTTAACAGAATCATAATTGGCTAATGCCAAGTTATAACTTCTTTGAGCTAAATCTAATTCTTTTTTCGAAATCAAACTCTCCGAATAAAGATTCCTTTTACTTTCAAGAAATTCTCGCTGACTTTCAAGCTCATATTTTGCCTTTCGGTGTGTTTCAGCATAAGAAAAAACTTTTTGATCAGTGACCGAAGATTCAATTGATGCAAGTTTCTCGCCTTTTGAAATAATATCATTAAAATCGGCATAAACACCTACAACAGACCCTTGAACCTGGCTTGATACAAGAAATGATTCATATAAATCCAATTTACCCTGTACGGCAATTGTTTTAGATACTTCACCGGAAGAAACTTTAGCATATTCATAAATAACAGCTTTATTGGTTGAACAAAACTTAAAAGCAATAATTACAACAGGTATAATAATAAGAAGTATCAGGAAATATTTTTTCTTTATTTTTTGCACAGCAATTCCTCATCAACACCAATCATATTTGCCAGAACAGCACGATTTTGAAGATATTCATATTTAGAACTTAAAATTTCCATCTCAGATTGGAATAAAGAATATTCGGCTGTCTGCAATGTCAACTGAGAACCTGTTCCGCTATCGTAACTCAACTGCGCTAATCTAAGATTAGTTCTTGCATTTTCAACGTTTAATTTGGAAATTTTCATCTGATCCATCATTACAACCATCAAAGAATACGTTGCAGAAATCTTTTTCTTTATATCATTTGATACACTTAGCTCATTATAACTTTCTTTATTGTATTTTGCAATGGACTCGTCTACAGAAGCTGAGTACGCTCCTCCGGTATAAAGGGGCATTGATGCGACTATATTCAGCAAATAAATCACATTCCAGTTCTTCTTATCAGTATTTTCTTTCATATATTTACGTTTGTAAAGAGTTTCATTTTGATAACCCAGAGAACCTACAACGTCAACTGATAGATTATCACCGGCTTTTGAAATAGCAATTTCCAAACGGCTCATTTCTTTTTTATACTTAGCAACCATAAGCAAAGGAGAATTATTATCTGCAAGTTCCAGAATTGAATCAAGACTCAACGTAAACTCGGTCACTTCATCAATATCCAGAAAATCATAGTCCCCTTCGATTACTTCAAAAATGCCCATGGAGGCAAGAAGATCCTTTTTTCTATAATCCTGATCATTTTTAGCTTTTCGATAATCAAGAGACGCCCTGGCATAATTTACTTCAGCAGTACTTAAATCCAGAATCGGCCTTTCTCCGTTTTTAACCAATACAGAAACAACATTCAGTCTTTTCTTATAATTTTCTTCGATCTTGGCCTTAAGCGCTGATATATGTTTTGAAAGAAGATAATTATAATATGCTTTTTTTATACTCAGAATAATTTCTGATTTCTTAATATATTCAGATAATCTTGCAAGCTCAACATTTTTCTTGGATAAATCAAGTTTACTCGAATAATCAGGATGAAGCAACTTATATCTTGCGCTGACACCTGAAAATAAACCGATTTTATAATCTTCAAGCTTGTAAAACTGAAGAGATTTGTATCTTTCTTTCTCTTCGGAATCCGTATCAATTTTTTCGGTAATTGTACGTGTGTCAAAGGACAAAGAAGGTTTTTTTAGCGATTCAACCTTTCTTTGACCAGCCTCGGCGATTTTTTGATTCTCAAACTCAATGGCCACGTCAGGACTATTCTGTATTCCTATATCTATACATTCTTTGATAGAAACGAAGCGTGTTTCAGCCAAAGAAATAAACGGCAAAAAAATTAATAAAAGTAAGAAAAACTTGCGCATTTTACCAACAAACATCCTTAACATAACAATCGAACAATTTCAATTTATTCTAAAGGGTATTTTTTTAACTGACATTTTGTCAAACAGTTATTATTTATAAATTATTGAGAGCTGACCAATAAATAATTAGGATATTAAAAAATTAGATAATTTTATCATCAAAAAATCTTGACAGTTTTGCGACCATCTTAAATAAAGTCTTATATCGTGCTGGCTTAGCTCAATTGGTAGAGCTACTGATTTGTAATCAGTAGGTTGGGGGTTCAAGTCCTCTAGCCAGCTCATCGGTGAGGTTCCCGAGCGGCCAAAGGGAAGAGACTGTAAATCTCTCGGCGTTGCCTTCGAAGGTTCGAATCCTTCCCTCACCAAAAAAAAAGCTGCCTTTCGGCAGCTTTTTTTTTATGCTTTCTCATTTAAGTCTTTCAGCATCTGCTCTACGGCGTTGTCGTCAAGACCATGAGCTTTTGCTCCTTGCTCAATAGTCTCAAACACAGCAACATGACAGCCTATGCAATGGAGCCCATAAGCCCCAAGTACTCCTGCCGCATTAGGATGCTTTTGAATCAATTCACCGAAAGTCATTTCTTTAGTTATGTCAGCCATTAAATCCTCTTATTTTTCATTGTTATCTATATTATAATGCGCAATTGCTAATTTGGCAAGCGGAATTGCGTAAGGAGACGTAGAAACATAATTCAATCCGGCTTTCATGCAAAAAGCTATGTTTTCCGGATCAGCTCCATGCTCTCCGCATAGACCGAGCTTTAAATTAGGTCTTGTCAAACGGCCTCTCAGCGCAGCTGTCCCTACAAGCTCCTTAACTTCATCTCCCAGCACCTGAAAAGGATTGGCTTTAAAAAGGTCATAAAGCGTATAGCTTGGGAAAAAAGAATTAGAATCATCGCGGGAAAGACCATAAGTAGTCTGTGTCAAATCATTCGTTCCGAAACTGAAAAACTCGGCAAACTGGGCTATCTGACCTGCTCTTAACGCAGCAGCAGGAAGCTCAATCATTGAACCCACAGAATATTCAATCTCATCAATTCCGTATTCTTCAATAACTTCATTTTTTATATCGCGAATTCCTTTTACAGATCTGCCCTCGATTTTCTTACCGTTTTTAATAAACTTCAACTCCTGCTCGCTCATTACAATCGGAATCATTATTTCGGGTTTAACGACAACTCCTTCCTTCTTGAGCATACATGCGGCTTCAAAAATCGCCCTGCACTGCATTTCATATATCTCAGGATACGTTATCGCAACACGGCAGCCTCTATGACCCAGCATCGGATTCATTTCAGAAAGATCGGTGCAGCGCTGTTTAATATCTGCAGATTTCAGCGCCTTATTTCTTGAAGTCATGTAAGTTACGAATTCCTGCATAGTATCTTCTGTGCGCGGCAGAAACTCGTGAAGTGGAGCATCAAGAAGTCTAATTGTGGCCGGATGACCCTGCATGATCTTGAATAGTTCATAAAAATCCGATCTCTGCATAGGTCTCAATTCATCCAAAGCCTTTCTTCTTGATTTCTCATCTTCTGCAAGAATCATTTCTCTAAAACGCATAATTCGTTTTTCGTTAAAAAACATATGCTCAGTACGGCACAGACCGATTCCTTTTGCATTAAAAAGTTTTGCAAGTTCAGCATCTTTCGGCTGATCCGCATTAGCTCTTACATCAAAATCTCCGAGAAATTTCTGCGTAACGTTTATAAATTCAAACAATCCGTTATCTTTGAAATTCGGTTCAATCAATGAAGCTTTGCCGAAATAAACCGTAGGAGCCTCATAATACGGAACGTTAATAGAGATATAATCTCCTTCCTTCACAGTAACTCCGCCGACAGTGAAAGAATTGCCTTTAATTTTGAGTTCAGGCATTACCATAGCGACCTTACCGAGGCTTCGCGCTACAACAGGGGCATGAGAAGAATATCCTCCTTCATTGCTGATTACACCCTGTGCTACTTCAATAGCTTTTACATCTTCAGCATAAGTTGCAGACATTACAAGAATGAGATTCTTATCCTTGCCTCCCATGATAGCACGTTTATATTCCTCAAGTATCTTCTCAGTTGAGAAAAACACACGGCCTACCGCGGCTCCGGTAGAACCGGAAATCCCGCCTTGAATTTTCTTGATTGATTTAACGGAAGCAATATCAATAATCGGGTGAAGGAGCTCATTAAGCTGAACCGGCTTCATTGTTTTAACAAGAAATTTATCATCAATAACTTTTTTCGAGTGAAGATCAAGAAGAGTTTTAATATGAGACTGTGTGCTTTTATCGTCAACATCCTTCTGTTCAACCAGCCAGAGATTTCCCTGCTCTATGGTAAACTTGATATTTCTGAGTTCCTTAAAATTCTCTTCAACTTTTTTACCGACAGACTGCAGTTTATCTAAAAACTTTTTATCTATTTTCAGAATATCTTTTGCAGATGACGAATCAACATCAAATGAGTTCTGCAAGAAACTGCCTTGAAGTTCATCTTTGCCGGTAACGATATTCCTGGTATAATAAGAACCGGAGAAGGACTGTTCTCCCATATTCCCGTAAACCATCGCCTGAACCATAATTGACATTGAATTGTCAACGTCGATATCAGAATCACAATACTCGCTTGCCGCCTTTTTTAAAACAGCAACCAGCTGATCGTAAACATCACACGATAAATCTTCTTCAATCAGTTTGAAATCATCATTAATCTTTTTTTTCATTTCATCAATTGAAAACTTTTTGCTTTTCAAAAGCTTCATTGAAGAAAAAGACTCTTCATCAACACCATAAAGCTTAGAACCGATACCCTTCAGCATATAAGCAAATTCGCCGTATGCGAATTCTTTTGACGTCATCTGGGCGAAACCTTCAACAGTTTCCATATTCAGACCGACGTTATGAATTGAAGGGAAAAATGGTACGTTTAAATCAGAACTAAGAACTATTTTCAACAGAAGCGGTTTCTTCGGGTCTCCGAAATTCTTCTTCATTTCTTTTTCAAGAAGAGAAATCATTTCTTTAAGTTCTTCCTTAATATTTATTTCAGGAAGTTTCCTTGTCATCTCAGAATCGATAATGAAACCAGGAGCAATCGGCAGACCCATTTCTGCAAGATCAACAACTCTTCTGCCGCGGATTCCAAGCTGGGACTTGCGTTCTTCATCAAGTTTTTCCAGATTTTTATTAAAAAATATCATATCAGACATTTGCTACCTCAATCAAAATAAATTTAGTACGCTTCCGACAGGCCCATGAAGAAATTGTTCAAACCGCTGACTGGCCCCTTCAAAAAGATATTTCTGAAGTTTGGATACACCTTTAATATCATCTCCTACAACCTGGATAAATATAAGACCATGGTGTTTAACTTTTCCCCATTTAAAGAGGGTATTAAGATCATTAATCGCTTCTCCCTCATAAAAGACTTTAACTTCAAGACCCGGATATTTCGTTTTATAACTTTCAATGATTTTTTTCCATGCTTCAACATTCCCGTTATGAAACAATTCATTAGTAACCTGAACAGAATATTTAGGTGTAGATCTTTTTGAACCCGAAGAAGCTTCTGAAGCTTCGGCAACTTTAGGTTTTGCCGCAACAACAGGACGGACATTCTCATCAACAAATTTTTTGTTTATAAAAATATCTTTGCCGCCGAGCATTTCTTCAATGGCTTTTATAGCCTCTTTTTCTATCTTGCCATCACTTTCTTCTTTCAAATACTTAGCATAAACAACAACGAGATGTTCACTCATGATTTCACGGATTTTACTCCATGCAGAATGATCTTTCGGGTTTATAATTGAAACATGTGAATTAGGATCAAAATAAAGAAGCACTATATCAAGTGCAGTCCACTTTAATGTTTCCGATGATATCTTAGTAAAATCATCTGTATTCTTCTGGAGCTCAAATGAACCATACTGATATTGAAACTTGTCCTTCAACACAGCGCTTACAAGCGGAAGAATCTGTGTTGAAACCATTTCTCCTTCTTCCAAAGCGATATTAATCATATCTGCGAGATTATTCTTTTCTTCAACTTCATCAACTGCTTCGGTAACTTTAAAAAAATGGCGTAAAGCTTTATTAAAATTAACC
>JAEWVM010000220.1 GCA_023396615.1 Spirochaetota bacterium | reverse complement strand
GTTTTCGCTAAAGGGTCAACCTTAACAGTCTGCGTTTCTTCCGGAAGAATATCACCGTCTTCGGTATCATAAAGTTTAATAGTGACATTTTCTGTTCCGAAAGGAGATGAAAATTTACCATAAACAGTAATCATTCCTGTCGTGAAAACTTTTCCAATTTTTACAGGCTTACCTTCAGTATCCGTTCCCTCGCAAAAAACGACCGGATCCTTTTTGGAGCATGATGCCAATAAAAACAGAAAACATACAGCTAATATTTTTTTCAAAGCAATTCCCCCTGTACGTCTTCGCCTTCTTCAATTTCGCCCTCATCATCCTTAAGCTTCACAGGCTTCGAAATTATTTCATCTCCCTGCTTCTGCAGAATATCTATTTTTCTGGCGGCTTCATCAAGTTTCTTCCGGCAAAAGCGGGAAAGCTGAACGCCTTTTTCATACCTTCCAAGCGCCTCATCAAGTCCGAGTTCTCCTGTTTCGAGTTCGGATGCTATCTCTTCAAGTTCTTCAAGCGCGGATTCGAAAGTTTTTGTTTCTTCAGTTTTTTTCTTTTTCTTTTCCAAGAACATCTCCTTTATTTACGGAATTTACAACACATCCCAGTGAACCGTCCGAAAGAAGCAGTTTGATATTTTCTCCCTGCTTTGCTTTGTCAACCGAGTTTATTATTCTTCCGGCCGAATCAAGGGAAACGGAATAACCGCGCGCAATGGTCGAAAGCGGCGAAAGCTTTTCAAGAAGTTCTGCTCCTTTTGCAAAGAGCATTTCTTTTGAGCGTGTAATTAAAATCATATCTTTTTCAAAACGAGAACACTTTTCCAAACGCGCCGATAAATCCCTCAACTGTTCATTTAATGCATAATGAAGAGTTTCACTGATACGGTCAAGTTCGTACTCCTTGAATTCAAACGCGGCTTTCGGCTCTGTGAATATTTTTTTTGTTTCAATATTTGAAAGACGGCCGTCTGCAGAAGAAATAATTTTACGGAGAGCATAATCCATTCGGCGTGAAAACTGATTTACAGATGCAGAAAGCTGAGATTTATCCTGAACTGCAAATTCCGCGGCAGCAGACGGAGTCGGAGCTGCGAAATCTGCAGCCTCATCCGAAATCGGATGATCTATCTGATGCCCGACTGCTGAAATTATAGGAACTCGTGATTCGGCAAAAGCGCGTACAACTCCCTCATCGCTGAAAGGAAGAAGATCCTCAACGGAACCTCCTCCGCGTCCCGCGATTATTATATCAACATTCCATTTGTCGCGGTTAAGCTCCTTTATTGCTTTTATGATACTCTTAGGCGCGTCACCGCCCTGCACCTTCGCCGGCGCCAATATTATTTCGAGATTGGGATATCTTCTTAATGCAACCTTTAGAATATCGCGCAGAGCGGCGCCTGTCGGGGAAGTTACAATTCCGATCCGCTTTGGAAGAAACGGAAATGAACGTTTTCTCGACGCATCAAAAAGACCTTCCTTAGCGAGCTTCTTTTTAAGTTCATCAAGCATGAGCTGGATTTCACCGACGCCTTCAAGCATTATGTCGGCGACTTTCAGCTGATAGCTTCCGCGCTTGTCATAAATGACGACGCTGCCGAGTGCGATGATACTCTGTCCTTCATTTAATTTAAATTTCAGCTTGGAATTCATATAACGGAAAAAAGCCGCAGAAATAAGGCTATCCTTATCTTTCAGGGTGAAGTATATATTCCCCGAAGAATGATACGTTATACCGGTAATTTCGCCTTTAACCCAGACGTTAGATAAAAGCGGATTGTTATCCACACAGGTTTTAATACGCTGTGATAACTCATAAACTGTTAAAGGATTCTGCATATCAAGAGTCAAACCCGGTCATTTAATTTTGCAAGCATAAAGTGATTGAATAGTAGAAGAGATAGAAATATCTAAAAAGCAATTGAAGACTGAAAATAAAAACACAATGCCGAAACACATAAAAAAACGCCGCATTAGCGGCGTTAAGATTCTTATTTGATGTTGTATTTCTTTTTGAATTTTTCCACACGACCGGTAGTAGTAACAAGTCTCTGCTCCTTTGTATAGAAAGGATGACAAGCAGAACAAATTTCCACCTTAACATCTTTAAGGGTAGAACGTGTCTTAACTTCATTTCCGCAAGCGCATTTGATTACGGTTTCGTGGTATTCAGGATGGATTCCGTCTTTCATATATTATCTCCTTATATTTTCTTAAGAATTCATTGCCTTAAAAAAGGCTCTGTTGCTTCTTGTTGCTTTCATTTTGTCAATTAGCAGCTCCATGACCTCGCTCGGGCTCATAGTGGAAATGAATTTTCTGAGCACCCAGAGCTTCTGAAGCTCTTCTTCCTCAAGAAGAAGCTCCTCACGGCGGGTTCCTGCCTTATTGACATCAAGCGCAGGGTATATTCTTCTTTCGGCCAGTTTTCTGTCAAGATGTAATTCTGCGTTTCCTGTTCCTTTAAATTCCTCGAAAATTACCTCGTCCATACGGCTTCCGGTTTCAACAAGGGCAGTAGCGATAATGGTCAAAGACCCGCCCTGCTCGATGTTTCTAGCCGCACCGAAAAATCTTTTCGGTTTATGAAGCGCGTTTGAATCAACACCGCCCGAAAGAATTTTGCCCGAAGTAGGAACAACCTGATTATATGCACGCGCAAGTCGTGTAATCGAGTCAAGAAGAATGACCACATCTTTTCCATGTTCAACAAGTCTTTTTGCTTTTTCAATGACCATTTCGGACACCTGAACGTGACGCTGAGCAGGCTCATCAAACGTAGAAGCAACGACTTCTCCCTGAACGGAACGCTGCATATCGGTTACTTCTTCAGGACGTTCGTCAATCAAAAGTACGATAAGAAACACTTCTGGGTGATTAGTAGTTATTGCATTCGCGATTTTCTGCAGCAGTATGGTTTTTCCTGTTCTCGGAGGAGCGACGATAAGCGCACGCTGACCCTTTCCAAGCGGAGTCATTATATTGATTATTCTTGTATCAATATTTTCACTGGTTGTCTCGAGATTTATACGCTTATTTGGATATATCGGTGTAAGGTTATCAAAAAGAATTCGTTTCTGCAGTTTTTCAGGATTATCATAGTTAACTGCTTCAATACGAAGTAACGCGTAAAATCTTTCACCATCCTTAGGAGGACGGATCTGACCGGTTACATAATCTCCTGTTCTTAAACCGAAAAGACGTATCTGGGAAGGAGAAACATATATATCATCCGGACCCGGAAGGTAATTGTAATTTTGTGAACGGAGAAATCCGAAACCTTCAGGGAGAATTTCAAGAACACCCGAAGAAAATATATTTCCGTTTTTTTCAGTCTGGCTTCTCAAAATCTGAAAAATCAAATCCTGTTTTTTCAGTCCGGAGATACCTTCAACACTCATGCCTCTTGCAAGAGAAAGCAATTCATTGATCGTGCGCTTTTTCAGTTCCGCCAAATCGAGCTTCTCGACAGCAGCACTCGGCTGTTGTGCGGTAGCTTGCGGTGCAGCTGGCGCGCTGTTTCCGTTATTTCCATTATTTCCATTACTATAATTTCGTGAATGCCTTCGTGGTTTGCGCTCGGAAGTAACTTCTTCGGCAGCAGTTTCTTCAACCTGCGGAGATTCCTGAATAGTTTCGTTTTTTTCGAGTTCGTTTTCTGTACTCATATATACCTTTTATAAGATGAATGTATTATTTCAATTTACGCCTTTACAGGGAATATGCGGAAAAACGGCGGAATGCCGGAACACGGGATTATTACGAAAAATACACAAACTCCATTTTTTTGATTACTTGAGGCGCTGGGAACCAACGAAGTACATAATAAATTGTTAACGAAAAATGTCAAGTTTTTTAAAGCAATATACCATGCTCAGCGTCAGCATAACTGTTAAAATTTTAGTCTTTATTAAATGCTTTAAGACAGCATTATTTTAAAAAATAATTCTCAATCACGATAAAATTATTTTAAATTCCGTTATTATTCATGGGGTAACCATGAAAAACATAAGAACAACAGCTCTTATCGATAAAAATTATTTTGCAATTATAGAATCGGCTTGCCGCAAAAGAAAGATCAAACGGTCCAAGTTACTTTATATAACACTAAGAGGTATGGTTTTATCTCGTGTTGCCAAAAACCGTTTAAAAACTTTTTCTAATGTAAAATATCAGAATCGCGGAAAAAAATACATAGTTATCCACTTTTCAATCGATCCGGAACTATATGAAGCTTGTATTGAGCTTAGAAAAACAAATAAATTATCAGTTTCACTGATGCTGAACGAGTGGATTGAAAAGCATTTATTACAACTGACAGAAAATCAGCTATGGTATTCAACTTTTATTTTAAAAGTGGATAACTATCCACTTTTCTACCAAATAGAATCTGAATTCATCAAAAAGACGCGGACTTTGCTTACACAGATAACAATTAAACTCGAATAGCCGATCTAATAATCTAATACTATTTCATCCGCACCAAGACTGCTTTCTCCAAGATCAAGCATTGAATTTATAAAGGATATCTTCTCATATTTTTTTATATCATCTGCCGCTATCTTCTTTTCACGAATAATATTATCAGCCAGTAGTTTCTGCCGCATAGTTCCATT
Organism: Spirochaetota bacterium; assembly: GCA_023396615.1. Taxonomy (GTDB): domain Bacteria; phylum Spirochaetota; class UBA4802; order UBA4802; family JAFGJZ01; genus JAKJGA01. The sequence goes on along the minus strand of JAEWVM010000220.1, from coordinate 16,867 downwards.
AAGAAGAAAAGTTTCAGGAGTGAACCATTTTCCTGAATCATTAAATACAAGGTTTGAAAATGATGAATCGGTAACCAAGCCATTTTTTAAAACAATTATTTCATCATAATTATCATTTCTTAAGGAAGAAAACAACGAACGGTCTTCATATTTAAAAGAGTATTCCGCATCACTACACTCAACTGCCACAGCAGAACGAATTTCTCTCACTGTATATTTTTCTATAGAAAGATTCCGATCATCTCCGGAATAACTTACTCTCAATTTACACCTTCCCGTCTCAGGGTTTAAATCCGCTTTAATGCCATTTAGCGTAAACGCCGCTTTAAGCGGAAAATATTTTGAAAAAGTCGCCGCTATACGTGCATCATGAAAATCACAGTTGCACATAATTCCATTTTCCATTCTAACTGTCTCTATGAACCGGAATGGAAATTTTTCTAATGAGTTCTTCATATTCCTTCTCTGGATTACTGTAAACGGTAATCCCGCCGCCGCTTTTAAAAAATAGTTTATCCTTTTCCTTTTCTATAAAACGAATCATGACACAGCTGTCAAGATAATCCCCTTCACAAATACCGAATACGCCGGTATAAAAGCCGCGGTCATAATTTTCAGCATCTTCAAGAATTGCAATTGTCTCTTTCTTGGGAGCACCGGTCACCGAACCAGCTGGAAGAAGCTGAAGCATAAGATTTCCGAAGTCTTTATAGTATTCATCCCGAAGTATACCTTTTATTTCAGAACTTGTCTGAAAAAGACCGCCGCCGTTAAATGATATTTTTTCCGAATAACGGTACCGTTCCACACTGACATTTTCACAGATTAATCCCAAATCATTACGCAAAAGATCCACAACTGTCATATGCTCAGCCTGCTCTTTTTCATCATTTATAAGCTTCTCTAGAGAATCGGGATTATCCGAAGAAATAGTGCCTTTCATCGGGAAAGTTTTTATCTCCTTACCTTTTATTTTTACAAATATTTCCGGGGAAAAAACTGTGAGCTTATCCCGAATTAAAAGCTTATAAGGAGCTGATGATGACATAAAAATATCATCCAAAGAATTATGAGTTTCTATTTCTGATCGGAATGTTAAATTTGCAAGATATGAATTTCCTGAGACAATATTATTCATAACCTTTATGAAAGCGGAATTATATTCCGTGTAAGCCGGTGGAAATATTTTCTCAATCTCCGGCTTTATTTCCGTAACAAAAGAAGCATTGGATTCACCATGAACGCAATAGAAAATGCCGTTCGAGGCACATTCATCCGCCGGACAGAGAATTATGTTATTCATTTCGTAGTTTACTACAAAGACAAAGCGGCACCCGCTGTTTCGTAGCCGTGAAAATTCCGATTGAAAATCTTTTTGACCGCAGTTAATCATTTTGTGTCTAATCCGGTAAATATTAAAAATTTAAAATCAGACAATATAAGATATACCGCCGTCAAATTACAGATTTGCATGAAAATCTGTAATTGATTTTTGAATTACGATTTTTCATAATACTGTCAAGAAGAAAGATTTCAAGATGTCTTGTTCCGCCAATATAGTTGACAATATCCGGCTGAAATTGTTATTATTAATCAGATTATAATAATGTTTTAAGAATAATGTAATGATTTTAACCGGACGGAACAATGAGCAATAACCAGCATTCTTCTGAAAGTTCAACAGGATTTCTCGAAGAAACAGAAATAAAAGAACCTTCTATGTACAAAGTAATTATGCTGAATGACAATTTCACTTCAATGGAGTTTGTCGTTGAGATTCTGATGAGGGTATTCCGAAAATCAGCAGAGGAAGCAACCGCTATTATGCTTGATATTCACCGGGGCGGTTTCGGGGAATGCGGGATATATACCTATGACATAGCTCAAACGAAAGTAATGCAGGTTAAAAATGCCGCCAAGCAAAACGGTTTTCCATTACGCTGCAGAATAGAGGAAGCATGAATATCAATACCGAACTGAGCCTGATTCTTCAATCGGCATTCAAGGAAGCAGAATACCGCAAGCACGAATATATTTCACCTGAACATGTGCTTTATGCCGCGCTTCATTTCGATTCTGCAAATACTTTATTAGAAACTGCCGGGTGCGATACTGAAATAATGAGAACGGAGCTAAACAATTTTCTCAAAGAAAAATTTGAACCGGGTGAAAATTCATCCAATCCGGTTCAAACATTTTCCCTTCAGAATATTTTCGAAAGAGCCTATTCTCACGTTATATCTTCACAGAAAAAAGAAATTGATCTTGGCGATATTTTAGCTTCAATATTCGATGAAAATGAATCATATTCTGCATACCTTTTCAGAAAGCAAGGCGTTGAAAAACTCGACATATTAAACGCTGTTACAGAAAACGGCTTTCCAGAAGACAATGAGGCAGAAAGCGCTGAAGAAAAAATAAAAGAAGTTCCTACTTCAAAATCAGTTCTCTCGATATTCACCGAAGAACTCACGACAAAAGCCTCACGCGGAGAGATTGACCCCCTGATCGGAAGAGAGGACATTCTCGACAAAACGATTCATGTTCTTTGCAGGCGCTTCAAAAACAATCCCATTTTCGTCGGAGAAAGCGGCGTCGGGAAAACTGCTATCGCCGGAGGACTCGCCCTCAGAATTGCTTCATCTAATGTTCCATCAGTTCTTCAGTCGGCAAAGATTTTCTCTCTTGATGTCGGCGCACTTCTTGCCGGAACAAAATTCAGAGGCGACTTTGAAGACCGCTTGAAAAAACTTTTAAACGAAATCGAAGCCGAGAAAAACTCAATTCTATTCATCGATGAAATTCACACCATCGTAGGAGCCGGATCTGTATCAGGCGGACATCTCGACATTTCCAACATCATAAAACCGGCTCTCGCCGGAGGAAAGATCCGAGTTATCGGCTCAACAACGTTTGAAGAATTCAGAAAGACAATTGAAAAAGACAGAGCACTTCTCCGCAGATTCACAAAGATCGACATTGATGAAGTCAGCACAGAAGACGCATACAAAATACTTCAGGGGATCAAGAAAGGATACGAGGATCACCACAATGTAGCATACACGGACAGAGCACTTCGTACAGCTGTTGAACTATCTGAAAAATATATTGCCGAACGCAAGCTTCCCGACAAGGCAATTGACGTCATTGATGAAGCCGGAGCTTCAGCTGCTATAAAAAACAAAACAACCGAACGAGCCGTCATCAATCCCTCTGACATTATAAAAACTATGAGCCGCTCGTACAATATCTCGGAAGAAGCCGTAAAAACGAACGAATCGGATAAGCTAAAAAACCTCAAAGCGCATCTTTCAGGATTGATTTTCGGTCAAGATAAAGCGATAGAAGAAATTTCAAGCGCAGTAATTTCATCACGCGCCGGATTTTCAGAAGAAAAGAAACCGGTCGCGTCAATGCTCTTTGTCGGCCCTACGGGCGTCGGAAAGACTGAACTTGCCAAACAGCTTGCAGAATATCTTTCTCTCACACTTCACCGTTTTGACATGAGCGAATATCAGGAAAAACATTCCGTCGCCAGACTTATCGGTTCGCCGCCGGGCTACGTCGGTTATGAAGAAGGCGGCCTTCTTACTGAAGCAGTGCGCCGCACACCTCATGCTGTTCTTCTTCTTGATGAGATCGAAAAAGCTCATGAGGATATTTTCAACACACTTCTTCAGATTCTCGACTATGCATCGCTCACCGACAACAGCGGACGCAAAGCCGATTTCAGAAATACAATCATCATCATGACTTCAAATGCCGGTGCGCGCGATCTTGAAAAAAAGACAATCGGATTTTCAGGAAAAAACAACACTGGTGCGGTTGATGATGCCCTCAAAAAAATATTCTCCCCTGAATTCAGAAACCGTATAGACTCGGTCATCAGGTTCAACGCCCTTGACAAAGAAATGGCATTGCGCATCGTGAAGAAAAATCTTGATCAGTTTACTGCACGTCTTAAAAAGAAAAAAATTACAATAGAATTTACAGAGCAATGCGTTGAAGAAATATGCGCGCGCGGTTACTCCGAAGAAATGGGCGCGAGAGAAATTTCACGTGTAATAAAAAATGAAATTATTAAGATTGCCGCGGAACTTACAGTTTTCGGGAAGCTTTCAAAAGGCGGAAAACTGACTGTTGATTTTAGAAACGAAAACTTTATTTTTACAGAATCAAATGATAAAAAATCTTGATATAGATCCGGCTTTCCCAAATCCGCTCAAGGCTCCGAAACACGGTCTCCTTGCGTTCGCGGGAGACCTTTCCGCCGAACGTCTTATCGAAGCATATTCATCGGGAATTTTTCCGTGGTTCGACGAAAACGATCCGATACTATGGCATTCGCCAGATCCCAGGTTTGTTCTTTTTCCGGACAAAATCAAAGTATCGAAAACGATGCGGCAGATTATTAACCGCAAAGTATTTGAAGTCAGATATGATACGGCATTTGAAGAAGTTATTTCAGCATGCGCGGATATGAGGATCGAAGGGACATGGATAACGGACGACATGATTGACGCCTACGTAAACCTTCACAGGCTGGGTTTCGCGCATTCAGTTGAATCGTGGAAGGACGGCAAACTCGCAGGGGGACTTTACGGCGTTTCAATCGGCAAAGCTTTTTTCGGCGAATCGATGTTTTCAAGAGAAAGCAACTCTTCTAAATTCGCGCTGATTAGCCTGACCCGCAAGCTTGAAAACGAAGATTTTCTTTTCATTGATTCACAGGTTCACACGGATCATATGGAAAGCATGGGCGGGGAATTTATTCCCCGCGCCGATTATATTGCTTTATTAAAAAAGGCTGTTAAAACAGATCATGAATGGATTTCATGAATTATTCAAGTCCGCTGACATTGAGTTCTTTATCAAAAGAAACAACTGCTTCATAAGTTATGGTTTTCTTTTCACCTGGTTTTAAATCCAGAATATATTTCCTCTGTCCCTGCGAATATACAGTTTCGTCAATTGGCCCTTTCGCTGACGGCTCAAGAGAAACGTTTCTTATTTCAACTAAAATTTTCTGATTCAGCGAAACAGGAATTCTGTCACGGAGAATTATTTTATTCTGCGATTTCATGTTGTTTTCAACAGTTATCTTATACGAATATACTATTCGTCTTTTTCCGCCGAAAACTCCTTTCGTATCCTCATATTTTTTAACCAGAGTTTTTTCAGCAGCTATACGCGGCTCGGCTCCAAGAACTACGGTTTCTTTTTTGCCGGAAGGGATATACGGAAGATTCATCTTTCCCATGTATTCATTTTCAAGAAAAATCTGCGCCTCTCCAGGAAGCCAAGGTATTTCAGTCGAATTTGTAATCTCTGCAGTAATAAAAGCTTCACGGCTCTGCCACAGATAAAGCTCAAAATTCAATCCGAGCGACTTGCCCGCAGAAAAAGAATAATCTTTTATAAGTTTTTTCTGGTGCTTACCGGAAGACAATATGCTCTGAGTCAGAGGAAGTTCTATTTCCATGAATGCGCCCGTTTCACGGATAGCAGTTTCAAGAACCTTCTCTTCTTGGGCCGAACCGGCGTAATCCTGTTTGGCTAGCGCAAGCGGACGTTCTGCTTTCTTCACAGATTTCGCTCTATATTCATCGTCTCTATCATAATTTCTTTCTTCTATAATATCAAGATACCATGGATTAAAATAAGGTGAAACGATATTATTCGAAGGAGCACCTGTTGAAAGAAAGAGTTTAACGTCTTTCCAGTCTTCGCCGGTTTTCTGATAAACATTACCGTAAACAGTCAGATCAACCTTGCCGTTATCACGGCTTCCGCGGATGTCATATATCATATTCCAGCTGGTATTCGGAATCATGTAGCTGAATTCTATTTTAGCCTTAGCCGCCCGGGCAGAAAAAACAGTCAGCACAATTCTTTTTTCTATATCAGTTCCCTGAGTAGGATTTTTTAAAATCGATTTTGTTTTTGAATAATACACATTCGAATCGGCGTACTGCTGAACCATCATATTCTGAACATTTTTATTGCGGGCATTGTTTAGAAGCTGGTAATTCGAATAGTAACTGTCTCCCGCAATCTGAATCAGTTCAAATTCCCATTTCTGAATTTCCTTTCCGAGTTCCTCTCGCGCGGATTCGATCTGACGTCTGCGCGCGGCTATTTCTTTTTTCTTTGATACGCAATACGTAAGGGTATCATCCCATACTTTGACCTGAGGAATTCGCGTCTGAAGTTCCTTGGATGCGTTGACGTTCGTAAAATTCAAAACCGAACCGACAAAATCCTCCTGAGTTTTAAGAGACGCCAGATCATCAATATACTGCTGATCCTTTCTTGCAAGTTCCTTCAGCTTGTCTTCGATATCCTGAACTTTTTTCTGGAACCTTTCGACAAGCATCTTCTGTTCGACCGATACTGTTACAATTTTGCCTTCAAAATTTTTCGGAAGGGAAGATTTAACCGACCAGTCAAAAAGACCTTTCGGAAGAGATGTAAGAACTACGGTATTCTCTCCCTTCTTCAGTTCAACCTCGGTTTCTCTTACGATGAGCGACTGATTCTGATATGACTTAACTGAAATAATTTTGCTCGCAGTCTCATCATCAGCCGCCAAAATATTAAGCGCGATTAAAAGCGCCGGAAATATTAAATATTTTTTCATAAATTCTCCATTACTGTATTAGAAATCAACACTACTGTAATGTTACGAATATTTCAAGCTGTTTATATAACCATAACTTATTTGACAAACGCAGGGCAAAAATGAAAATCGGCATGATTAAAGGTGAGCAATATGAAATACTGGAATTCGACGCTTCAAGCTATGACGGAATATCTTCCCGGAGAACAGCCCGACAATATTGAGCAGTTCATCAAACTCAACACCAACGAATCGCCTTTTCCTCCGACGCCTCCTGTACTTGAAGCCATAAAAAACGCCTGCGACGGGTCTCTGCGCAAATATCCGAACCCGAATGCCGATCCGCTCAGAAAAGAAATGGCGTCACAGCTCGGCGGATCATTTACAGAAAACAATATTTTTGTTTCAAACGGATCTGATGAAATTTTTACGCTGTTATTCAGAGGTTTTATCGAAAAAACGGGTCTCGCGGCTTTCGCTTATCCATCATATTCTCTATATTACACAATGGCTGAAGCTAACGGCATCAATTATGAAAAAGTTCCCCTTACTGATAAATTCGATTACGATCTCAACTTATTCCTCAAAAAAAAATACGACCTCATCATTCTAACTTCTCCGAACAATCCGACAGGAACATCACTAAGCGTAAAACAGATCGAGGATTTTCTGCAGAAATTCAAGGGGCTTCTCGTTATAGATGAAGCTTATGTAGATTTTTACGGAGGAAGCGCTGTCGACATGGTTCTCAAATATGATAACCTTATTGTCACACGTTCTTTTTCAAAATCATATTCACTCGCGGGGCTTCGTGTCGGACTGGCAATCGCAAACCCGGATATAATACAGGGATTTTTGAAACTTAAAGATTCATATAATATCGATAGACTTGCTCTTGCAGGCGCTCTCGCGGCCCTCAAAGACCAGAAGGGATTCAAGTATAACATGCAGATGCTCCGCAACAACAAGGAGTATCTCGAAGAACGGCTCGAAGCGCTCGGTTTTGAAATTGTTCCGTCAAAAGGAAATTTCGTTTTCACCAAACACTCTTCATTTCCATCTGAAAAACTTTATCTCGAACTTAAAGAAAGAATGATCCTTGTCCGTTATTTCAAGGGTGACATTCAGAATAAGTACGTACGAATTTCAGTAGGCTCAATGCAGGAAATTAAAAAACTCATCGAAGCTATAGGAGAAATCATTGGCTGAATTCACTCACAGCATCACAGTAGAATTTGAAGACGTAGACTGCTACGGAATAATTCACCACCCCAAAGCGCTTTATTTCTGCGAACGCGCCCGTGCGGCATTTCTCCGGGAGAATTCAGTACGCGTCACAGGCGAATCCACTTTCGGGCTGGTACTCAGAGATGTGTCGATTAAATACCGCAATCAGCTCGTGATGTTCGACAAAGCCGAAGTATCCGTCCGCTCAAAAAAAATAAACAAAATGAGCTTCGTATGGGATTACATCATAAAGAAAGACGGCAAAAACGCAATACTTTGCGAAATTGAAATGGTTGCAATCGACATCAAAACAAAAAAATTGATTGCCCTTCCTGAAAATCTCGTAAGTGCGCTTAAGAAAATAGAAATATCAGAATAATGCAGCTTCGACAATTTCAACAAGCGGATTAAGAACAATTGTTTCGTGATCAGAAGCAATTTGTCCGCCCTTCACCGCAGAATCAGCATTGCCGAGCGAGATAAAAACTTTTTTTATTTTTGCATCGTCAAAACGTCTGGCTCTCATCAAAAATTCATCCTTTCCTGATGCCGACACGCCGATGGAATCGGCAATATCCGAATCACTCATTCCGCTTTTTTTCAAGGATACATATTTTTCAATACGCTCGGCTTCCTTCCATATGAAAGCAAAAATCTGAAGCTCGTGCATTCCGCTACCGAGAACCTTGCTTAACAGATAAAGCGCATCTTTTTTGCCGAGAAAAAGTGAATTAATAAAATCAAATATTTTCACCTCTTTATCGTCAGAAACTACGGCAACAACAGTTTCAACAGCGATATTTTTCGAATCATTATAAGCAAGAATTTTGTCAACAGCTGCATCAAACTTCGCAAAATCGCGCCCGGTAAGACTCGTTATCGCGGCAAGAACATCCTTCGATGCGAATCTTCCGGCTTCACGGAACCGTTCGGCGCCGTAAGCATGGAGATCGCTTTCAAACATTCTCCAGAACATGACCTCGGCAAAGTCTTTGCGTTTTTTCATATATGCAGGAACGGTATTCGAAGAAGATATAAGTATCAAAGTTCCTGATGAATCTGAGTCGAGTATTTCATTTATTAAAGCTATATCAGTCTTTTTGATTAGTTTTTCTGCGCCGTAAATAACGGAAAGTTTTTCACCCGAAAACATATCCTGCTGAAGAAGAACTTCAGCAGCCTGAACGATCTCACCGCTTTCAGCATGAAACCGCCCGATCTTCTGACCTTTCGGAAAAGAAGATAAAATCATTGAGAGAGCACGATCTTTCTCTCCTTCTTCCTCTCCTATGAAAAGATATATTTTTACTAAAGCTTCTTTTCCGAATGATTTAAAAAACTGTCTGGAATTCATTGTATTTAGCGCCTAAAAAGATTGACTCATATCCGGTAACGGAATGAATTGATTAAAGATCAGCCTGTCACGGATTAAGTCAAGTAAAAGAGGATTATTAATGCTGCAAACAATTAAATGCGATGCCGGTCATTGCGATGAACTTTCAGTTCTCTTCAACGACTACCGCGTATTCTACGGTCAGATATCTGATTTAGAATCCGCCCGCAACTTCATCAGTGAAAGACTCTCAAAAGATGACTCAGCAATATTCGTCGCTTTAGAAAAAAATACAATGTGCGGATTCGTCCAACTTTATCCGTCATTCTCTTCAGTCGCGCTGAAACGCACTTACTACCTCAATGATCTTTTTGTTAATGAATCTTTCCGCAGAAAAGGAATTGCCGAAGTTCTTGTCAATAAATCGATTGATTTTGCAAAGGAAAACTCTGCAGCAAGAATCACATTGTGTACACAAATTGAAAATGACGCGGCAAAAAATCTTTACAACAAATGCGGTTTCACAATAAATACCGCATACGATTATTTCAATTTCACCATTTAAAAATAACCGATTCTTTTCTTGCTATATAAAAAGAATTCTGCTATCATAATCAATATCATTTTTTGGCTTAAACGCCGCTTGTTTTCACTTACAGGCCAGCACGCATGCGGCGTTTCCAAAGAGGGGTTATGATGTCTGAATTAATTCCTGTAATAAATGTCGATAAAGATAAATGCGTTAACTGCCATGCCTGCATCACAGCATGCCCTGTCAAAATGTGCAACGACGGAAGCGGCGAGTATGTAAAAGTAAATCACAATCTGTGTATAGGATGCGGCAGCTGTCTTGACTACTGTACGCATGACGCGCGCTCTGGAATCGATGATTTTCAGCTTTATCAAAAATCATTAAGCAGAAAAGATAAAATGATAGCTATCGCGGCTCCGGCTTCAGCAGCCGCTTTCCCAGGAAGGTATCTCAATCTGAACGGATATCTCAAATCAGCCGGAATCTCGGCGGTTTTCGATGTAAGCTTTGGAGCGGAACTCACGGTAAAAACATATCTCGAACACGTAAAAAATGATAAGCCGCGTCTCGTTATATCTCAGCCTTGTCCGGCGATTGTAAGCTATATAGAAATTTATCATCCTGAACTTCTTGAACATCTTGCACCCGCAGACAGTCCGATGATGCATACCGTAAAAATGATACGTGAATTTTATCCTGAATATTCACAGCACAAAATCCTTGTAATAAGCCCATGTCTTGCCAAAAGACGCGAATTTGACGAACTCGGCTTTGCAGGAGAAATATTTAACGTGACCTGCAACTCATTGATAGAGCATATTAATAATACAGGAATAAATCTGGATAACTATCCAAAAACCGACTATGATAATCCGCCGGCAGAGCGTGCTGTTGTTTTTTCATCACCAGGCGGACTACTCGAAACCGCAGAAAGAGAACATCCCGGCATAGGAAAAGTTTCGCGAAAAATCGAAGGGACTAACACGATTTACTCATATATTGACTCTCTTGCAGAATCTCTTTCAAACGGAACAGCACCGCTTCTCGTTGACTGCCTGAACTGCGAACACGGATGCAACGGCGGCCCGGGAACACCGAACAGGCACGCGAATCTTGACCGCATCGAACATCTTATCTCAGAAAGAAAAAATGACATGAAAAAAAGATACAGTTCATCATTTTTAGGAAAGCGGAAGCTCAAACACACAATCGACAAGTTCTGGAAGAAAAATCTCTACGGCAGAAAATATGATAATCTCGCACAGAACAACACATCCAAAATTCCAAGTCAGCGCGAACTCTCTTCCGTTTACGCTTCTATGATGAAGCATTCTGAAAAAGATATGTATAACTGCTCGGCATGCGGATACGGAAGCTGTGAAAAAATGGCACTGGCTGTTTTCAACGGACTGAACAAAGCAGAAAACTGCCATTACTATAAACACTTCATGATGCTCGCCGAAAAAGAAGACAGCGCGAAGAGCATCGAAGCTGTTCAAAACGCAGTCCGCGATATAGAAAACAGCAATATAGAAGGAATGATCGAAAAGATTAAACTTTTTTCTTCAAGGGAAAAAGACAGCCTTACAAAGCTCGGCGACGAAATGAAAAAATCATCTTCAATATCGGACAAATTCACGCCGATAACGAGCGCGATAAACGAAATTTCGATGCAGACAAATCTTCTCGCTCTCAATGCTTCAATAGAAGCCGCCCGTGCCGGCGATGCCGGACGCGGCTTTGGAATTGTCGCAGGCGAAGTAAAAAATCTCGCAAAAAGAACACAAGAAGAAGTTAAAAAAATAGTTCCTTATTCAGATGATCTCAGAACAGTATTCGAAAATCTCGCGGAACAAACTGATATTCTGATAGAAAGCTTTCACGAAATTGAAAGCATCAGTTCCGGACTTGAAAAAGCCTCTACCGACATATCAGAAGTTAAAGAAATACTCCGCGAAAGAATGGAAAGAAATTAATTCGTATGTAGAAATTTTCTTGCCAATGAAGAGCCATGTACATATTTGTACCCTGTTTGCCTATGTTCTTTCGAATTCCGGGCTGATTATTTAAACTGGAGTAAATCATGAGAAAAATAACATTTGCCGTTTTGAGCCTTTTTGCTTTATCATTATCAATTTCCTGCGCCGGCAAAAACAAAAAGGAACTTCACATTTATAACTGGGCGGATTACATCAAGCCTGAAATAGTTACCGCTTTCGAATCAAAATTTAACTGCAAAATCATCGTAGACTATTTTGATTCAAACGAATCAATGTATGCAAAGATCAAATCCGGCGCAACCGGCTATGACATCATAGTTCCGACAAGCTATATGGCTGAAGTCATGAACAAGGAAAACATGCTTGTTCAAATAAACAAAGACAAAATTCCGAATATTAAAAACATCGATTCAGAAATCATCAAGTCTAAGCCCGATTCTGCCATGAATTACAGCATACCCTACATGATGAGTTTCACGGGTGTCGGATACAATAAGCTTAAGGTTGTTTCTCCGAAAGAAAGCTGGAGCATATTTGAATCAGCAGATTATTCAAAACGCACCACCCTGTTAAACGACATGCGTGAAGTAATAGGCGCGGCTCTTAAACATCTCGGATACAGCTACAATAGCCGCAATGAATCAGAACTGACGAAGGCAAAAGAACTGGTTCTGAAATGGAAAAAGAATATCGCGAAATTTGACGTTGATGAAGCTAAACGAGGTCTTGATTCGGGAGAATTTTTTATCGTTCAGCAATACAGCGGAGACATCCTTCAGATAATAGAAGAAAATGAAAATATCGGATTTTTTTATCCGGCAGAAGGAACATCTTATTCATCAGACGATTTCGTTATAATGAAAGATTCAAAGAATATCGACCTTGCATATGAATTTATCAACTTCTGTCACGATCCGCAAATATGCGCGGAAAACATGGAATTTGTTTTTTACATGTCGCCTAACTCAGAAGCCCTCAAACTTCTGGATAAAGAAACGCTCAATAATCCCGCGTTTAAGCCTTCTGACACGGTGATGAAAAAGTCTGAAACAATCGTCGATCTCGGAGAAGATAATAAGAAATATTCAGAAATCTGGGACGAAATTAAATCCGGAAAATAAGGATTAAGTATCAATATGAAAAAATTAGAAGGCGGACTTGAACTCGTCCGGGGTTATAAATATTCGGCAATTGAATGCGGGATCAGATTCGCAAACCGGCTCGATCTTTGTCTGATTTCATCTGACAAAGATTCTAATGCCGCAGTTGTAACTACAACAAATAAAGTTTTCGCTGCTCCGGTAAAACTCTGCCGCGAAAGAAAAGACAACAAAATCAGGGGAATTCTGATCAATTCCACAAACGCTAATGCCTGCACGGGAGAACAGGGATACGAAACCGCAGTCAAACTCACTGCCGAAACCGCAACTAGAATCGGCGCGGAAGCGGAATCCATTCTCAACTGTTCAACCGGAATTATCGGTGTTCAACTGCCTTATGAGAAAATATCAGCTAAAATCAATTCTCTGACTGCCGCACTTTCGCCTGAAAACGGAAAGGAAATTCCAAAAGCGATAATGACGACGGACACAGTACCTAAATTCTGCTGTTACAGTTTTGAAACATCAAAAGGAAGTTTCAAGATCGCTTCTACCGCAAAAGGAGCCGGAATGATCGCCCCCAACATGGCGACGCTTCTTTGCTTTTCAGTTACTGACGCACCGATCGCTAAAAATGATCTCGATAGAATTTTTTCAGAGACAATAGACAAAACCGTCAACGCGATAACTATCGACGGCGACATGTCAACCAATGACACTGCAATTATGCTTTCTCCGGCTTCAGAAGAATGTCTTAAAAATGATGATCTTGCTGAATTTGAAAAAGCACTCTACGCGGTTCTTTTTGATATTTCTAAACAGCTCGTTACCGACGGAGAAGGCGCTACAAAATGCGTAGAAATTCTCGTAAACGGCGCAAAGACTGCAAAAGACGCGAAGAAGTGCTCAAAAGAAATTGCTGAATCTCTTCTCGTCAAGACTGCATTTTTCGGAAGTGATCCCAACTGGGGAAGAGTCGCCTGCGCAGCGGGTTATTCCGGAGCAGAATTTGATCCGCAGAAAATGTCGATCAGCTTTGACGATATGATGATTTTCAAAAACGGTGCACCTCTTAATTTCGACAAGAAGGATCTCGAATCCGTTATGAAAAAAAAGGAATTCAGAGTTACGGTTGAACTGAACGCAGGAGATTTTTCTTTCATGTATCTGACGAGCGATATCTCGGTTGATTACGTGAAAATCAACGCGGAATATTCGACATAGGAGATTGATTGTTCGAATCGCTTAAAATAAATTATTATAAATCTGCGGCGCTTGGACGGAGAAAAAACGCTTTTTCAAACGCCTGCCGCAGAATCTCTCAAACCGGGTCATTCGATGCGGCATGCGCCTTAATCGAAATTTTTGCCGTCAAACAAAATATCTCAGTAGACCAGAAACGCGAAATTATTCATGCACTTTCACCTTTTCAGGATTTACTCATTTCAGCACTTAAAAAATATTTTTCAACGATTGCAAAAGACATTCATTTTTTTATTCCAATTCTGCCTCAGAACATAGCAAGCGGTGATTTTCTTTTTCTTCTTGATGTTCCACTTGATACGGACGACATCATTTCTTTTTTCGGTGACATAAAATATTCATCTGCATTTCCGCTCGTTTCAAAAACCGCACGAAACCGCTTTCATCCTTCGCGGCTTAATGCCATGAGTGCCATGATTAAAATAGACAAACTCAAAGCGACTCCTGTTCTCAAGGATATTCTTTTAAATGACGAAGGAATGTTTTTCAGAAGGGCTGCGGCAGAAATACTTCTTTCTTCATCAATACCGATGAATGACGATGAATACATGTCGGCAATGATTTTAACCGGAAGATTTGAAGAAGCGTTTGAAGACAAAACCTTATTTGAAAACACATTAAAAAAACTTTACCCTTCACTTGATAAACGCGCGAAGCTCGACGCACTCTCTTTTTCAGCAACTAACAAGATCATGCTGTCCTTGATCGAATCAACTCTTTCATCACCGGACGAAGAAATACGTATGTTCGCATGCAGAATGTATTCTTCTTTTGAAAACATCGACAGCGCAAAAATAGTTTCGATGCTTAACGATTCCGATGCAAACGTGAGAAACGCCGCATCAGGCGCGATACTTATAGACAGCAGCAAATATATCCCGGCAATAATGTCTATAATCGAAACAAGCATCGATTCCGGAATATCTCTTTTCTATCTCACAAGCATTGAGAACACATTGATAGGAATGGGGAAAGCAGTAATCCCTCACATGAAGCGCCTTCTCGAAAAAAACAATTCAGCTGCACTTCTCGCGGCTGAAGTATTGAGTGAAATTGATGATGATGAAATTTTCAGTTTAATGACTCTACTTTCCGAAAACGATAATCCCGCGATACGCCAGATAGCAATAGAACATCTCGGCAATATGCGGAACCCCGAACTCTTTGATAAAATTGCGGTTTTCACATCGGATAAAAATCCGCAGGTAAGAAAAACAGCATACGATTCACTGATTCTTTCTGACATCACAAAGGCTGAATATTTTCTTAAAGAGTTAACACCTAATCTTGACTATGATGATAAAACCTATTTAAAAAATGTTCTTTCCGAAATATCAAGAGTTAATTAGAGAACATATATTTTTGCGATGCTTAAAGCCTGATTCTTGTATGACAATCCGAAAAGATTAAGATGATTGAGAATATGATATAGATTATAAATATCTTTCCTTTCCCGGTATCCCTTATCCAGAGGAAAGACATCATTGTAGCCTTTATAAAAATCATTTGAAAATCCGCCGAACAGTTCAGTCATCGCAATATCGGCTTCCCTTGAACCGAAATAAACCGCGGGATCTATCAGATAACATCCTTCAGCGGAATTAATATAATTGCCGCCCCAAAGATCACCGTGAATCAGCGAAGGTTTATCTTCCGGAATAAAACTTTCGAGCTTTTCAATCAGGCTGAAAAATAAGCTTTCTTCATGATCCGTAAAATATTTATTAGACTGCGCGAGCTTCAGCTGATGGCCGAGCCTGATATTAGCGAAAAACGAAACCCATGATGACGAATAATCATTAAACTGACGGTTTGCCCCGATATAATTATTTTCAGAAAATCCGTATTTATCTCCGGCATCTTTCGCGTGAAGCTCAGCAAGCTCCCTTCCGAAATTATAATCAGAAGATTTTGACTGAGAAGTTCTTTCAACATACTGCATGATTATATATTGGTGCCCTTCAGCGGTAAAAACCTTATACACTTCGGGAACTCTCGCCCCGTATGATTTAAGAGCTGCAAGTCCGTTTCTTTCGCATTTAAAAATATTCTCAGGATTCAGCCTGTTCTTTTTAATGAATAAGCTTTTGCCATTAATTATTTCTGCAAAATACGACTCGCTTATCGAACCGCCGGAAACGGAGGTAAACGATTTTACTTCGGCTGATTGACCGAAAATATCCTTAATAACCGGTCTTATACTATTCATTGTTTTTCATTATGTGCCCGATTATTTTTTCGCAGGTACGCAGACACATTTCGTAGACTATTTCAAAATCGGCTTCACTTCCGTAATACGGATCGGGCACATCACCCTCTCCTTTCGGATCGAATTTACGGAAAAGCATAATCTTTTTTTTATCTGCTTCCCCCGCAATTCTTATAATATTATAAAGATTTTCCGAATCCATCGCGAAGATCAAATCATATCCGGCGATATCCGCCTTTGTAATTTTATGCGCAGTGTGATTGATCGGCACCCCGTGAGAACGAAGCGTTTTGATTGTTCTGTGATCAGCGTTTCCGCCTTCATGATATCCAGCCGTTCCGCTTGATGCAGCTTTTACGGAATCCGACATTCCTTTTTCTGCGGCAAGATGATTAAAAACAGCTTCAGCCATCGGAGAACGACATATATTTCCAAGACACACAAACATAACTTTAGTTTTCATTCGCACCTTTAAAAACTTATTGATTTATTTCTTTAAAATAATCACTGTAGAAAAGTTCTTATTGAGGTCAAATATTTATTATTGCGGGGCTTAAATGGAGTTTTACACATACGTATGCGAT
>JAEWVM010000212.1 GCA_023396615.1 Spirochaetota bacterium | reverse complement strand
ATTTAAACGGAATTTTAAGAAAATATCCGGCAACATACGCCGTAATGAACGCCGCTGATAATGTGAAAATCATAACAAAAAATGAAGTCATACCTGCTTTCGCAACCTGATTCATACTGAGTCCGGCGCCGAGAAGAATGATCGACCATTGCAGAACTTTCTTTCCGGTAAACCTGATCCCGGCAACTGATGATTCAGGCTTTCCAAAAGTGTTATTAATTATCATGCCGAGAAGTATTCCGAATACAGGACCTCCGACAATCGGGAAAATTCTGCCGAGAATATACGCAACAGCCGCAACCGCGGCTGATAATAATATTCCGTAAATATTTCGCTTAATAAAATTCATCAATATACACCATCAGATAAACATTTTTCTTTTAATGAAAATTGTTCATTTTATCATAATTGCGTCATCAGGTACATGACCCTGCTCGCTTTATCTTTCGGCATAAGCGAAATGAGATACGAGGTCACACTCATTGCTCCTGCATCAAGCGCGTTCTGGTCGATTTGACGGAGAACATCAATAATAAGAGGATCATCCCAATTAATCATAATCGCGACAGCTTCCTTAGGTGGCATACTTTCAATCTTCTGCGCCAGATCAACAATATTTTTCTTATATCCGCTGTATTTGTTTTTTTCATTTTCAAGCTTCTTACGCTCTAACTCAATTCCGGCACGCATTTCCTGAATCTTTTCCTTGTCGGTGTTTGAACTCTTCTCCTGTTCAAGAAGAAGCGCTTCACGTCTGTCAAGATCTTCAGTGCGTTCCTTGAGCTGTTCCTTGTTCTTCTCAAGTTCTTCAAGCTTCATAAGCGAAGGCTCATCGTCATCGGCATAAAGAACCGAAGCCTCATCCTTGCTGAACATAGAAGCGGTCTTGGTTAAATTTATAAGCCCCATGTAATCAAGCCACAAAACCCCGACACCCAGAAGAAAAACTATTATAAGAAATAAAAATATTATTTTCGACTTTTCCGAAACCTGCATTGCTTACTCCTCTTCAACCGATTCCTGTTCTTTTCTGTAAGAATTAAGAACACGCTTTACGTATTCAGCTGTTTCTTTTATCGGCGGAACACCGTTATAACTGTCAACCAGCTTCGGTCCCGCGTTATAGGCGGCAAGCGCCTTTTTATAATCCCACTGATACTTGTTCAAAAGTCCTTTTAGATATTTTACTCCGCCTTCAATGTTTTCTTCAGCGGAAAACGAATCGTTGACTCCAAGCTCTTTTGCCGTTTCAGGCATCAACTGCATGAGGCCCATCGCGCCCTTCGGGCTGACTGCCATTGTATTGTAACTTGATTCATTTTCAACAACCGCTTTAACTAATGACGGAGAAACACCTTCTTTAATCGAAATCTTTTCTATCAGATTTTCGATATCATCTTTTGACAAATTTCCCTGCTGACTTGAAGAAACGCCTGTTCTATCGGATAATATCTCGGAAAAAGTTCTTTTCAAATCGCCTTCATCTCCGGCAGTTTCCGCATTCTGATTAGCCTTTGCATTTTCATTCATCAGCCCGAAACGCTTTTTGATTTCACTTATTCTTTCCATGCACGAATAAACGCCTTCAGTCATAAACAGCCTCCCCTTCACGGATTTCTTCTTCATTCAGATATACTCTGCGCATATATACTTTTTGATTTATATCATCATATTCTTTTTCTTCTGCTTTTTTGAGCATATTCTTCCATTCTTCGAATTTTCTTTCCTTGAACTTTTCAATCGTCTTTCTTTCTTTTACGGCTTCAGTAAGCCGCACTCTTACCGCATTCACAGCAGGCTCAAGCTTATCTATTTCACTCTGCGCCGAAAGTATCGCCTTCTCCGCAAAATCCCAGTACTTATGAAAATTGAGAAGTTCAGCCGGATTCACAGTTTTCTTTTTCATCGCTTCAGAAAAAACTCCGCGCTGTTCGCCGATCTTTCCCCTAAGCTCTTCCTGCCTGATTCTAAAAACATTCTGCTTCGTAACGATAACCGAAAGCTCATGCTGAATGTCCTTCTCTTTCGCTATTCGGGCATCAAGCAGTTTCTGAAGTCTGAACTTAAACTTCTTCATTCAATCAACCCGTCTTTCTAACAGGATGATTAGAGACATAATCCGTTTTTTTTGCATTAGAAACTGAAGGCGCAGTGCATAAAGCTTCCATCCTTTGAACAGTTTCCGGAAATTCTGTTTTATCAATAAACGCCTGCTTTAAGAAAGCGTTCAATTCATTTATGAGCGATATCGCCTTATCCGCCAATGGGTTTGATCCCCGCACATAAGTTCCGAGCATTACCATGTCTTCTACATCGCGGTAGGCAGCAAGAAGTTCACGGAATCTTAACGCTGCGGCCTGATGATTCTTTTCAACTACATCCTTCATACATCTTGACAATGACGCAAGCACATCAATTGCGGGATAATGACCTTTATTGGCGATTGTTCTATCAAGAATTATATGACCGTCTAAAATACCGCGTACGGTATCCGCAATGATATCATTCATATCATCCGCTTCAATGAGAACGGTATAAAAACCGGTAATTGAACCCGATTTTCCGTTACCGCTTCTTTCAAGCAGTTTAGGCAAAAGCTCTATTACACTCGGCGGATATCCCTTGCTCGCAGTAGGTTCACCCGCTGCAAGACCGATTTCTCTCTGCGCCATTGCAAAGCGCGTCACGGAATCCATCAGAAGATTTACGCTCTTTCCC
Source organism: Spirochaetota bacterium (assembly GCA_023396615.1). Taxonomy (GTDB): domain Bacteria; phylum Spirochaetota; class UBA4802; order UBA4802; family JAFGJZ01; genus JAKJGA01. The sequence continues at coordinate 3,494 of JAEWVM010000212.1, read as the reverse complement.
TGATCGCGGAAGTATTCAGCTATAGCATGCGCGAGATATGCGCCGCGAACGCGAAGCATCGGAGGCTGGTCGCTTGTCGCGACTATGACCACGCTTTTCTTCATGCCTTCTTCACCGAGCTCTTTTTCTACGAAGTCCTTGACCTCTCTGTTTCTTTCACCGATCAACGCTATTACGTTAATATCAGCGTCGGTATATTTAGAAATCATAGCCATCAGAGTTGATTTTCCGACACCGGAACCTGAAAATATACCGATTCGCTGACCCCGGCCTATTGTCAAAAGTCCGTCAATCGCGCGGACACCTGTTGCAAGCGGTTTTTCAACGAGATTTCTTTCAAGCGGCGGAACCGGACGGCTCTTAATCGGATAACGTTTCTTCGAATAAATCATTCCCTTGCCGTCGATGGGGTTTCCAATACCGTCAATTACACGGCCGATTAAATTTTCACCGACCATAGCGCCCATCGATGCGCCGAGAGAAATAACCTCAGCACCCGGAACAACACCGCTCATATCCCCGATAGGAACAAGAACTGGTCTGTTCTTTGCACGGAATCCGATTACTTCAGCTAGAATATATTTGTCTTTTTCTGTTCGAATTTTGCAGGTGTCGCCGTATTTTACATTCGGGCCGACAGACTCAATCGTGAGACCTATAATTTTATCAACATAACCGATAAACTTTACAACTTCGGTTTCTTCGATTATGCTCATGTATTTTGAGAGAAAATCAATCCTCTCGTGAGGAAGAACATTAATCATGTTTCACCTATATTGTCGTCGTATTGCGTATCGCCTCTTCAATCGTATCAAGCTGAGTCGTAATTCTGGCGTCGATTGAACCGACATCAGTTTCAATGATACAGCCTCCGCGTTCAACACGCGAATCTTCGTAAATGTTGACCTTCTTAAGAGATTCCATCATCTTGATAAGTTCGTCTTTGTGGGCAGTTGTCATATCAAGATCCGCGAAATTTACGCGGATATCGATTCTGTCTCTGTCTCTGACTCTCTTAAGTGATTCCTTAATATTATTAATTACAATTTCACGGCGTTCAACGATTTCATCTTTGATAACCTTGCGGGCAATCATCAGAATCATTTCAGTCATCATTTTTTCGGAAGATCTGATAATATCATCGCGGATATCTACGGCAGTAGCGACAATCGTACCAAGCCTGTCAATTAGACGCATTACCTCAGCTTGACCTTCTTTATAACCTTCTTCACGACCGGCTTCATATCCTTTCTTATAGGCTTCGTGCTCGATTTCTGAAACGCGGAGCTCGGCTTCTTTGATAAGTTTTTCAGCTTCAAACTTACCGCGTTCTATTTCACGGTTTGATTCCTGATGGAATTTATCCATCTCGGCTTTTATCTGTTCGCGCGCATTCTGAAGCTCATTGAATGCAGCATTCTTTCCTTCTTCTTCTATCTGCTTGGCTTTCGCATAAGCGTCTTCCTGAATTCTTCTTACATCTTCTTCAGTTTCGCGTCTATATCGTTCAAGCTCCGCTTCCATTTCTTCAATGGAAGGACCCTGATAAATATCAACAGGATTACCGTTTTCATCGACTTCAAATTCCTTAAAGTCGTCATCAGTCACAACATTTTTCTGATACTTCGCAGGAAGCTCTATCTGCTTTGGAGCGCGGGCGATGTTTACTTCAAATGGTTTAAAAACGAGTTTAGCCAAGAATAACCTCCGCTATCATGTAACAAGCTCCTCTTCTCCGCCGCGGGCAATAACTATATCTCCGGATTCTTCCAGTTTTCTGATAATATTTACAACTTTCTGCTGTGATTCTTCCACGTCTCTCAAACGAAGTGGACCCATAAAATCCATGTCCTCTCTGAGAAGCGAAGACGCACGCTTCGACATATTCTTGAAAATCTTTTCCTGAACCTCAGGCTCAACTCCTTTAAGAGCTTTGGCAAGGTCATTTGTATCAACTTCACGCAGAACTTTCTGAATAGCACGGTCGTCGAGAAGTACGATATCTTCGAAGATAAACATTCTCTTCTTGATTTCTTCTGCTAGCTCGGGATCATCTTCTTCGAGTGCCTCGATGATGATTTTTTCCGTACCGCGGTCTACATTATTAAGAACTTCAACAATGGCGTCAACACCTCCGGCAGAGGTATAATCTTCACTCGCAAGTGTCGAAAGCTTTCGTTCAAGTACTCTCTCTACTTCACGAAGAACGTCCGGAGAAGTTCTATCCATCGTCGCTATTCGCTTTGCTACATCCGCCTGAATTTCGTGACGCAGTGAAGAAAGAATCTGCGCCGCCTTCTGCGGTTCGAGATATGAAAGAATGAGCGCAATCGTCTGAGGATGCTCACTCTGAATAAAGTTCAAAAGGTGTGCCGGGTCTGTTCTTCTTACAAAGTCGAACGGACGTACCTGAAGTGATGACGTTAAACGGTTTACGATATCAATCGCTTTCTGAGTTCCGAGAGCCCGCTCCAGAACTTCACGCGCGTAATCGATACCGCCGTTCGAAATGAATTCCTGAGCCATCATCAGCTCCTGGAATTCCATCAAAACCTTGTCTTTGTCGGCAGGATCAACCTTGTCTATACGGGCGATTTCGAAGGTAAGCGTCTCAATCTCATCTTCACGGAGATGCTTGAATATCTCGGATGAGATTTCCGAACCAAGCGTCACCAGAAAAACTGCTGCTTTCTGGCGCCCCGTGAGCTGTGATTTTTTTGACTGAAGCATTTAAAAAACGATTCCTCCGGATTAATAAACCGATAACACCCTATGGGCATTATCGGCAGAAAAAAACAAAACTATAATTATTCTTCGGCAAGCCAGGTGCGAAGAAGCTGAGCAACATCATTCGGCCGTTCCTTCGCGAGACGGATTGCGTTTTCCTGAAGTTCAAGACGGGCTTTTTCTTCAAGAGAAAGTTCAACATCAACGCCGTCCTCTTCTGCTGCACGTAGGGCCGCTTCACGCATTCTCTGCTGTTCAAGAGCAAGCTGTTCTTCACGGATTCTTCTTCTGCGCGCCATTTCCTTCTTGATTGCCGTAAAGAGAATGAAACCGAGGAACAGAGCAAATATACCGATCAGAACCGCAAGAAGTAGGCGTTTGAACTGTTCTTTTCTTTCATATTCATCCCTGAGAGCATCCCATTGCTTTGAACGGTCGAACATGATATTTTTTACGGAAACCATATCGCCGCGGGATCTGTTGAAACCGACCGCGCTTTTTATCAGGTCTTCCGCCTGCTTGAGTTCTTCCGGTGTTAACGGAGTCTGAACCGGTTTTTTTGCCGGATCAAGGTCATATGTTCCGTCAGGATTTTTAGGGAGATCCTGAACACCGTCAATGGCGATTGAAACTGAAACCTTCGCAACCTCATACGGCTGACGCTGAATGGTTTTATCAGACTGACCAACTGCAAGGTTTTCAATATTTTCCTGCTTATCATATTTTGCAAACTGGTCATCGGCAGCCTTATATCCCGGAGGACGGTT
>JAEWVM010000208.1 GCA_023396615.1 Spirochaetota bacterium | reverse complement strand
TAAGCGATGTTTCGCCGAGCATAAGTTCTTGGTCGGAACGTATAGACAAAGCGCCTTGGTTTACTGAATATGTGCGCCGCCAGCTTCTCAAAGAAATGAGTGAAGAGGAACTTTATTCCGGCGGGCTATCGGTTTATACGACGCTTGATCTTTCTAAACAGCTTGCGGCGAACGAAGTCATGGATTCCGCTTTGCGCCAGCAGAACGCGGTTTCAACCAATCTCCTTTTTTTCAAAGAGGATGTTATTACCGAGCAGTTTGCTGCAGAAGCGGAAATGTTTACACTTCTTTTCGATCTGAATTCAATTTCAAACAAGGGTTCGCTTGAAGGCAAAAAAATAAACGACGCGTTCAAGCAGGACGCGCTTGATGAAATAGAAATAATCAACTTTTTTCTCGGAAGCGACAATATGGGTGAAACCTTTTCCGAGTATAAGTTCAACAATTTTCAGGATAAGGATTTCTTGAAGGTTCAGGGCGCTCTCATTTCGGTAAACCAGTCTAACGGATATATCGAAGCGATGATCGGCGGAAGCACATTCGAAAGACAAAACCAGCTGAACCGTGCTGTTCAGTCATACCGTCAGCCGGGTTCTTCAATCAAGCCTCTGCTTTATGCCGCGGCTTTTGAAAAGGGTGATTTTTCACCCGCATCTTCTTTCTTTGATTCGCCTGCATTTTATATGGATAATGAGGGCGGCGACTGGACTCCCGAAAACTACGAAGGCGGCTATAACGGCATGATGACCCTGCGCCGCGCTCTTGCTATGTCAATAAATGTTATTTCCGTTAAGCTTGCCGAATCAATCGGCATTCAGAATGTAATGGATTACTACGCGTCTTTTTTCGGTATGGACAAATCGAGCGCGAAGAGAAGAATTCCGAGAAATTTCTCCATTGCACTTGGTTCAATAGATGTGACTCCGCTTGAAATAACATGCGCTTACGGAGCAATAGCTAACGGCGGTATGGAAGTCATTCCTTACGGAATCAGATATATTAAAGACCGTGATAAGAAAATAATCAAAGATTACGAATCCGAAATGAAAAAGAAATTTGAAAAGCGCAGACGGATTCTTGAGCCTGCGACTTCACAGATAATGATAAGCATGCTTCAAAGCACCATCAATTCAGGAACAGGTGCCGGAGCCTATCCGGGACGTCCTGCATGCGGTAAAACAGGGACTACGAGCGGATGGCGCGATGCGTGGTTTGTGGGCTTTACTCCGGAAGTTACTACCGCAATATGGTTCGGTTATGACACCCAGGGGATTTCGCTAGGTGTAGGGCAGACAGGAGGCGGAATCGCGGCGCCGACTTGGGGCAGATACATGCGTCAGGCTTTGAGCCGTTATCCTGTTACGGGTTTCCCCGAGTTTGCCGGGCTTGAGTCAATGGAAGTCTGTGCATTCAGCGGAATGAAGCCGACGTCAGACTGCAAGGAAATTATCAAAGAAGTTTTTATTCCCGGAAAAACTCCGAAAGAAGACTGCAAATTCTGTGCAGACAGAAACAACGGATATAATCTCAATATCAAAGGGCCTAAGGAAAGTATTGTTGAACAAAATAAAAACGAAATCAACAGCGGAATAAAATCCTTGAAGGGAGACAAGATTCTTGATAATATCGGCGAAGACTTACTTAAATAATTGAGAGGGGACATGCTCAGAGATTCTTTTTTGATGATAATAGACATGCAGGAAAAACTTGTTCCGGCAATGAATCAGCCTGATCTTCAGGAAGCTGTTTCAAACATTCAGATGATGGTTACTGCTTATGCGAAATTCGATGTTCCTGTTATTGCGACAGAACAGTATCCAAACGGTGTAGGTTCTACGATAAAAAAATTAAAGACCGCAGAGGGTTTTGACAAAGTACGCATTATGGAAAAAATTCACTTTGATTCGCTCAAAGAAAGTTCAATTAATGACGCGGTAAAAAAGCTCAATAGAAAAAAAGCCGTCATCTGCGGCATTGAATCGCACATATGCGTTTATCAGACGGCTCTTTCTTTTCTTGCAGAAGGTTATGAGACCTATGTTGTTGCAGATGCTGTAGCTTCAAGAAACTCAAAGAGCATGGAATATGCTCTCAACTCACTGGTTTCCGAAGGAGTTAAAGTTCTTCCGGCTGAGACAATTCTTTTTATGCTTATAGAACGCGCGGGCTGTGAAGATTTCAAATTCATTCACCGCATTATTCGATAATTTTCTTGACGGAAAACACACTGAATTATATCAAGTATCCATCGCCCAGGTGGTGGAATTGGTAGACACACTAGCTTGAGGGGCTAGCGGAAGTTCTTCTGTACGAGTTCGAATCTCGTCCTGGGCACAAAAGGATCGCGTAAGCGGTCCTTTTCTTTTTTTCTTTCTTTCTGCAATATAATCCAATACATTTTACTGCCGCTCTTATAAGTTTTTCCAATCAAAAGGAGGAACTTATGAAAACAGATTTATCAAAAATTATAACATCTTCAGGCATGAACGAGAATGATTCATGGAATCCGCATCCGTCATTTGATGGTGTCTATATGCGTAATCTCATCACATCAAAAGACAGCGGCGGAAAAATAAGCTGTCATATCGTGCGTCTTGAACCGGGTGCCGAACTTAAGTCTCATATGCATGAAGGTAAGAGCGAAACGCATGAAGTGCTTGCCGGCAGCGGAATCTTTAATCTTGCAGGGAGTGAATATCCTTATGAAAAAGGTGTCACCGCTTTCATTCCTGAAGATACTCTTCATTCGGTAAAAGCCGGGCACGACGGAATTATACTTCTTGCAAAATTTGTTCCTCCCCTTAATTAGGAGGAATGAGTCTCAAGAAAGAAGAAGTTTATTTATCGGCAAAGGATCATTCTTTTCCTCTTCATATACACGAAAGAATAATCGCCGGATTTGTTTCATCCGGAAGAGTACGTCTTTCTTTTGAAGAGGAATCGTTTGAGCTTTCTTCCGGTGATGCTTATATAATTTTTCCTTTTACTCCGCATAGCGCGAAGACGTTTGATGATGCTGTCATTTCTGTTATCACCTTCGCGCAAAATGCGGATGCATTATACCGGACACGCAAGAAGTATCTGATACTGAAGGATATTGCCCGGCAATATCCTTCAGTCTATAAGAATAATATACCTGATACAGGACTCATCGAGAAGATATTGATGGAACATGCTGAGCCGTCAGTTTCCTTTGAGAAAACGGATTGTGAAAGAATTCGAAATATAATCAGTGAAAATTATTCAGAAAAAAATACGCTTGAAGATGTAAGCGTACTCGGTAAATCAAAATATTCTGTACTGCGTTCTTTTAGAAAAGATTTCGGCGTTACGCCTTCAGTTTATCATATTCTTGTTCGTATACGCAAAGCAAAAGCAATGATGCTGACAGGACGAAGTCTCATCGAGACCGCGCTTGACTGCGGTTTTTGCGATCAGAGTCATTTTAACAGAACATTTAAGAAATATACCGGTCTTACTCCTGAAGAATTCAGGAATAAGACCATGAGCAGAAATTAATTTTTTTCTTTGATATTAGCGGTTTCTTTAACGTAGTAGAGCTCTTTTCCTTCGGTTTCGTGATAAATACGGATAAGAATTTCCGCCTGAATCCCCATCAGAATCATTATTACGCTTAATAGAAAGAGAATCGACGAAAGCATGAGAAGGGGATTTCCCGTCATATTCATTCCCTTGAAATATTTCATGAGAATTGTTCCGGCAAGCGACATGATGCTGAGAAGAAATACTCCAAGTGCAACTCCTCCGTAGAGATAAATCGGCTTGGTTGCGTATGAACTCATAAATTTGACTGTTATAAGATCAAGAAGAACCTTGAGAGTTCTCTGTATTCCGTATTTTGATTTTCCGAACTGACGCGCGTGATGTTTAACCGGAATTTCAATTATTTTTGCGCCGACCCATGAAGCATGAATCGGAATGAAGCGGTGCATTTCGCCGTATAGGCGCACTTTTTTAAGAACTTCGGCGCGGTATCCTTTGAGAGAGCAACCCAGATCGTGCAGAGGAACGCCGCTGACTTTCGCTATCAGCCGGTTTGCGATTTTTGAAGGAATCTTTCTTGAAATCATTTTGTCTTTGCGGAATTTTCTCCAACCGCTTACAACATCGTAGCCTTCTTCAATTTTTTCAAGAACTGTCTTTATATCTGACGGATCATTCTGCAGATCCGAATCCATAAATACTATTATTTCGCCTTCGGAATAATCAATTCCTGCCGCCATAGCGGCAGTCTGACCGAAATTGCGTCTGAATTTTACAAGTTTAACATTTTTGTCTTTTGCAGCAATTTTTGAAAGAATTGCGTATGAGTTGTCACGGCTTCCGTCGTCGACGAAAATAACTTCATAAGTTTTTTTAATCGCATTCAGATTTTCTCTGATCTTCTGATACTGCATTTCGATATTTTCTTCTTCATTATATACAGGAAGAACAACCGAAAGATATGTTTTCTTTTTAACTGTTTTTTTAGGAGGCATATATTTACCCTTTTATAATCACAGACGGTTTAAGCCGTCTGTGATACTGTTTATTATTTTGCTCCGAGCATTTTAGCATAATCTTCGGTGATTGTAAAGGCTTCGCGGAGAAAAATGTCTTTTGTTACATCGAACACTTTTTCATCCTTGCTTTTGTCTTCCGATATCTTTCTGATATCATCTTCAACAGCTTCGGCTTTTGCGTCTTTTTTCAGGCTGACTCTCTTTGCTGAGAGAACAGCTTTGTACTCTTCAATTTTCTTGTTCAGATCCTGAAATTCCTTATCGGCCTTGATTCTTCTTTCTGAATTTCTCTTCAGCATCGAAAGTGTCGCCGGAGTAAGATACTTGTTTGCTACCGAGCGGTATTCGGACTTTTTAATAGGCTGCCAAGCGAGAGGATATTTCATCTTGCTTTCGTCGAAATCAAAGACTTCCATGAGATCAGGAATCTTTATGTCGGCTTCGATTCCGTTCAAGTTGTTTGAAGTTCCTGAAGGCTGATAAAAAATCTGAATGGTAACTTTAATTGCCCCGGTTGATTCGAAGCTTCTTAGATCCTGAACAGTTCCTTTACCGAAAGTTCTTGATGAACCGAGGATTATTCCGCGGCCGTAGTCTTTTATTGCGCCTGCGAAAATTTCTGAAGCGCTCGCGCTTCCTTTGTCTATAAGCACGGTTAGAGGTCCGTCGTAGTATATGTTGGAATCTTCATCTTTATGAATATCGATATTGTCGCTGTATTTTACCTGAAGAACCGGACCGCTCTTTATGAAAAGGCCCACGGCTCTGACTGCCTCGGCGAGAGATCCGCCGGGATTGCCTCTGAGATCGACTACTATTCCGCTGACTTTATTTTTCTGAAGTTCAACGAGAGCATTGTACAAATCCTGTGAACAGTATTTGCTTCCTTCTTTTACCGGTGCGTAAAATTCAGGAAACTTGATGTATCCTATTTTTCCGTTTTTGCCGTTATAGATATCATATTTGATTTCTTTGTCTTTAAGTGCAACTGTGTCTCTGACTATAGGAATGATAACAGTTTTTTCCTGTTTTGTTTCAGGATCAGTTCTTACGACGGTTAGAACAACTTTAGTTCCTTTCTTTCCCCTTATTTTGCTCACCGCCTTTGAAAGAGGAATGTCTATCACTTCTTCCGGTTCGTCGCTTCCCTGAGCTACGGCGATTATTTTATCATTTACCTTTAGAGCTGAGGTTTCCGGAAGCTTGGATGCGGGTCCGCCCTTAATGATGGATTCTACAAAAACAAATCCGTCTTCCGATCTCAAAACTGCCCCGATTCCCGAGAGCTGAAGCTCCATGGATATTCTGAAATCCTGAAATTCTTCAGGTGTCAGATAGTTTGTGTGCGGATCGAGAGCCATACAGAACATGTTTAAATAAATCGAAAAAATTCTGTCTTTTGAGAAGACTTCGTTTTCTTTTTTTACTGTATTGTATTTTTTAGAGAGCTTCTCTCTCGCCTCATCAAGATTCTTCCCTGTTTTCATGTAGTTGAGAAGCTGATATTTGACGAAAATACGCCATCTTTCATTGAGTTCTTTTTCATCCGAGCAGTAGAGAAGCTTTTCGCGGTCAAGGTCGATATACTCATCGACATCGAAATTGTGATCGGCTTTCACAAGTTCGTCAAAATATTTCATCCGTTCGGAAAATCTTTTTACAAATGTGCCGAAAATTTTGTTTAAAAACGTATAATCTCTTGAAGCGGTGAAGTCATCGAGATTATTTTTATCTTTCATAAATTCGTCTATATCCGACTGGTGGAAATAGAGCTTTGATGAGTCAAGATATGAAAGCATTAGATTCAGTGTGCGTTCCGAAATTTCATCATTGAAACTGTGCTGGGAAACGTGCATCGAAAGAATGCGGTTCATCAGCGGCATAATATCACCCTGATTGAGTTTTTCGGTGCGTGATCCGCAGCCGAAAACAAACAGCAGAGTGAAAAGTGTTATCGAAGCGGTACGCTTGAAGATTTTGTTCATTAGTTCCCCCGTTTATTGCAGATATTGAGATTCCTTAAAAAGCGTCTTTTCGTCAATAAATATTTCGTATTCCAGAATTGCACTCCTGAATGAAAATACGATCAATGATGAAAAGAGCATAAAAATGATTTGATTATATCAGCGTATGAAATAAAATCATTATCTATTAGTCTCGGAGGAACAATGATTGTTACACTGGTAAATGTCTGGGTTAAAAAAGACCATTTGGACGATTTTATAAATGCAACTGTTGAAAATCACACTCATTCGGTAATGGAGGATGGAAATCTCCGCTTTGATGTACTTCGTAACAATTCCGATCCGTGCCGCTTTACATTATATGAAGCGTATGAATCGGAAGCGGCAGCGGCGAAACATAAGGAAACCGCCCATTATCTAAAATGGCGTGATGCGGTAGCTCCCTGGATGGAAAAACCGCGTGAAGGCGTATCGCATTCGGTAATAATGCCTTCTGATAAAAAGGGCTGGAAATGAATTTTTCTGTTTCAAAAATGCCTGAACTCTATTTCGGTGCGGGAAAATTTCCTTTTCTTACGGATATAATTCTGCGCTACGGTAAACGTGCTCTGGTTATTACCGGCGGTATTTCTTTCGAGAAATCCGGTAATCTTCAAATTCTAACGGAGCACTCTGCCGCAAAGGGAATCGAGCTTTATTTCTACCGTGTGGCAGCCGAACCATCGCCTTCAATAATCGATGAAGCTGTTTCCATTCATTCCAAACACGGAATAGACTGTGTCGTCGCAATTGGCGGAGGAAGTTCCATTGATGCCGGCAAGGCGATCAGCTGTATGCTTAAAGAAACAGGAAGTGTAACCGATTATCTCGAAGGTGTTGGAAAGCATAAACCGTCGGGCAGAAAACTTCCGTTTATAGCTCTTCCGACGACGGCAGGAACGGGAAGCGAAGCTACCAAGAATGCCGTTATAACAGAAAGAGGGGAACACGGATTTAAGAAGTCTTTACGCCATGACTTATTCGTGCCGGATGTTGCTCTCATTGATCCGGCTTTGTCGTCAACACTTCCGCCGGCTACAACAGCTTATTGCGCCCTTGATGCTTTTGCTCAGCTCATCGAGTCGTATCTTTCGGATAAATCGAATATATTTACGGATTCGCTTGCACTGCCTTCCATTAACATTGCTCTTGAATCCCTGGAGAAACTTTCAAGCGGTGAAATTATTGATATCGGCATCCGTTCATCGCTAGCATATTGCGCTTATATCTCGGGTGTTACTCTTGCTAATGCCGGACTCGGGCTTTGTCACGGTGTTGCGGGTCCCATGGGAGGATTCACGGATATTCCTCACGGAATAGCGTGCGCGAATATGATAGTGCCCACATTAAGATACAGTCTTGAAAAGTTTTCAGAAGATAATAAAAAATATTCATCTTACATAAAAAAGATGTCTATGATCGGACGTAATATTGACGAAGCTCATTCACACGATGATATGTCATGTGCGCGGACATTTATCGACCGGCTTGAGAAAATCGTGAAAACTGCAGGGGTTCCGAAACTTTCAGCATTCGGTATGGACTCACAGACTGCCGTTAAAATCGCAGAATCATCCGAAAGCAAAAATTCTCCGGTAAAGGCTTCTGCGGCCGATTTCGCGGCGATGATTGAATCAATGATATAATAAAACTGATGGTCTGTATATTTATTTCTTTATAAATGTTGTGAATAGTGCGAAAATGCTATGAGCCTTGTTTTATCTGGAGTGTTATGCGCGGATTTGTTTTATTTCTATCTATGGTTATAACTGTTTTCCCGGCTCTTTATGCAGATACCCCTCAGGAAATCAATAGAAGGGGTGCCGAGCTCGGCAAGCAGAACAAATATGACGAGGCGATGAAGGAATTCGCCGAAGCCTCGGACATTTACAACAAAGAAAGCGCCAAATATTACCATAACAAAGCATGGGCACTGGAACTTCAGGGAAAAAATGAAGAAGCTGTCAGATTCTATGAAAAGGCACTTGAAAGAAATCCTTCCCAAGCTGATTCGATTGAAAGACTTGGTTATCATCACTACAAAAAAGGCGAATATGATAAAGCCGTTGAACTTGGAGAAAAAGCCGCTGAGATAAATCCGCGTGTTCCGTATCTGAATGAGTGGCTTCCTGAGGCTTATAGGCTTAATCTTCTGGCGAAATCATCTGAGCCTGAAAAAGTTAATAATGAAGAAATAGAATCTCAAGAAGCACCGCAGGCAGAATCGGTTGATAAGGATGCCGCTTTCGAATTTTTCGGATTATCATTCGATCTCAATTTGCGTTACGGCAGAAATGTCAGGGGCGGAAGACCGTATTATATTAAATCAGAATCCAAAACAATAAACTTGCCGTTCTCGCTGAATATGTGGTTTCGACCGAATGATTTTTTTACATTCAGCATGAGGGCTGAAAATCCTCACTGGGGGGCAGCTGTTGACCGTGCTGTTTCACAGCACGAATTTCTTGAAGGAATGTTTTCGATCGGTTCATTTTCATTGGGATGCGGTCTCTGGTTTACACATTATACGGATGATTTTGTTTTTGGAAGTTCTGAGAATCTCAATGACTGCAAAATGGGCATACTGATGTCGTATGCCAACGAAAAATCCGAGACAAATGTGCGTCTTTATCCCAGACTTTTTTTGCGTGATACGGAAAAATTTTCAGACGGCAGAACGCTTGATTGCGGGATGTACGAGTTTTCGTATTCGTATACCGTTCACAAGGCTCTCAGATATTATTCGAGAATTTCCGAGTACGATTTTTATCTTTTTGACCATGATGCAGTTCAATCTCATTATTGGGGTTATTTTGAAATTGCTATAGGCTTATCTCTTGATTATAAATCAGGAAAATTTATGAAAGGCGGTTCTATTTATATAGAATATGCGAAAAGAATTAATCTAAGAAAACTCAATGAGGATGAACCATATAATGCATTTAACGGTCAGGGATTTCTCGGATTCGATTCATCGAGAGACCCTTCTTTATTTTCAGGACAGCGTTCGAGAAGCAATATAATCCGCATGGGGGCTTCTGAAAAAATAGATTCAAAAGCATATCTTTATCAGAAACTGATTCTCGAAATAGTCGACCGCCACGAAGATCATCAGGAGCTTTTGATCGGTTTCGGCGGAGGAATAAGTTTATGAAAAAAATTATTCCTTTAATTATGTTACTTGCCGCTTTTTCAATTTATGCTCAAAGCGCATCCGAACTCAACAGAAGAGGCGTAGATAAGGCCAAATCTAATAATCTGAAAAGCGCAATTGAAGATTTTGATTCTGCTATAGAAAAAAATGACATTTCTTCCGCAAAAGTATATCACAACATGGGTCATGTGGCTGAACTGAAAGGTGATGAGACTTCTGCTTTGAAATATTACGAAGAGGCGTTGAGCCGTAATCCAAATTTGATTCCTTCTCTCGAAAGGGCATGTGAATTATATTCAAAATCGGGTCTTTACGCGAACGCAATTGTTGCCGGAGAGAAAGTTCTGAGGCTGGATCCTTCAAATAAAAATGTTCTGCCGTGGCTTGAAACGGCTTATTCCGAGAGATTCAGAGTTAAGAGAAATGAAATTACTCTGCTTGAAAAAGATAAGCTGTATTCTAAATCTCTTGAATCGGCAAAGGAAGAGAAGACTGATGAAAAGAAATCTGTTTTCAGAATTTCACTTTCAGGGATTCTGCGCTATGCTTTTATTTCCGGAGATGATAAAGATTTCAAGTATGTGAAAACAGAGGGCCCGGGTTCACTTGATTTTCCAATAAAGGCAGCTGTTAATATTGATCCTTCCGAAAACTGGTCATTTGCCGCAGTCTGCGGTGTTCCTTATTTCGGCGCGCTGATGCCTGAAGTTTTAAATTTCTATGAAAGAGTTGAAATATATTACGGCCGGGAAGATGTTTTTTTGGGTCTCGGGTTTTCAGGTTATCATTACCGGGGTGATGAAGTCTGGGGAGAAAAAGAAAAGTTTAATGATTTTAAAATCGGTTTCGCCCTGAAAACTTCATCCGAGAAGAGTGAATTTATATTACAGTTTTATCCGGCTCTCATTCCATATGATGCGGGGTACAGTCCTGTACGTACTCTTGATGTATCTCATCTGAATATTGAATACCTGTCCAGGATAAAGAATCTGGGCATTAAGACCCGTTTTACTACATACGGTTTCACTTTTTATGACCATGGCGCGGAACTTTCAAATTACGCCGGTTCTTATGATATTGCATTGGGTGTACTTTTTTCACAAAATAGAAATTTCAGTATTTTCGGCGAATTCTGCGAGCGGATATACATGATAGATATTCTGAATGAAAAGCCTTATTCCGGCATGAACGGTCAGGGTTTTTTCGGATTCAACAGGTTTAAGTGGTTCCGCGGGGCTCCCATGAGCGGACATTATTCAAATTCTCATGTTATTTCGTGCAAATTGGAAGAAAGGACCGGTCAGGCTTCATTCTATCAGAAGCTTTCAGTCGAAATAGTGCCGCCGTCAAAGAAACAGTATGATATCGTACTTGACTGCGGAATTTCGCTCGGATTCTAGCAAATTATTTTAAATCATGCGAAATTTTCTTTTAAGCAAAAGCTAATCTTCCGATATATAGTAAGAAGCGGAATGTTTTCTGTCTCGGAGGATTCGATGTTTAGAAGAACTTTTATAATGCTGGCTTTATTTGTTCCCGTATCTCTGGTTTTTTCTCAGAGTGATGCGGTAAAAGACGAAAAGAATAAAACAAAAATCGAAAAGCCTGAGCAGATTATTACAACTGATGTTTTCGGTATAGAAAATCTCTCATTCAATAAAAAGATAGATCCTACCGGAAAAGGCGAGCTTCTTCAGGTCGAATTTGCTCTTAAAAACAATACGGATTCGCCGCTTGAACTGTATATTTTTATGATGGGCACAGTTGAAGACAAGGAATGGGTTTGGAACACTTTCAACAACCGAAAAGTCACTCTCAAGAAAATAGTTGTTAAACATTTCGCGTCTACGCCTGATGATAAAACACAGTTTGAAAAAGAAGAAGACGGAAAAAAAGTAATTAATAAATATCCGAAAGATTTCAAAACCGGAATTAACCCTAACACGGGCAAACCGTATGTTCTTGAAAGCTATCTTCCGGTAAGAACTGAACTTCTGTCTTTATATAGAAAGAAATATCAATTCTTTAATTATGCCACAATTTATATTTTTGATAATGAAGGAGAGCTCCTGTTTTATCAGAATTATTCCCTAGATAGAATAAGAAGATGACTGATTTGATGAATAAAAAAGACCGCTTTCGCGGTCTTTTTTATTTGTTTGCAGAATTGATATTCTTTTAAGGCATTGAAACTTTTGTAAGAGATTCGAATGCTTTAGGGAAGTCTTCGACCTTAAGCGCGTCGACTCTTGCATGGAATTCCGGAAGCATTTTCTGAAAATCGTCATCAGTGCGGAGTTCCTCTTTATTGAAGTCAGGTTTGAATATTTCCATTGTCTCTTCTGCAAGAGTATGAAGATTCTTGAATTTACCTTTTTCATTAAGAACAACGCTTGTCATTGCAAGCATCAATAATCCGCCCGGAATTGCTCCAATTGCCGTTGTATCCATCGCAGGATAGCAAAGCCTGACAGCTTTTACGCCGAAATTATTTTTCGCGTCAGACATACTTTTTCTCTGAAGAATCTTGGCGCCTGCAAGAGGGCCCATCCCGTAGACGGGATCATCTTTCTCAAAATCGTAATCCGCGAAGGCAACTATGCTTACATCTTTTTTTATAAGACCTGCTTTTGCGAGAGGTTCAACCCAAAGAGTTGTAGAAGTTCCCATGAACTTGTTTGTTCTCTCGATGTCTCCTTCGTTTGCAATAGCAACATCAACCATTCCGAATTTTTTAAAATTGTCGATTTTTGAAAAATCAGGAAACTGATAAACCGGGTGATAAGACAAATCGATATCTTTAACTTTTATTGTGCCGTGCTCTTCGTAGCGTTTTGTTGCACCGGCTGCAATTCCGTTAATGAGATGAACAACTGAATACTTTTCCTTGATTGTGTTAACTACTTCTTCTATTGCTTTAGGATCAGTCGCGTCAATATTCCACCATCTTGAATCAATATTCCGTTTAGCCGTTTCTTTTTTGATCGATTCAACATGATTGTAGCCTATCTGAAGATTGGCTCTGTCATAATGCACTCCGTAAACCGGAATCTTTTCTCCGAAAAGAAGCTGAAGCGTTACTGCGCGGAGAATTCCGTTTGAGCCGCCGAGCATTAGAACAACATGGTCTGACGGAAGTTTTACGCCGAGAGTTTTTATCTCTTTCAGCTGTTTTTCAAGAAGCTCGTCTGCGCCTTTCTGTCCCTCTGACATGAGGGTTTTCATGATAACCTTCAAATCAGCCCCGCCGAGAGGCTTCTTTTCAAATGTTTCAAGCTGCATTTATTCCTCCAAAATATGAACAAAAACAGAATTTGAGCAGTTAGATTTTATGTAAAGTAATTATTTTCTGATAAGTTCCGCGAAAATTTTAAGAGCCTTCTCGGTTTTGTCAGAAAAGAGACATGCGGAGTTGAGCCTGAAATAATTAGAAAAGTTACTTCTTGCAGAAAAAATTATTCCAGGTGCGATTGTAAAACCGTTTTTAACCGCCAGATAAGCTATATTCCTTGAATCGGTTTTATCCGGTGCTTTTATCCACAGAAAGAAACCTCCTTCCGGATTGCTGACTTCACATTCGGGGATATGTTCAGAGAAAAATGCCTGATAAGCCGATATGTTCTCTCTGTAAATTCTGCGAAGTTTTTTCATCGAATGTGAATAAAAGCTCTTAGACATAAATGAAGCGAGCCCTGACTGAATAAATGCAGACGGAACGGAGTAAGCCGTGTTTAGTATTTTGTGAATGTCCTTTTGGTATATTCCACCCGCAACCCAGCCTGTTTTATATCCCGGTGCGATTGATTTGCTGAGGCTGGACACGTAAATTGTGTTGTCGGGATTATATGATTTTACCGCGCGCGGCTTTGATGAGAAAAATAAATCACCGTAGCTGTCGTCTTCGATAACAGGAATTCCGTATTTTGCTGAAATGCAGGCGAGTCTTTCTTTTGCCGGATCGCTCATTTTAGCACCGGTCGGATTTGAAAAATTCGGTGACAGTATCACTGCTGAAATCTTTTTCTTTTTAACAGTTTTATCAAATGTTTCAACATCAAAACCCGAAACAGAATTAGTTTGAATTTCGAGCGCTTTTAGACCGAGTTTTGCTATCAGGCCGAAGAATCCGTGATAGCCGGGTGACTCAACCGCAACCGAATCGCCGGTTTTAGTAACTGCTAGCAGAGCAGATAAAAGTCCGGGTGTTG
Organism: Spirochaetota bacterium; assembly: GCA_023396615.1. Classification (GTDB taxonomy): domain Bacteria; phylum Spirochaetota; class UBA4802; order UBA4802; family JAFGJZ01; genus JAKJGA01. Next base: position 2,079 of record JAEWVM010000208.1, on the reverse strand, counting down.
CTCCGGAAGTTATTATTATTTCGTCTGATGATGTTTCGCAGAATGATTCGATCATCTTCCGTGAAAAAATTTCCCTTAAAGCGTTATTTCCTCTGCCGAAATTGTAACGGTTGTTTTTGTCGGGATTTTCGCGTATGCGCCTCGACAGATGAAGAGAAAGTTCTTCATTTATTTTTTCGTCGGAATAGGGAAATCCGATGCCGAGCGGGATGATATCTTCGCGCATTGAATCTTCAAGAAGCTTTTCGGTCTCCGGAGAAATTTTTACATGATCGGTTAAGATTTTTATTTTCGTGTCTGATTCGATAAAATTGCTGATGGCGGAATGACTGAATCTCATGTTTTCGGGGCGCACGTAATAGCCGGATTGCGGATGGCTCGCGATAATTCCCTGTTCCTCAAGAAGCCTGTAGCCGTTAAGGATTGTCATCATGCTGAGATTCATCTGGGCGGACATTTCACGTATAGAAGGAATTTTATCGCGGGATTTTAAAACGCCGCTTTCAATAAGTTTTGTTATGCGGTCTGCAACAGTCAGATATTTCTTCATTGCGCCTGAATATAACAGAATCAATAAATGTCAACTGTTATATGTGAATTCTGTTTGTACTGCATATTGCAATTCCTTTTTGAAAAGTATAAAAAATGAAACAAAAAGGAGGTTATATGAATATTAAATTTGAACGTCTTTCTGAAAATCATGCAGTTGATGTAATGGATATTTTTAATTACTATGCCGAAAACGAATTCTCGGCATTTGCCGAAGGACGGTTGCCGGATAAGTATTTTGCGATGATGCTTAACGCCGTTGTAAATTATCCCGCGTATGCTGTTTATCAAAATTCAAATTTTGCCGGATTCGGTTTCATGCGGCCGTACAGCCCGATGGGTATTTTCAAGAAAACTGCATCGGTATCATATTTTCTGCATCCGTCATTTGCCGGCAAAGGAATAGGAAGTGCTATTCTCGGCAAACTGATTGAAGATGCCGCAGAAGCCGGAATAGAGAATATCATGGCTGAAATAGCTTCGGAAAACCAGGTAAGCATTAATTTTCATAAAAAGCATAATTTTAATGAATGCGGAAATTTTCCCGCCATTGCGGAAAAATTCGGCAAAAAGTTTGATATAATCTGGATGCATAGAAAAATAAAGTAGAAGCTTTTGTGAAAAGAATCAATCGGCGAAATTGAAAAGATATCCGAGTTTGAAATAGAATTCATTTTCAGATTTGCGCGAATAGAAATTGAATCCAGCGGCTGCAGAGATCAGAGAACCGCTATTAGCCGGATAGGTGAAGCAGAGACCTGTGTAGGCGCCTGGAAAGTATTTTTTCGAGTCATCATCTGTTTTATATTTTGATGCGAAACCGGCTTCAATCCCCGCAAAAAGAATCATCGTCTGAAGTCCGAGTTTTCCAGAGTATGATTTTTCTCTGATTTTGTATCCGGCATCGGCAGATGCTAGAAAAGAGAAGAATCCGAAATAGCCGGCTTTTCCTGATAAAAAAACTGCACCGTCATTGCGTTTATCGCCGTCGAATGAATGAATATAATCGATTGAAGTGCCAATTGCTTTGACGGGTATTGACGCGCCCATCTGGTTTGCGAATATGTTTGTATTAAATAAAACGGCTGAAATGAATATAATTGCGGTGTATTTTTTCATGGGATATTTGTATCATATTTAACTGTTTTGTCAATCAGAATGATAAATCGGTTGAATGTTAAAGCACTGACCGGGACCTTGACTTTTATTTTTGAGTCTGTTTATGGCAGATGATTTATTGAATATTTTACCAGCCCTTTATTTCTTACATAAAAAGATAAAAAATACTGTTAGAGAATCCTCTCTCCCGGCCTCTCTCCTTTGATAAAGGAGAGAGGAGCAAGAATGCATGCTATTCATAAGTAAAAATATTTTGTCCAAGGAATTGAAATTGATGATAACGTTATAGATTCAGAAGCACTTCATTCGGGAAGTGCAATTGATTAAAACCAGTATGAGTTATGAAATTATAAGACTTATATAAAATAATTGACTAAATATACAAAATAAGCATTATGAGATTGTATCTGC
>JAEWVM010000170.1 GCA_023396615.1 Spirochaetota bacterium | reverse complement strand
CACGCGCTCATCCGTTCGCCGTTAAGCGAACGCTTCTCTCGGGCAAAATCAAGCGGAACTCCGCTGCGGTCATATTTCGCGGAATAATGACTTTCAGCCCTTATAATCCCGTTCTGCCACAGAACTGAGGCGGAATCCTTGGGTTTATAGGCCGCAAAAACAGACGATGATAATAAAATTACAAAAAGGAACAATATTTTTATGGTGCTCACTCTTACTCTCAAAACGGTTTAATTAAGCCGGATAAGAACCGCTCGATTAATTATCGGAATAAACACACATAAAAATAAACTTAAGAGAAATTAATTAATAGTTATATTTCCGGAATTTTCTTCTTCACACATGGATTTTTTCCAGCCTGTGCCGCCCGAAATTTTTACTTTTCCGTTTCCGACAGAATATATTCGAGCAGAAGGAATCGCGTCAACCCCGGTTATTTCTACTGTAGAATCGCCTTCCGCGGTTATTGACGGAAAAGAACCGTCTTCGGCAAGCGTAACACTGTTGAGCTTTAAAACCGCGGTATCATAAGCCTGAGCAAGATCGGCAAGAAGAGTCACATTTGCACCGAATGTCAATGTCGCGCCGTCCCATACATTCGCCTCGACGACTTTTAATGTTCCGCTGAATGTTACATTTGAAGTACTTCCGGACACATACGTGTTGATGTAAGTTATCTGAGAATCCGTAAAAGTAAATTTCAATGAACTGACAATAATATTTCCTGTCTGAAGTGAATCCGAGGTAATATCATCATTCACTTCAACAGTTCCCACATCTTCAAGATGCAATGCCAGAACAATATCAGTTGCGTCCTTAACACGCAGGTCAGTGCTTCCCGCTATGTCTAGCTGAAAGCCCCATACATCAGATGATGATATTTTAACAGTTCCGGTTGACGCTGCCCCGGACTTGTACGTAAAAGTTCTTGTGATATTGCTGCCGGAAGCGAGCTGTCCATCGGTAAGAGAAACGATTCCTGAATCCGAAAAAAAGAGAACTATGTAAACCTGTGAACCATTTGAAATATTCAGTTTAGCATTATCATGACACTGAATTTCTTCAAGTCTGCTTGATACTACATTTAAAACAGTATTATCGTGAGCCCGTATTCCGCTGTGCCGGGAGGCCTCAGTTCCGGTAAAAGTCATCGTGCTGTTTCCGTATGCTTCAAGATTCCATTGCTTATCAGAATAAGATGTAAATGTGCAGTTTTCGGCAACAAGCGATGAATCTGTTATAGTTAGTGCCGTTGAATCCTCGACTTCCGCATTGAATTTCAAATTGACATTTTTGAGAGTCAAAACAGCGCCCGACTCTATCGTAAGCATGCCGTCAATTATAACTTCACAGTTTTCCCATGTTTCATCAGATGAAACAACCGGATCAGTTTTTTTCTGTGAACTTGTATCGCTCGAAGATCCGCCGCACGAAACGGAAAAAGCCGCTGCGGTTAACAACAGAACATAAAATGCATTTTTTAATTTTCTAAAATCAGTTTTCATAATCCCCCATTCAAAATCAGAACATAAAATATTATGCCTGAATTTAAATCAAGAGATATTATTCATTTTAGCTTGATTTTATGAGGCAAGCTAATTGAATGCTTAAAAACTTGCGGCGCAGAAAAATCATGAAAAAAAAAGAAACCGACCTTTATCAACCTGTCAAAAGCTTCCTTGAAAAATCAGGATACAACGTCAAAGCTGAAGTAAAATCGTGCGATATAGTTGCGATGAAAAACGATGAAATTATCATCATTGAATTAAAACTTTCATTCAACCTTGAACTCATTTTTCAGATTATTGACCGTCAGAAAAAATGCGACTCGGTTTACGCGGCTCTGCCGCTTCCTGAAGATTATTTCAAAAACTCAAAATGGAAGTCGGTCAAAAATCTTCTACGCAGACTGAATGCAGGTTTAATTTTTATTTCTGAAAACGGAAACGTTCAGATTGTTTTCCATCCGGCAGATTTCGATTCAAAAAAAAGCCGTTCTGCAAACATGAAGCACCGCCGTGCAATCATCAATGAATTTGAATCAAGAAGTTTCGACGGAAATACTGGCGGATCCACAAGAAAAAAACTGATGACCGCGTACCGCGAATCATGCGTCAAAATAGCGGCTTTTCTGAAAAAGCATAAAAAAGCATCGCCGAAGGATATGAACGAAATAGGCATTGAAACAAAGAAAGCCCAGATGATTTTAATTAGAAATTATTACGGTTGGTTTGATCATCCCGAAAATGGAATTTACTGTTTGAGCAAACTCGGCAAAAAAGAATTTTTGAAATATCTTCCGCCGAAATGACTGCGAAGTACATTCCGGCAGAACAGTTACAGAGCAGCATTTCAATATCAGCTTATTTCTGCTTTACCGCATAACGGCTTTTCAGAAACAGAATTATTTCAGGAACTTTAACGTCGGTACGTGACAGCTCCAGATCAAAAATAACATCCTTTCTGACATTTTCAAACCAGCGGTAAAGTTCTTTCGACGTTTTCTGAAGATCATCTGACGACTGGGCAATCTTGACCATTTTACGCATTTCTTCTATAGTAAAACTCTTCGTCCGGCTGTTTACATTAAGAATAAAATACGCGTCATTCGGACCTTCTGTTATCGAAATGGTACTGCCGGTCGGTTTCTTCATTTTAGCTATTTTTGATTCAATGCCGATGTAGGCTTTTTCAACCGCATCATCATCACCGTCTCTTTCTTTGAGTTTTCCCGTCGGAAGCATACGTTCTTCTTTCTCAGAAAGAACCTGTTTAACAAGCGCGCGGATTCCTGTTTCTATTTTCTCTTTTTGCGCGGCCGACAGCTTGTTGCTCATCATGGCAAGTTCATCGATAACTTCCCATCTTGATATTTTAAGCGGCATATTAAATTCTTCTCTCGCCATACATCCCCCTTCTATTTTCAACAATAATCAATCTGTTATTTTTCTATGAAAGTGGCAAAACCTACAAAGCGCTTTTTCCAGTATACCTGATTTATCTTTTCGATGCAAATTCTCTTTCCGGTGCTGGGAGAATGAATAAACGTTCCGTCTCCGAGATAAATTCCGACATGAGAAATTTTATTTTTGCGGATTTTGAAAAAAACGAGATCACCTTCTTTGGCTTTATCAGCCGGAACTTTGACGGCTTTCTCGTATTGAATTTCACTGCTTCTGGGAAGATTTATCTTATTTTTAGAAAAAACGTAAGCAACGAAACCCGAGCAGTCAAAAACATAACTTCCGTATTTTTTTGACTTATATCTGACGCCGATATATTTTTTAGCGGTTGAAACTATATCCTCCCGCTTTCCGGGGAAAAGCGAAAACGGTATAATCATTAGAAGAATCAGAAATAGTTTCATCGGTTAATCATCGGATATTATCAGGCATTATCAAGACTTTTTTATGAAGAAATTGCCCGCGATTAGGGCAATTATTAAAGTGCGTTACATGCACTTTATCCGTTTTCGTCCGGTCACCGGACTTGTCGGCAAAGGCGAATCCTTTGTAATCCGCTCTTTGTCGCGCAGAACTCGCCGAACCGCCTTTGTAAACACGGCGTTTTCGGCCAGAACCCCTGCGCTCCGATCAGAGATAAATTTGCCTTCGGCAAATTATGTTTTTTTACTTCTCATTCATCTTTTACTAAAGTGCTTTGCGCACTTTGGAATTTTTAATTAACATTCATCAAAATATTTAATTACGCGTTCTGTTCGCTTCGCTCAGTAAACGCGTAAATTTTGCTGTCCCAAGTTCCCTGTGTTTTAAATGATCTTCATATACAGCAACCGGCGCCTTTCGGCGCCGATTAAATTTTTTCTTTATATGCTTTTTTCAATCAAGGTCTCAAAAGCATCACAAGAAGCCTTATGACAAATCTCCTCTCTCC
>JAEWVM010000085.1 GCA_023396615.1 Spirochaetota bacterium | reverse complement strand
TGCAGTTCTGTAGCGTCCTTAAGCCGGTCTGTAATCATAATTCCCATTATCCGTGTCATAATTATTCTCCATATCAAGGTTTGAATTATTATAACAGAAGAATAGAAGAAGTCAATATTTCTTTATTTTATTTAACTTTTCGGATTATAACTTCGCGTTTCTTTTCGCGGACAGTTGTTCCGGCGGGATTATATTTATCCTGAACGGCCTCAACACTCATCTTAAGAAGATCAAGTATTACACGTTCTGTTTTGTTGAGAATATCAATTACTATAAGATTTTCATCAAACGTAAAATCTTTTAAGAGATATGCCTGAAGCTCCTCTCCGTCTTCGGGCTTTCCGACGCCAATAATTACACGCGGAAATTTTGAACCTGTTTTGATTCCTTTTGAAATTGACTCTATTCCGTCGTTGGTTATTTCCGTTTTTGCATAATCGACTCTTACCTTTCCCAAAGGAAGCGAAGTATCTTCAAAAATACATATCACATCTCTAATCTTTATTCTCAGGAAGGAAGCGACGTACAGAACCGACTCACCGATCAGATTTACAAAAGTCTGAGGCTTGAGAAGAACCACATCACATTCGCCGATTTTGCCCCGGCCGATAAGTGACTTTTTCTTTTTTACTCTAATGTCAATATTGGCATTATTGGCGATAATATCGACAACCTTAAACCCGATGTTCTGACGATTATTGACGTGTTTGTCGCCCGGATTGCCGAACCCAACAATTAATTTCAAAGAAGCTCTCCTTCATTTTGGATATCAGCCGCGCATTATTACGCGGCTGAAAACAGAAGAACTACTGGAGTTATTAAGCTCCGGCTGTTCCTTCTGCAGATGTAGCAGCACCTTCTGCCGATTCTTCCTGTTCCTGCTTAGGAAGAACAACATGAACGACGATATGTTCAGGATCAAAAGCAAAAACTGCTGAAGCAGGAGCCTTGATATCCTTTATACGAACAGCATCATTTACATCAAGATTCGTAACATCGATTTCAAATTTTTCCGGAAGTTCAGCAGGAAGAATATGTACCGAGAGCTGATGCTCAACGATAGAAACGATTCCGCCTTTTTTCTGACCAACTGCAAAACCTTTAAGTTCTACAGGAACGATTGTATGAATTTTTTCTCCAGCTGTGATTTTATAAAAATCGACATGAAGAATTTCATCAGTCACAGGATGAGACTGGAAGTCTTTCACGAAAACCTGACACTTTTCAGAACCTTTAACATCAAGGTCTATCAGAACTGATTCAGAAATTGATCCGCCCTTGAAGATTGATAGAAAATCTTTTTCTTTCAATTTGATGTTTTCGGATTTTCCGTGCCAGTTAAGAACACACGGGATTGAACCGGTTTTTCTGAGTCTTCCGTTCTCGGCTTTGCCGTTTTCTTTTCTTGTCTCAGCTGTAAGATTTCTTGTAGCCATAATATCCTCTCTTAATTCTTTCGTTATTATATAAAAAGACTGCTGACCGATTCGCCGTTAAATATTCTCTTGATTGCTTCCGCAAAAAGGGGCGCTGTAGGCAGAATGGTCATATTGTCTAATCTTTTCGATTCATCAACCGGAATTGTATCCGAAAAAATAATCTCTCTAAAGCCTGCTTTGCCGAGATTATCAAAAGCATTGCCGGACAAAACCGGATGCGTCGCAATGCAGTATACGTCTTTGGCTCCGAATTCCTTAAGAGCCTTGGCTCCGCCTGAAATTGAACCGCCTGTATCGACTATATCATCAATCATTACGCAGTTCCTTCCGGAAACCTCACCTATAACATTCATAACTTCGCATACGTTTGCTTTAGGTCGTCTTTTATCGATGATAGCGAGTCCTGCGTCAAGTCTTTTTGCTATGAAACGAGCTCTGTCAACTCCGCCGCTGTCCGGAGAAACGATAGTCATATCCGATATATTCATAGACTTAATATAATCTATCACAAGCGGAGAGGCAAAAAGATTATCGACCGGAACATCAAAAAATCCCTGTATCTGATCGGCATGGAGATCCATGGTAAGAAGGCGGCTGATTCCGGATGCCTGAATAAGATTTGCAACTACTTTCGCAGAAATAGGAACACGCGGCTCAACTTTTCTGTCCTGCCGGGCATACCCGAAATAAGGCATAACGGCAGTTATTGAACTTGCCGAAGCTCTTTTTGCGGCGTCAACCATCAAAATAAGCTCCATGAGATTGTTATTCGCAGGTTTGCATGTCGACTGAACAATAAATACGTCAACTCCGCGGACACTCTCATTAAGCCTGACAGCTATTTCTTCATCTTTAAATTTGGTGACTTCGGAACTGGCAAGATTCATTCCAAGGCGGCGGGCTATATCTTCCGCTAAAGTCCTGTTAGAATTGCACGAAAAAATTTTCATCTCATTCTTGCCCATTGTTTTATCCTTTTACAGTCATACGCGATTCAAGCCGCGCAAGTTCTTCAGGCGAATTAACACCGCTTCCTTCAACAGGATCATCAAGAACGATTCCCTGCACCGCATAACCCTTTGCGTTAATGTATTTAACCACATCGGGAAGATAATATTCATTCTGCGCATTCGAGTTCCCGATATTGGAAAGAGCCTCAAAAAGCAGTTTAGAATCAAAAATATAAGTTCCTGTATTAACTTCTTTAATCGTACGCTGTTCATCGGAAGCATCTTTCTCTTCAACAATCTCGGCAACTCCGGTATTGCCGCGTACAATTCTTCCATATCCGTGAGGATTCTCAGCAATCATGGTAAGAACAGATCCTTTCACATCAGGCGAATCAAATTCAAGATTTCTGAAACTCTGCGGACTCACAAGCGGCGCGTCACCGCATGCGATAAGAACACCGCCGTCAAACTCTGCGAGAGCATCCTTTGCCATAAGTACAGCATGACCCGTACCTAACTGCTCTCTCTGCCACACAAAATTAACTCCGCCGCCGATTGCATTAATAACTGAATCGCCCTCATAACCTACAACCACAGTAATGTCTGTGATTCCGGCAGAACGGATATTTTCTATAACATGAGAAAGAAGAGGTCTGCCGAGCAGTGGGTGCAAGACTTTGGGAAGATCGGATTTCATCCGTGTTCCCTTTCCCGCTGCAAGTATAACCGCTTTAACTTTCACTTGTTTTTCCTTTATCTGAGGTGCCAGGATTCGAACCTGGGAATACCGATACCAAAAACCGGAGCCTTACCGCTTGGCGACACCTCAATATTTTTTGCCGCTTACAATCTCTGAAACATTTACTATACGTGCGAAATTCCGCATTGAACCGGCCGCGGCAGCAGCTTTATCAGCAGAATCATAAAGAGCTATAAGAGTCGATCCTGAACCTGTCATTATTGAAAACAAACATTCAGTCTGTTCAAGTTCCCTCTTTAAAGTGCCTATTCGCGGATATTTCGCAAAAACAGGCTTCTCAAAATCATTATACAATTTTCCGTAATCACAGGTTGAAAGAATATCTTTCAGCCGTGAAACAGAAAGATGGGAATTATACTTTCCCTCAACCTGAAATTCATCAACCGCGGAATAAGCTTCTCTGGTATCTACATGAATGCCGTCATTGACAATCAAAACGAATAATCTGCCCGGAATTTCAACCGGCTCAATTATTCCGCCAGTTCCGCCGCAAACGGCTGAACCGCCGGCTACACAAAAAGGAACATCTGCACCGACGGATGATGCGAGCATCATAAGCTCTTCAGTCGAATAAAATCCGTAGATATTATTCAGCATTCTGAAAACAGCAGCGGCATCAGAAGAACCTCCTCCGAGACCTGCGCCCGACGGAATGTTTTTTTCGATATAAAATTCGAAAAAACCGCCTTCCCTTCCTGCGAGATATTTATGCACAGCCTTGGTTATGAGATTGTCTTCAGGTTTAATAGAAGACAAAACATCAGAACACTGTCCGCCGTCCGAAACTATCGAAACGGAAACATTTCCGTCATTAGACTTTTCGAACGCAGTAAGTTTTAAAAGATCAAAAAGATTAACCGCAGCCATAATACTGAGAATGTCATGGTAGCCGTCAGGGCGTTTACCACACACTTCGAGATGCAAATTTACTTTTGCGCAGGCTTTTTCAGTCAAAATTGCGGTCATTACACGGAGTCAAACATAAACAGGCGGGTTTCCTTGTCAATCAGAAATCGCCTGCGCTGATCAGCTCTGCTTGAGCAGTTTTACTATTTTGCGGGTATTGTCTTTTTTCAGGTTTACCGGCAAAGGTCTCGCAAGTTTCGTTCCCTGAGAGTTGGTGAGAATCAGAATTTCCGGCAAAGAATCTCCGAATGAATCGGTTTTCATGACTGCCGCAACTTCACGGGTATCAAGCAAAACCAGCGCCGTCTTCTGATAAAGCGGTCCGTCCATCATCATCGGTCCCATCTCATTAACGAACTGCGAAGCTATCTTAAGCGCAAATTTTCTATTAGCCTGCTGATACACCTCGAAAAAAGCGTCACGCGGCAAAAGAGCCGGCTTACCCGGAGCATCATGTATCAGATGTTCAAAATAATTGCAAATCGAAACTATGCGCACAGCCTGGGACAAATCCCGGTCAGGAGTTCCTGCCGGATACCCTGTACCCAGGAAATTCTCGTGATGATTTCTAATGATATCGATTATAACATCCGGAAGCATTGCGGCGTTCTTCATCCATTGAGAACCGAGAACAACATGCTCGCTGATGGTAGTCTTTTCATAATCAGTTTCACCCTCCTGCTTCCATATCAGCTGGTCAGGTGTGTTGATTTTTCCTATATCGTGAAGCAGTGCGCCTAAAGCTATATCATGAAGCTCGTCGGTTTTAGTCTTTAGTCTTAAAGCAAATATTATAGAAAGAAACGAAACATTAACGGAATGAACTACGGCATAGTCCGTATCGTCTCCCGAATTAAGAAGAACAAGCGGTCCTTCAGGTTTTCCTGATGAAACCTCCGTAACCATATCCGCGACATATGACTCCAGTTCCGAGATATCGGCTTTCTGTCCGGTCTTTACCATCTCGAAAACATTATGCAGAACAGAAACACCCCGCTTCTTCAACGCCTCGGAAATATTCATAGGAGCCCCCCTCGTTAGCCATCGGGCGCGGCTTTACGCCGTTTAATATGATTGAACCATGCGATATAGAAGTCAATGATTTTCCGTCTGTCTGGTTGTATTTCATTCTTCAAAGAGTGTTCCACACCATTAGGCCGTTTTTGTCCGGTCACCGGACTTGTAGTCAAAGGCTGGCGCCTTTGTAATCCGGTTTCGCATGGATCATGCAATATTATTCAAAGGGACGAGGAGCTCATCCTCGGCGATTATGACCTCCTGTCATCGCCTCGCTCGTGCTCATCGTGAGCACACGGCCGCTCATCATCCTGAGCGTCAGGATGACGCTAATCCAACGCGGACAGGATGTTCAATAGCGTTGGACAGAGTGATCCCACTCCTGGCTTTTGTCGGGCGAATTCCTCGCACCGGCTTTGCCGGATGCTGCGGTCGCCCGTTGCGAGGCGCTTTTATTCCGACTTCCTGTCGGATATTGAAGCGCCTCGGTGGCGGTTCTCCTACCGCCTTAGTGTCCGACTTCGTCGGACGATTTGGGTTTTATTGGTATCATTCGTCTTTTTACGAAGTATGAAAATAATGACTGAAAGCCCTTTCCCGGGAAATGCTTTTTTTGGCTTTGCCAATTTGCGCTTCATTTTGGGAGAGGGCACGCGGTAGCGGGGTGAGGGCGCACGTAATTATTTCTGCGGCGGGCTTGTTTATTTTGCATTTGACATTTATGAAAATATTACTCAAAAAGATTTAATTATCATTGAGCTGTGTTTTCTTT
>JAEWVM010000039.1 GCA_023396615.1 Spirochaetota bacterium | reverse complement strand
CATCTTCTGAAAGCTCTCCTTTTTTTATTTCTCCGCCTTTTGCTTTTATAGAAGCGATTTTTCTGCAGATTGTCTCAATTCTTCGTTCAAAATTTCTGACACCTGCCTCACGCGCCCATTTCTGAATGATAAGCTTGAGCCCAGCGTTTGGAATTTTGAGGTCGGTTTTCTCAAGTCCATGCAGTTTAATCTGTTTCGGAATAAGATAGCGTTTCGCTATTTCTTCTTTTTCCTCAGAGATATATCCGGAAAGACGGATTATCTCCATTCTGTCCTGAAGCACACGCGGAATTGTATCAAGAGTGTTCGCTGTAGTTATAAAGAACAGATCAGATAGATCAAACGGAACATCAAGATAATGGTCGCGAAAGGCGTTATTCTGCTCAGGATCAAGAACCTCGAGAAGTGCCGATGCAGGATCTCCCTGATAGCTTGAACCTAGCTTATCGATTTCATCGAGCATAAAAACGGGATTACGCGATTTGCAGATTTTTATGCCCTGCATAATTTTACCGGGCATAGCTCCTATATAAGTGCGGCGGTGTCCTTTTATTTCGGCTTCGTCGCGCATACCGCCCAGAGACATTCTGAAAAATTTTCTATTTAGAGATGCTGCAATTGATTTACCAAGAGAAGTCTTCCCCACACCCGGAGGCCCCACAAGACACAAAATCGTTCCTCGCGCATCAGGCTTGAGTTTTCTGACCGCAAGAAACTCCAGAATCCTTTCCTTCACGTCTTCAAGACCATAATGATCGCGGTTAAGAATTTTTTCTGAACGGACAAGATCATTCATATCTTCGGTTTTTGTATTCCATGGAAGTGCAAGAAGCGTATCAACATAAGTCCGCGTGATATTATACTCGGCACTGTTCGCATCCATCGAAGAAAGCTTTTCAATTTCCTCTTTCAGTTTTTCCAGAACTTCTTCATTTAAAGTGAGAGCCGCAACTTTGGCCTTCAGTTCATTAATTTCTTTCGTGCGTTCGTCCTCTTCCATACCAAGCTCCTGCTTGATAACCTTGAGCTGTTCACGGAGAAAATATTCTCTCTGTTGCTTATCTATTTTTTCATTTATCTGCTGTTGAATTTTTTTCTGAAGCGAAACAACTTCAAGCTCTTTCTGAAGCATTACGAGCACCAGCTCGAGCCGCTTGAGCACATTGATAGTCTCAAGCACCTGCTGATATTCATTGCGCTCAAGATTGAGAATTGACGTAACAAAATCGGCTATTTTACCGGGCTCGTCGACATTGACCATCGTGAGCTTCATTTCTTCCGTAAAGAGAGGATTATTTTCTGAAAGCATTTTTAACTGCGACAGAACCGAACGTGTCAGAGCCTTAACTTCATTGGATTTTGCTCTCGGCATTTCGTCTTCAAGATACTCGACTTCCGCAACAAGATACGGCTTCGTATTTATAATGCCCGTAATTTTAAACCGCTTGATGCTGTTGATAAGAACGTTCACACCGCCGTCAGGAAGATTAATTTTCTTCAATATGCGTGCAACGCTTCCCATTTCATAAATGCTTCCGGGCTTAATGTCATCAACATTATCATCCTTAAGCATTACGAGTCCGACCGTACGCGTCGCGAGAAGAGATTTATCGACAGCCTCCGCAAATTTCCCTTTTGAAATTATCAATGGAGTGATTATTCCCGGGAAAATCGGTCTGTATCTTATTGGAATAATATAAAGCTGTTTAGGAAGAACCGAGTCTATCGAAACCAAATCGTTTTCTACGATCTCATGATCCACAGGTATTCCGTTTTCAGTCATAGTGTTAACCGCCTGTTATATTATGGCAACGCCGCCTTGCGGACAAATCCGCAAAACAGAAGTTCATATCACCGCAATATACTGTCAAACTTTTTTAAAAGGCGCGTGAAAGAACTCTGCGCCCTTTATTATTCTACACTAAAAAATAATATCCGTCAATCCTCGTTTTGGCTTTTCCGCCGAATAATACCCTGTTATTCTTAAAAATTATACGAATCAGACTCGGATCCGCTTTCAGAACGCCCTGTTCTATTGAAAACGGATTACCATTCCATACGTTTTCCTTTTTCAGAAAATAAGCCAGAGCCGAATTTGCTGAACCGGTGGCAGGATCTTCAAGATAACCGAATCCGGGTGCAAAGACGCGTGAACGTATAAGGTTCTGCGGATAATTCACATCCTCTGTATAAATATTTACAATTTCAATCTTATGCGAAATACAGTACTTTCTGATTGAATCATAATCGGGCGAACAGTTTACAACATCATCAAGAGTTTTCAACGGAACTAGAAGAATATCCTGACCGACATTTACAGCTGTTAATTGATATTTATCAGAAATCGCTGAAAAATCAATATTCAATGCGGCTGAAACTTCATTCGAATCAAACTTGTAATCATAGAATAAGGCTTCCGGCGCGGTAACGTACACGGAATCTTCAGAATTAATTCTATTTTCAATTTCAAGAATTCCCTTCATAGTTCTTATTTTGATAAACGGCCTCGTATCTTCTGATGATTTTAGTATATCATAAAGTGCGCCGACTGTTCCGTGTCCGCAGAATGGAACTTCCCGTTCGCAGGAAAAATAACGCAGATGATAATCGGCTCTTTCTGAATCATCATTAAAAATAAAAACTGCTTCAGAAACGAAACCTTTAAGTTCATATGCAATTTTCTGCATTTCTTCAGAAGTCATTATTTCATCGGGATAAAAAACTGCAGCCGGATTTCCGTATGATTTTTCTCCTGCAAAAACATCCATTTTCTTAAATTTATAACTGCGCATCAAAGTCCTCCGTAAAATATCTGTCACTACCAGTATGATCTTCAGGACAGACAATAATAAGTCTGGATATAGAATTGCCGTTATGAAGCGAATGCACGACATTTTCTTCTATAACTACAACATCCCCTTTTTGAATCTGAATGCTTTTTTCTACTATCGGTTTATCAACATTCACTGTTTTTGAAAGCAACATACTGCAGCTGCCTTCTATCACATAATACGTCTCATTTCCGTTATGATGATAATGAGCCCTGAGAACTGCTTCACTTTCTAATTCTAACGCGAAAAAACATACAGAACCCCTCCCGGATATTCGTGCAAGTTTTACTCCAGTATATTTATCTTTTGGCGAATCCGCAAGAATTTCATATAGATTATTATGATTATTATCCATTACGAATCTCCCTTATCACAGGATACAAAATACTTGCAATCATCACTATCGCGGCAGAAAACCTGAATATAAACGATTTCTTACGGGTATAAAACAAACATGAAAATTTTTTTCCCGAAACACACCATAAGGAATGAAACAAAACCTGAAATATAAGAAACACAGCAGTAAAATATATTTTTCCTCCGAAAGAAGCAGTAATAAAACAGAAATTTACCGCTGCAAAAGCCGACATAGTCCAGCTTTTAACACTTAACGGATGAAGAAGAAGTCCGTGTGCAAAAGCTGATTTTGAATCAATTGAATCTGAAGCGGCTTCGGAAATTACGAGTTTAAAAGCAAGATAGACAATATAAATCATTCCGGCAATTCTCATCACTAAACCCAAGTGCGAATTCAATACAATACCCGCGCCTGAAAGCACCATTATGTTTACGGCGGCAAATCCAGCCGCTGTGCCCGCGAGAAAAGGCAGTGACTTCAAGTAACCCGATTTCTGACCGAGAATCATCATCGAAATGTTTCCGGGTCCGGGAGTACCTGTCATAATAACCGCGAACAAGACAAATGAAAGCATTTTCTACCTCCGAATCCGTTCTATTAAATCTTGACACTGTATGCATTCAATTGTAAAAGTGTATGCATGACGGATTTCTCAATTAAACTTTCAGGCGGCAAGCCGGTGTTTATGCAAATCGCCGATAAAATTGAAAAAGATATTTTCACCGGAAATTTATCAGACGGCGACATGCTGCCTTCAGTCAGAGATCTTGCTGCAAAAATCAGAATCAACACAAGCACGGTTTACAGAGCATATAAAGAAGCCGAAAAACGCGGACTCATCTCCGGAAGCACCGGAAGCGGAACATATATCTCATCCACTTCACCTCAGGGAATATCAATCGCTTCACCGGAACCGAGTTCTCCGGGAATGATTGAAATGGGAATCGTGAGCCCCCTTGTCCATCTTGATCCCGATATGAATGAAATTTTACAAATTATTTCACGCAGAAAAACAGCGCGGCTCTTTTCAGGCTACAATCAGCCTGAAGGCATGATGCGGCACCGCTCGGTCGCGAAAGAATGGCTCAAACGGTACGGGATAATTCAGAGTGAAGAAAATATATTAATATGCGCCGGATCACAGCATGCGCTTACATGCTCGCTGATTTCAAATTTCCGCGAAGGAGACAGAATCGCAGCTGATGAAATGACATATCCCGGAATGAAAACACTCGCAGGAATGCTGAGAATTAAACTCGTTCCCGTGCGGTCAGATTCATCCGGAATGATTCCGGAAGAACTCTCTTCAGCATGCAGGCGCGACAAGATCAAAGGTCTTTACATAATGCCTTCAATGCAGAATCCCACACTCTGCGCGATGAATGAAAAAAGACGTGATCAAATTGCGCAAACCGCTTCACAATACTCTCTCACGGTCATCGAAGATGATGCGTACATTCACACTGCAGAAATAAAAGGAAATGCCGTCTTTTGCAGAATTCCCGAACGGACAATTTATATTGCTGGAATATCGAAAGCATTCGGTGCCGGGCTCAGAATATCTTTTGTATGCACCGAACCCGCAATAAGGCAAAACATCGCAAGTGCTGTTTTAAACT
>JAEWVM010000065.1 GCA_023396615.1 Spirochaetota bacterium | reverse complement strand
TTTTTCTTGGAAGATCCAGATGGGTGTTAGGAATCTATCTGTCAAAATTTCCTGGTGAATGTAGTATTCATACCACTGTTTAAAATGATTCCATATCCAAAGAATAATAACTAAAGAAAAGGCGATTGAATTTATAATTATTGAGATTCAGACCGTTCATGAGAGGAATCATTTGAAAAAAGGAAAATCACTCATCCGAAGGAAATCATATATCTTTCATGTGATATATCGCGGTGAAGAACTGATATGCGGATTCTAATTTCGTTAATATTTATATTAATGACTTCTTCCGCAATACCTGCGGGTAATATATATACTTTCGGACCGTCACTCGGCGTAATGGGAAGATCTCGGGAGTTCCATCCTGTCTGGACTTTTGATTTTACCGCGGTTTGGGCCGATATCAGGGGTTATGAATCAACTTCACTTCCCGCACTGAGCTGGCCGAAGCTTCCGGTTCTCTGGACATCCTTCGGATTAAAACATGTGATATCTTCAAAAGACAATCATCCGGTTATTTGTTATGGAGAGATCGGCGGATATTATTTCGTTAATGCCGGGATCGGATACAGTTATCCGCTTAAAAAGTATGATAATGGAAAAGGAGTTCACCTGTTTCTGGGTATTCCTCTTCCTCTTTTTGATAGCGGGCTGTTCATTGAACCTTATGGACGGGTGATGCTGAAGAGAAAAGGAGAAAGAGAATACGGTATTCTGGTAAAATATTTTCTGGAATGATGAAGCTGTCGAGTATCCACTTTTTAATGACCTTTTTTCTTTGGAATAATTATTTTTTAAAGGTAAAAAATGGCATCACTTCGTCTGAGTTTGTCTTTCAGACTAAGGTGAGGAAGTTTAGGAGTGAGAGGTAAGGGAAGCCTTGGGCTAACGCCCATGGCTTATTACTTTAAAATATATGTAGCAAGTACACACTGTAATTCGTATATATTAAGGCTCTTATTGAACTGCTTTTGAATTGGCATGGGTGTGCCTGAAAGCCATATTTTAAGCTCAGCATCAAGATCGAAATGCCCCGCTGTTTCAATACTGAAATGAATTATACTTTTATAAGGAATTGAATGATATTCAACCTTTTTCCCTGTGATACCCTGTTTATCTACCAAAAGTAATCTTTTATCTGTAAACACAAATAAATCACGGATCAGCTTATATGCTTTTTCGATTTTTTCACCTTTAGCAAGGAGTTGACTTAACTCATTTTGAACATCTTCCATTTTTACTTCGGAAGCATTTCCCATCAGTCCATCCATTAATCCCATCTTAACACCTCTCCATTTATATTTGCGATCAATGATAAAATTTCAATCCATTTACAAAATAATTGCAACAACTTTTTATATTACCTTCGCCATATAATTATCTGTTTCATATGACTTAGATAGTTTGAAGAAGAAGCATCAAGACGAATCAATATGACATTCTGCTTTATGCTTCTCCTTTGGAGCAGTTCTTCCTTAATGAAATTCCGTCGAATTCACAGTATAGCTGAAACTATTTTTCAGCTAACACTCACCACAGGACACACCATTTGATTTATTATCAGACAAATAAATTGACTCATTGCATCTTTGCGTTTATACTTTGCTTTCTCAGGCCTCAAATTCGAAATCGGAGGTTCCCGACACATGAGCGTTAACGACCGGACTCATCTTCTGCTTGTCATGAACGACAAAGTTATTGCGGCAAATCTCGCAAATGATTTTGAACGCCGTCATTTTCACATAACGATTGCGCATAACGGTGAAGAGGCGTTATCCTTTTGCGAAAGTGATCCGTCAATAGATCTGGTTCTTATGGATTCATGCTCGGAATCAATCGAAGCCGCGAAAGTCATCATCACCCGCGATAATACGCCTCTTCTGTTTTTATCTGATCAAGCCGATGACGAAACAATCAGGATAATGGATGAACTGAACTCATACGGCACGGTTTCCATAAATCAGGAAACAGGTTTCATTGTTAGTTCGGTGAAAACCGCACTCAGACTTCATGAATCAATCAAGGCGGAGCGTCTCAGACTTATGTTTCTCGAAGCGGTCGCGAATTCATCCGCTGACGGCATTCTTGTTGTCGATCTCAAAGGTCAGAAGATACTTCAGAACAACCGCACAGTTGAACTATGGAAAATCCCTGCCGAAGTGGTTTCTGATCCGAACGGTTCACGTCAGGTAGCTCATGTTATGTCGATGACTAAAAATCCGAAACAGTTCATCGACGAAATTGAGATCCAGAGAAAAAACCCGATGCAGATCAACATTGACCAGCTTGAGCTCGTTGACGGCACCGTTCTGCATAGACATTCATCACCCGTTCCGGGACCGGACGGAAGAAATTACGGCCGGATATATCACTTTCATGATGTGACTAGCTTCAAACGCGCCGAAGATGAGATTAGGGGGCTGCTTGCGGAAAAAGAACTGATACTTAAAGAAGCACACCATCGTGTAAGAAATTACATGAGTACGCTTATAGCACTCCTTTCACTTCAGGCTTCATCTCTGAAGGAACCGTCGGCGATTGAGGCTCTCAAGGAAGCACAGAACAGAATTCACAGCATGGTGCTGCTCTACGATAAACTGTATGTATCAGAAAATTTCAATTCGATGTCGATTGCGGGATACCTCCCGGTTCTAATCGACGAAATAATCAGTAATTTCCCCAAGAGTTATGAAGTCACCGTAGAGAAACATATAGACGATTTCATTATCGATGCGAAAATACTGCAGGTCATCGGAATCATCACGAACGAAATCATTACAAATATAATGAAATACGCTTTCATCGATCAGCAGAGCGGTAAGATTACAGTATCAGTCACCAGAGAGAATAACCGCGTGACTTTATGCATAGAGGACAACGGAGTGGGCATGCCGGAATCAGTGTCCTCCGGTCCAGCATCAGGTTTCGGCCTGAGGCTGGTAAATATGCTCGCCGTTCAGCTGAAAGGCAACATAAGCTTTGACCGCCGTCAGGGAACCGTATTTACTCTCGATTTCAATATATGAAATCACATATTTCTTATTGATTATTATTAACTGGCATAATAAAATGTTAATAATCGTTATGAAAATTTCTCCGGAGGATATATGAGAAAAACCGTGTTTGCGTTATGTTTTATTTCGGCATTAATATGTGCATGTGCCGGAGGTACGGCAGTCAAATCTCCAGACAGGGCTGATGATTCTGCTTCAAAAGGCGATTTCGGAAAAGGTAAAACTGAAAAGACCGAAGAGCTTGAAGTCAGCGGAGGCAGAACCGGCGCGGAGGACAGCGGTTTAATAATTCCTTCCGAACCTAAGACTATGGATAAAGATTATTCTGCGGAACTAAAAAAATCATCGCCGGAAAGTTCTCGTTCAGAAGTTTCTCCTACAAGAAAAAACGGCGGAGCTTCTGCTTCCGGGCTGAAGGCTTCATTTTCCGATGACAATAAACAGTACGGCTATTTTATAAATTTTCTTGATCAGTATAAAACTGCGAAGCATTTTCCAATCAACGTTTCCGAGCGCATCATCATCCGGGTGAGCGACTCCGAAGGAAAATCTGTGGCGAATGCTATTGTTAAGATAAAATCCGGATCAAAAGAAATAGCTTCTGGTAAAACGTATTCAGACGGAAGCTTTCTCTTTTTTCCGTCAGAGCATCAAAATAATGCAGCTTCTTATAACTGCGAGGTGATTTACGCTCAGAGCAAAAAGAATATTACAATATCGAGGAAGGGAAGCCGTGATATAAACGTAAAGCTTGATGCCAAACGCATTTCCCAGAAACGTATTCCGCTCGATCTTCTTTTTATCATGGATACTACAGGCAGTATGGGAGAAGAAATCGCGCGATTAAAGCAAACAATTGAAATCATAAATAATAATCTCGCTTCCATGTCCGCGAAGCCGGAAATCCGTTTCGGAATGGTCCTTTACCGCGACAGGGGTGATGATTATGTGACGAAAGTTATTCCGCTTACCGATGATCTTGATGCATTCCAGAATGAACTTGCGAAAGTTGAAGCGAACGGCGGTGGTGATACTCCCGAAGATCTTCAGAGCGCGCTTGATGATGCTGTGAATAAGATTGAATGGAACAAAAATGGAATACGTCTGATTTATGCGATTACTGATGCGGCTCCGCATCTTAATTATGAACAGAAGTTCTCTTATGTCGATGCGGTTCGGGAAGCCAGAAAGAAGGGGGTTAAGATATTTTCGGTGGGAACAGGCGGACTTGATCTCGACGGAGAATATGTGCTCAGACAGATTTCGCAGTACACCTACGGTAAGTATATTTTTCTAACTTACGGAGAAAAAGGCGAGAGTGAAGGCGGAAAGGAAGGAAGCGTAAGTCATCACACAGGCGCAAATTTTCAGACGGATAAACTCGAAGCGATAATTATCAAATTCGCTAAAGAGGAACTTTCAAATCTGTCGGATAAACCGATTGAAAAGGATGAAGAATATATCGAAGCAAAAAAGATTGAATCTGAGAAGAACGAAGATACATTAAAGAAACTTTTTGATATGGCAGTTTCTCAGCTTGTAGATTATTCGACCATAAAGATTGATCCGGCAACTCCGGTGAGTCTTCTTCCGGTAATATCTTCAGATAAGAAGAATTCAGCAAACGCGGAATACTTCACAGAGCAGGCTAATATTTCACTCGCGGAAAATAAATTTTTTAAGCTTGTTGAAAGAAAGAATCTGCAGAAGATTCTTGAAGAGATTGAGCTTCAGAATACGGGAATAACTTCAGAAGAAAGCGCCGTAAAACTCGGCAAGATGCTCGGAGCTAAAATTCTGATCGGAAGTAATCTCTATTTGAAAAACGGTTATTATGAGCTCTTTATTAAGATGTATCGAGTTGAAACCGGAGAGATTCTGTCCGTTAACAAGATACGAATTGACAAGGCTCTTGGTTTAAGCAAGTAAGAAAAAAGGGAAGCAGAGGCAACGTTTAACCGTTTCTACTGCTTCCCTAATATATTTTTGATTATCCCTATGTCTTTTTTATCGAAAACAAGAAATATAACCAGAATAAAGTAAACCGCTGATAAGGAAATGCCGCTTTGATAATTCATTTACTTGGAATTTTTTCTTTTCTGCTTCCGTAAAATAAATTTGATTATTAGAATAATGCTTATAATTAATAATGCATATGGAAGGAGAAAAAGAATTACCGGGACTATTGTCTGCAAACTGTATCCAAGAGCGGTTTTAGCACTTTCGCATCCTGTAATGAAATATCCAACTAAATTTTTGGTTTTAGTAACACTTAAATGTATTTCTGAATAAACAATACTCTTATCTATGAGATTCTTTTTATTTGCTTCTTTTTTATATGAAATAATATCAAACTCTGAGGCTCTCATATCGATGGAATCTATAGGATAGCTGTTTTTTATCCATTCAATCATGTCTAGAAAAGACGATGAAGGGATAAATATAGTCATATTGCCGTTTTCATCAGATTTTCCTCTGTTGCTCCATGATTCAGAAATAATCATGGCATTAAAATCAGGCAGTTTTTTGTAAACATTGCTTCTCAATTCGTCCGGATTATTAAATTCAATATCTAAATATGCAGTTTTGGATATATCGGTTCTGGAAAATAAATCTTTATTATGTGAATCGCTCTTTTCTCGATTAGAGCATGAGAATAGAGTAAATAAAATCAAGAAAAGGCAGATGTATTTTGACATTAGTATATAATCTCCTTTTAAGAAATAATGTAATAGTTGATGATTCTACGTAGATTGGTTTAATTGTATTTGCGTAGACAAGTCAAGTTCAAAAAATCATAAAAGTGATCACGAATCATCAATAGTCTTCATAACCGCTTCACTCTCTTTTCATAGTTTTTTCACACTAACCCTTAGTTTTAATCCCGAATTATATTTTCAGCAAAATTTCAGGAGGAGAAATGAGAGGTGAAAATTCTATCTTGGATAATTTTCTATGGAAAGTTATTTGTATAATCAGAAATCTTTACCGAAGCAGAAAAATGATATCGGCAGTATCCTTATTTTTTATTCTTAATACAATAGGTAAAATTTATCCGGATATTGTTAACAGTCTGTTTCTTGTGCCGTCGGGGATTCTATCTTCGGTTTACTTCATGTCTCCGATGACTGAAGAAGGCGGGTTTAATGTCATACATACTTCTTTGGGCACTGTTCGTCTTATAGATTCGTGCAGCGGTTTCAGCTTCTTTGTCATTGCATTCAGTATGATCTTTTATCTGAGATTCAAAAAGCTTTCATTTATAGAAACGGTTTTATCCCAGATTCTTCTGGCTCTGCCCGTATGGATTGTCTGCATTGCAGTAAATTCAATACGAATAGTTTCTGCATTATACGCTTCGTCTTTTGCCGGCAAGTATATAAGCAGTTCGTTCTATTCTATCATTCACATGTCTGTCGGAATGATGATTTTTATTCCGGCGTTACTTCTTATTTATAAAATATACGGGAGAATTTCAAATGAGAAAGAATATATCATTGATTGATTTAAAAAGATTTATTTCAGGAAAATTGTTTGCGGCTCTATTTCTTTTACTTCCTCAATTATTCCTTTTTGCTGTAAATGCGAATTCCTTTTATGTGTCATCAAATAATGAATTCTCCGGCTTAAATATCAAAGTGATTGTTGCAAGTTTTCTTTTGCAGCTTTTGCCGTTTTTGATTTCTACAATCATTTTCAGAGAATCAGTTTTAAAGAAAGAGAGAAAAGCTTATGTTCCGGTTGTTTTAAACGTATTACTTCTCTTGTCAGCCTGTGCTTTTATGGCATTCTATTATCTCGAGATTTATGAGATAATAGGCAGGGTTTCTTCCAAACTCATAATTGAAGAGCATCTGCTATATCTTCAGTTTGCATGTATGGCTTCTGCCGTAGTTTATCCGCTCTTGTCAGTTTCGATGTGGAGGATAGAAAAGAGTTCGGTTAAGGAAATTGTTGTCGTTTCTATTTCGGGAATTCTTTTTCCATTGTTCTGGTTTGGAGTTTTAGGAGTTCTTTCGGCATTTTTCGGAATTTTCTATTCTTCGTTTTCTAAACTGATAGGTATAAGTTTCTTTTTTATATTCTGTGTGTGTTCTCTTTCCTCTTTAATTGTTTTCGTGCGTATTTTCTCTTTTGTAGTAATGAAGACGGAAAAGTACAAACTTCAAAGAAATATTATTGTAGGAATAGTTGCAGGATTCTTTCTGCCGTTTGCCGGACTTCTGTTGAATTTAATAATTCCTTTTCCCGGCAATTTTCAATATCCCGGAATATATCTTCTGACATTCATAAATGCCTTGGCTGTTTCAATTCCTGAAACTGCAAATAAAAAAATCAACATCTGTTTATCTGCAGTCAGAGTTGCTCTTCTTCCGTTTGTAGTTTATTTTTTTATAATACTTGCCCCGGCAATTCCATTTTCATTTCTTTTGATTCTCTTATTCGGAATAGGAATTGTTATTCTGTCTCCGTCATTTCTTCTCATACTTCATATCTCAAAACTAAGGAAAGACTTCCTTTTATATTGTCCAGTATTCGGAAAAATGAAGACCATAGCTCTTGTGACTGCTTTAATTCTTGTTCTGCCCTCATTTTATGCGGCGAAAAAATACATTGAATACAAAGTTCTTCAGAATGCTTCAAAATATGTTCTCAACGATAAATCAACTGAAGAATTGAAGTATCCTTTGTTTATGGTAAAGGATTCATTGTCAAATATGTATAGGGATAAAACAGGTAGGGGTCTTCCTGTTCTTTCCTCAATTGCTGTACAGGTTTCAAAAAAAACTCTGCCCCAGAACAGAATGGATGAGATATTCGAAGTTTTTTACGGAGATTCTGCTTACAATGTTTTAGAAAAAATAAAGGGAATAAAAGATTTTGCTGTTTTTGGAAGCCGTGCGTATAATGTCAGAGATTCATTAACTTTAAACAAAGAGAATATTCTTTCTGATGCTTCAATAGAATCCGTAGATAAAATATTTTCTTCTGTTGAAGGAAGTGCTGAAAGACATGCAGTAAAAATTAAAATGAAGGAATTAACAGGAGAATCCCGGAATGACGGTTTTCGCGGAAAAATTATAATTCCGGACGGTGTTTTTGTATCAGGACTTAAACTTAAAATCGGAGAGAAATTCGAACAGGGACGTATATATGAAAAGACGAGTTCTATCTGGGTCTTTAATGAAATTAAAAGACGTGCGCAGGATCCGGCAGTCATTTATTATCTATCTGATAATGAATTGAGATTTGATGTTTTTCCTTTTCGTGAAAATGAGAAAAGAGAATGTATTATAGAATTTATTTGCCCGAAAGGTTCATTTTCGAAGATTAAATTTCTATGTCAGATGGGAACTTCAGATAATCATTTTTTGCAGGAAGAAACGGTAAAATTTAATTCAATATCAGAACCTAAACTTCTGAAAACTGAAAATGATTTCGGATCTGTATTTTATATTCCGGAATCAATTGCGAAAAATATCAAAACTGAAAAGCGCAAATCTGTTCTTTATATAATTGCGGATATATCAAAAGATTCAACCATAAGTAAACATGATATTATTTCGACGGCTGATTATGTTAAACGGAAAAACCCGGAAATTGAATCCGTAAGCGTCTGTTTTGTTAATTACATTGTAAATGAAGGAAAACTTAATTCTGTCAGCCGTTTAAACGATGTAATAAAAAAGAAAGAATCATTTATTAAAAATGGAAAAAGAGGAGGCTTCTTTTATAAAAAAGCAATTCATACGATTTCATCCAGATATGAATTATCAGAAAGTGAATACCCTGTTTTTGCGATAGTTACTCCTTCAACTGAGAAAATTCTCTCGGAGTATGAAAGCATTTCAGCCATACTTCCGCCTGATGCAAAAGGGTTTTATCTCACTTCCAATGGAATGATCTTTCTTTCTGAAATTGAGAAATCAGCTAAGGGAGTTCGCCATGTATTTTTCGGAAACGGAGAGAGCTCCGTCTTTCCAGGTGATGATTCAATATTATATTTCGCTGAAAAAAATACATTCGATTCTATTTCTTATACTGATACAAAAGGAAATTTCCGTAAATTGTATGCTGAAAAAGCAGATGGAATAATAAAAACCGCATTCGATCTTTATTCCGAAGATAAAATAAAAGGTAATTCTGACGGAGAAGTTTTCAAGAGTCTAATTGAAAGTTCAAGAAAATCCGGAATCATTACTTCAAGCACTTCTTACATTGTAGTTGAAAATGATAGTCAATGGAAGGAACTCGAAAATAAAGAAAAAGAAATTCTTGATAATGAGTATGCCGAAACGTATAATTCTCCTGAACCGGGAGCTTTTGCACTTATTTCTGTTCTTGTTATTGTTCTTGGTCTGATGAAGCTTAAACGGAGAAGATTGCAGCAGTAGTTTTAACGCGCCGTCTTCTCCCGGATTATTGCTGGACAAAGAATGCGGCGCATCTCTGATTGACTTAACAATTGTAGCAATGGGGAAGTCCGTGAGAACCGGACACAGTCGCGCTACGGTAACGGGGATCATCCCCGGAGTCCGATTACCATACAATTGCCAAGTTTTTGTCGCGTCAGCAAAAAGGAGGAAAGATGCAGACTAAAAGGATTAAATCCTTTGTGACGGGGTTCCCGCGCATTGGAGAAAAACGCGAGCTTAAAAAAGCTCTGGAAGAATTCTGGGATAAAAAAACCGAATTCTCTTCACTCGAGGCAATTGCTTCACAGCTCAGAAAAAGGCATTGGAATTATCAGAAAGATGCCGGAATCGATTTCATCAGCAGTAATGATTTCAGCTATTATGACCAGATGCTCGACATGTGCGTTATGCTGAATGCTGTTCCTGAACGGTTTGCTGAAATTTTAGATCCTGTCGAAAGATATTTTGCGATGGCAAGAGGAAACGCAAGCTCTACGGCGATGGAAATGACAAAGTGGATGAACACAAACTACCACTATATTGTTCCCGAGCTATCGGCGGAGACTGTTTTCAGCCTTAATCCGCAAAAAATCATTTCTGAGTATGCGGAAGCCAAATCGGCCGGAATTAAAACAAAAATCAACATCATCGGACCTTTGAGTTTTCTCGGTCTGGCAAAGACTACGGACGGCAGTGATAATTTTAAACTGCTGGATAAGATCATTCCTCTTTACAAAGAGCTTATTAAAAAGATTTCAGAGCTTGATGAAGAAGTATATCTTCAGCTTGATGAACCTCTCTCAGTAAAAGATCCTTCACCGGAAGTTCTGTCTTTGATTAAGCAGACTTATCAGGATCTTTCATCCGTCAGTGCTGATGTCAAAATAATTCTTGTTGCTTATTTTGACCATGCATCAGAAACAGTTGCGGCTTTGAAGGATGTTCCTTTATATGCGATTGGTCTTGATTTTGTTTACGGAAAAGAAAATCAAAACTGCCTCCGCGATTTGAACGGCAAAAGACTCATTGCCGGTATTATTGACGGACGTAATATCTGGAGATCGGATTATTCTAAGAATTATCATTTGTTGAAAGAAATTGAAAGATATGTTCCGAAAGAAAATATAATAGTTTCAACGAGCTGTTCTCTTCTTCATGTTCCGTATTCTCTTGAATATGAAGAAAAGCTTGATTCTCGCATAAAAGAATGGATGGCATTCGCGAAAGAGAAACTACACGAAGTTTCAGATACTGCGGCTGTTTTTGATTATCCTGATTCGGATTCTTCTATATTGAAGCTGAAAACAAACGGCGACATTATAAAATCAAAAATTGAGTTTCTTAAAACTACTTTAAGTGCAGAATCTGATGAACTCAAAGATGAAAGATCTTTTACTTTTGCTGAAAGAATATCAGCGCAGAAAAAAATTCTTAATCTGCCGGTTCTTCCTACAACAACTATAGGAAGCTTTCCGCAGACCGCCGAAATCAGAAAGCTGAGAAATGACTATAAAGCAAAAAGAATCTCTCATAAAGACTATGAAGAAGGAATAAAAAATTATATTTCCGAATGCGTAAAATTTCAGGAAGAATCCGGGCTTGATGTTCTTGTTCACGGTGAACCTGAGCGCAATGATATGGTTGAGTATTTCGGCGAGCAGATGGAAGGATTTGTTTTTACGCAAAACGGATGGGTTCAGAGTTACGGAAGCAGATGCGTTAAACCTCCTGTAATTTACGGAAACGTATCAAGGCATAAACCCATGACTGTGGATATTATTTCTTACGCGCAGAGCTGTACCAAAAAAGTAATGAAAGGAATGCTCACAGGTCCGGTCACAATATTAAACTGGTCATTCGTGCGGAATGATATTGATCGTTCAGCCGTTTGCTCCCAGATAGCTTCAGCGATATGCCGTGAAGTTTCGGATCTTCAGTCCGCTGGAATTAAAATTATTCAGGTCGATGAAGCTGCCTTCAAGGAAGGCTATCCTCTAAGAAAAGAAAAAGTAAAACTTTACGAAAAGTGGGCGGTTGAATCGTTTAAGCGTGCTGTAAGTTCTGCTGAAAAAGAAACGCAGATTCACACGCATATGTGCTACAGCGATTTCAACAGTATAATCGGTACTCTTGAAAAAATGGATGCCGACGTAATTACAATAGAAACATCAAGAAGCGGAAACAAGCTACTGAATGTTTTTGCTGAAAGAGGATACAAGAACGAAATCGGTCCCGGAGTTTATGATATTCATTCTCCGCGAATTCCTTCACTGGAGGAACTTGTACAGCAGATAAAAATGCTCATAAAAGTAATTCCTGCTGAAAGGCTCTGGATAAATCCTGATTGCGGGCTCAAGACGCGCAAATGGGAAGAGGTCAAACCGAGTCTGAAGAATATGGTAGATGCTGTCATGGAAATCAGAAAAATGCTATAAACAAAACAGGACGGTTCTGAATGAGCCGTCCTGTTAAGCAATTTTTTTGAGTTATCTGCCCTGCTAGGGTTCGAACCTAGACATTTCTGATCCAGAATCAGATGTGTTGCCAATTACACCACAGGGCAATTTGCCACCAATTTATGAACGGGGCATTCTTTGTCAAGAATTATCCTGCAAATTAATCAAGCCATTTGTTGATGCTGAAAATCTTGTCAATTGCGTCGCTTGTCCAGTTACTTTGGGGATATTTTGTAACAAGCTCCGAAAAACTGGTTTTAGCGTTTCGGAGTCTCTCCGCGAGAAGTTTTCTGTCTCCGACGTTTATTTTCGGTCTTGTTTCTCCAAAATATTCGTCAAAGGCCTGTTTCATTATCGAAAAACCTGATTTATAGATTGTGTATGATGGATCAATTTCACTTTTTTCTTCTACGGCAGATGTTGTTTCAGAGAATGAATTTTTGAGAAAAGAATAAGCTTCATTGATGATTACCATCTTGGCGAGAGAATCGGCGCCCGGGTTTTTATCAGGATGATTAAGTCTTGCAAGTGTTGCGTATGCAGAACGGAGTTCATCTCTTGAATAATTTTCGGACAGCCCGAAAATAAACAGGTATTGTTTCAGTTTGTCATCACTGCTGTTCATAAGATTATCAGATAAGTTCTATTTTTTTGAGTCAAGGTTAAAAAAGCTTTGAAAAAAACATAATGCTGGGTTATTGTAAATGTTCTATCGAGGAGAGCATGGGCGGTATAAAAACATTTTATGTGTCATGTATTATAATATCATTTTTTCTGTTTTCTTTCATTTTTGCTCTTTCAACTGCGATTTTATATTTTACGGGATCAATGCAGAATTTTGTATTTCATGCCGGTTTGCGTGAAATATTATATCTTGTCGGAGCTTTCTTTCTTTTTACATATATTCTCATCGCGAAAGTAAAAAAAAATACTGCTAAAGATTTCAATACATTAAATAAGCGTTCTGTTAATTACGGGATGTTTATCGCAAGTGCGGGGGTATATGCTCTTGCAGTTTTTCTGATTGATAGAATTTCTTCAAGCACCATAGAACGGCCTGTTCAGATACCTCTTTATATTGCAATAGGCTTTATGTTTTCTTTTGCGTCATACCATTATCTCAAGTCATCAATCAGCATATTTATGAATAATATAATTATAAATTATCATCTGTCTCTCAAGGGATTGTCAGATACGATTAAAAGCAGTGCAGTCATTTATTCTAATGCTCAATTGGTATTAAATTACTGCAAAAGGTTTGATCTTAATCTTTCTCTATTTGCTGTAAAAATCGGAAAAATCAAACTTAAGAAAGGAACATTTTCTGCTGCTGATAAGGACATTTCAAAGAAAGTTTCCTTTCTTCTTGCAGACATTTCGCGAAATTATGAGCCGTGGTATTTTGATAAATCCGGAGATGTTCTCTTTTCTTTTATGCAGGTTAAAAACAAGATAGATTATCAGACTGCATTAAAACGCTATTCGTCGGCTCTTTCTGAGAACAAATTTCTATATGATACAGAAAATTATTCTGCCGAGATTTATTTTGCCGGAGAATTGTTCACTTCTGGGGAGCTCAATTTCCCTATATATGAAAATGCCGCAAAAGATTATCTTAAAAATGCTATAACAGGAATTACGACCCAATTGAAGAGAATAAGATAATATGGAAATAAATCTTCTTATCATTTTTGTAACAGCCGGTTTCTTTCTCGGAATAATATACTTGTTTCATTTATTCAGGATGCATGCGATTCCCAAGCGCATTCAAAAAGCGAAGGATCTTCTTAGCGTAAATGATGAAAAGGCCGTCAGTATCTTGAATGCTGTTCTTAATCTTGATAAAACAAATACGGAAGCAAACTGGCTTGTTTCTAAATATAATTATGATAAAAAGCACTTCATACTTGCCTTGATGACACTTCAGGATATGCTGAAATATGACAGATATACCCCTGAGATAATGGAACAGGATGTAAGGGAAATGCTGGCGCGCATTTATCTTCTTCTCGGTAATGTTGAAAAGGCTATGGAACAGTTCAACACAATGAGTAGAAAATGGGCAATGCCTTCATCAATTCTTAAGACTGCTATCAAAATGCAGCTCGAGTCAGGATATTTTGCCGAAGCTAAGAAGTTATGCAAAGAAGGAAGTGATCTTTATCCTGCCGATGGAGAATTTCCTTTTACTCTTGGTGTAATTTCATTCAGGGCTAAGGATTATCCGTCTGCGGAAAGCCGTTTTCTTGAAGCCGAAAGAAAGAATTATTACTCCGGAGAAATCAATCTTTATCTTGCCAAAATATATTTTGCTTCAGGGCAATTTGACAGGGCGCTTGAAAGGGTTGAAAATGTACATGACCTCGAAGAAGGCGAAACGGAAAAGGAACTTCTGAAAGCAAAAATTAATCTGTCTCTTGGAAATATTCTTCAGGCTCTTTCTGTTTTCGAAGAAGCTGATATAAAAGTGAATGAAGAAGATTTGTATTTTTCTGAATTTAATTTTTATTATGCTGAAGCTTTGGAGGCAGCGGGAAGTATTGAGAGTGCAGTAAAAAAATGGAATTCGGTTAAGGATTCGAGCCCTCATTATAAGGATTCTCAGGATAAACTGTTTTTCTATAAGAATATAGGTCAGGATAAACTTATTTCAAAAATTCTTTCAATGCCTTCCAATATGTTTGATTCTCTTTCACAAAGCCTCTTGTCGCATCTTGATTATAATATCAAGAGTATTTTGTTTAAAGATGACCGGCTTGTCTGCTATAATTGTTCCAGCAAAAGAGATTCTCATATGTTCGGGGAATATATTGTTTTTTCAACAAGGATTACATCACCAGTAAATGAGGCTGCTATAAACAATTATATTTCACGTGCGAGGTATCATAATATCGATAAAATCGTAATAATTGCTCCCATGTTCAGCGACGATTGTCTTGCTTACGCTTCATCAAAAAATATTATAATTTACGGTTTCGACGCTTTCTTTAAGAATAACATCGCGCAGAAGTTTTTTAACAAGAAATAGTTATTAGCTTCTGCTTTTGTTTATTAATAGCTGCAAATGAATAAAATTAATAAATCCGATTAAGAATATAAAGGGTTGATAAGGAAATATCTGAAATTGTAAAGACAATAATAGCATTATTATGTTCAAAAGAGGGAAAAGTATAGATAGGTAGTAATAATTTGAATTTTCAGGATCGAGAATCTTGTAATATCTTTGAAATAAAAGAAAATTAAAAGCTCCGGAAAACAAGAGAGCAATTATTAGAAATGGATAATAATTGTTTTTATCTTTTTTCTTAAGATAAATCCAATGTTTATAAAACCAGAAAAATTGAAATAATCCTAATGTCAAAAGCCACAAAATAATTAAAAGAGGAATTGATATTCTAAATGGTTTTAATTCACCTGTGACGTCGGTTTTAATATCGTTTGAGTTATTT
>JAEWVM010000060.1 GCA_023396615.1 Spirochaetota bacterium | reverse complement strand
AAGAAAGATGCGGCAATGGGAGTAGAATGAAAATATTTGCTTGAAATAATGCTTATAATGTGAATATAATTTTGCGTGTACAGTTTCGGAGGATTTATGGGCTTGAAGACTAACAAAGTTGGTAATGTAATTGTAATATATCTTAACGGCAGACTAGACGTTCATTTGTCAGCCGATATTGAAAAAGGAATAAACCAGATAATAAAAGAAGAGCCTGAATGCCATCTTCTTTTGAATCTTGAAGAAGTCGAATATATGAGCAGTTCGGGACTTAGGATATTCGTTTCAACTATGAGAATTTTAAAAGACAATAAAAAGAAACTTAAGCTTTGCAATATCAACACCGCAGTTAAAAAGATTTTTGAAGTTGTTGAGCTTATGGAAATGTTCGACATATATGATTCGGAGGAAGCTGCACTGCAGGCTTTTTCAGAATAGTAGTATGCCGCCGGGACGGACGCTTTTATGATGTTTTTTTTCTTTATAGGCGCGGTTATTGTTCTTGGCGGTTATATTTATTACAGCCGTTTTCTGTCCAAAAAACTTGATCCTGCAAAAAGAGCCGAAGAATACATTAAAACAAACCGCATACGCGATGCAGTTTACGAATACCGTAAACTAATTGATGCTAATCCTTTCGATTTTGTTTCCCATTTCCGTCTTGCAGAGATTCATATGTCCCTTGGAGAATATGATGATGCTGCAAAACATTATACTCAGGTTTTAGAAATTAATAAATTCAATCTTGAAGTTGTAAAGCTTAAGGTTGAGAAAAATCTCGCAAAGATTTTTTTGAGCCGCGGTGACCTCGAAAATTCATTCAGGTATTACTCCGATATTCAGAAATATGAAACATCCGATTATGATTCACTCTATTATTGCGCTTTTATAGCTTTAGGCCAGGAAGAATATGAAATTTCCCAGCGTTATTTCGATCTTCTCGTCCGGGCGAAACAGCCTGATTTTGAAACCGCTTTCGGAGCAGGCATGTGTTCTTATCAGAATCAGAAAACAGCGGATGCGATAGGTTATTTTAAGACCTCTATGGAAAAAAATCCAGAATCGGATATAGCTTCTCTTGCAATGGCTTTTGCACAAAGGCGTAAACGTGATTTTAAAAAAGCGCAGACTTTAGTTGAAAAGCTAGTGGCTAAGATATCGGATTCTTCCATTTTATTCGTCCTGATGCGCTTAGATGCTGTTCTTCACTGTCATTTAAAAAAGTATAAAGAAGCAGTTTCAAAATTTGAAGCACTTTTGAATTATTGTAAAAAAAATTCAATGAAGGAAGAAGAACTTACAGTTCTTTATGATCTCGGATTTGCATGTCTTTTTGATGAGCAGGCAAACAAGGCATATGATTACTGGAATAAGCTTGCCGAAATTGACAGAAATTATAAAAATATTCAGGCATATATTAATGAACTGAGAAAAGAAATGAATGATTCTTCAGGACTCCAGAAGGGAGAGAATTCTGTTTTTGAAAGAACAACTACATGGCTTGAAGAAGCTTTTCCTCAGAATTTTCTTTGGAATATCTGCGGCCTCAAAGCAGAAAATAAATTTGATTTGAGATCAATATCTTCAATTGCCAAATCTTCATCTGAGAAATATTCAGAGGGTTCGGATTTTACACTGGTCGACAATCTTACCGAAAAATACTGCACTCTGGATGGAGAAAAATTTAGAATAGTTTCAGGAAGAATTCTCGAAAAACTTGGATTCCGGGTAACAGAATTCTTGACGACATATAAGGAAAATGACGGAGTAGATATTCTGGCGGTTGAACGTTCTACCGGAAACAAATGTCTGGTATGGGTTAGAAGATGGCGTAAAACTAAAATCGGCGAAATACCTTTGCGTAATTTTGCACAGGCCATCAATGACAATAAGGCAAGAATCGGTATTTTCATCACAACTGCGCCTTTTACCGAAGGAGCAAATTCAGCGCTTGAGAAGCTTTCAAAAGTCCGAGTAGTCAATGAAGAAGAATTGAACACTTTGTTACAGGGAGTTATTGATGTTTGAGGCCGGTATTAATGATGTTATTTATGACGAAGAATATAAAATCTCCAAGCCTTATAATCAGCTTCTTTCTCTTTCAATAAAAAGAAGCGGACTCGCAAGTCCTCTCATATTGATAGGAACAGATTCATCTTTTAGAATTTTATCCGGACACAACCGTTATAAGGCAATGCGTGATGCTTCGATTCTGAAGTTTCACGCAATTAAAACTGACAGTATTAGTGATGATTTTAGAAAAGAAATCATAAAGAAAAATTATTCAGGTTTACTATCTTTTTCCGGAAAATTGAAAACATGTAAATATTTTTTTTCAGATAATGATTTAATGAATGAATTGGGAATTCCTGCATCCAGAAGAACTGCTGATGATATTATTATTCCTGTATCTATTTTGAATTATTTTAACGAGAAAGACGCTCCTTTAAAGATTCTTGATGAAATCTTGATGCTTGACAGCGGAATAATATCTGCCTATGAACAATTTATAATAGCAAAAGGTTTTAAGTTTGCGCTTTTCCGTGAGTCTGTCGCCCTTGTTTCGGATATTTTGAAATTGACCGGAAAGGATGAAGTCATTTCCGTGTTCGAAAATGCTTCAGATGATAATATTCTTATTCAGGAACTTAAGCGCATTCGATATCCTTTGATGTCTTCACTTTTTGAAAAATCCGCTACACTTTCTGAAAGGTTCAGAAATGCCGGGTTAAACCTGACATTTCCTCAGAATTTTGACGGCGGTTTTGCTGATATATCGATACGGATTAAAAAGAAAACTAAAGCTTCAGATTTTTTCGGAGCATGCGGAAAGTTGACGGATTCGGATATTGATGATATAATCGGTATTATCTGAGGCATTATGAAATTTAAGCAATATATTGCATCAATTGTGACTAGCGCATTAATAACAGGGTTTTGAATATGATTCTTACTATTTATACAGAAGCTTTTTTTGATTCAGCTCACCTGATTAAGGATCATCCGGGCAAGTGCGCTTATCTTCACGGGCACACCTGGAAAGTTTCGGTTTGGGTGAGAGGTGAATCCTCTCTGATGAATTCAAGCGGTATTTTGTGGGATTTCGGAAATCTTAAGGAAATTACGGATAAACTCGATCATAAAAATCTCAATGAGATTATAGAAAAACCTACTGCAGAAAATATCGCATTATTGGTATATTCCGAGTGTAAGTCCGGCAATGACAAGCTTGATTTTAAAATCAGAGTTTTCGAAAATGTTATCTCCAAAACATCGTATTGCGAAACCGGCGATTTTTAATGAATTTTGAAATATGTGAAAGATTTATGAGCGTAAGCGGAGAGGCTCCTTTTGCCGGTGATCCGGTTTATATAATCCGCTTTTCAGGATGCAATTTAAACTGCTCTTACTGCGATACTCCCTACAGAGAGGAAATTAATGAGGTTATTTCATTCGATGATTTAAGCAAAATTATTTATAGCCGAACAAAAGAATATCCGAATTTGAAAATTCTTTTTACCGGCGGAGAACCTCTGTTAAAAAAACGTGCCGTCGGAATTTATGAACTGATGAAATTATATCCGGGGGTTATTTTCATAATCGAAACTAACGGATCTCAGAAAATTGAATTCAGCACGGACAATGCGGTTTTTGTTTGCGATGTTAAGACACCGTCTTCACTGGCAGGAGAATCTTTTGATGAAAAAAATATTGACGTTCTTAAGAGCAAAGACTGCATCAAGTTCGTTGCAGCCAGAGATGATCTGCCGTGGATTTTCGAAAAAATAAAGAAGATTCGTGAAAAGAATAAGGATGTAAGAATATATTTTTCTCCGCAATGGGGCGGAATAAATCCTCAAGAAATAGTTGATTTTATTCTATCAAACAGACTTGATGCTTCTATTTCAATTCAGATTCATAAGATAATTTGGCAGGCAGATAAAAGGGGAGTGTGATGGATAATAGTTACAGGCATGATGATGCGCTTGTTCTTATGAGCGGCGGTCAGGATTCTACTACTTGCTTGTTCTGGGCTAAGCAGAATTTCGCGAATGTGCATGCTATTTCATTTTTTTATAATCAGAAGCATTCTATTGAAACAAAAGTCGCAGAAAAAATTTGTGCAGATAATAAAGTCAAACTTAAGACTGTCGATATTTCATTTATTAAAGACATAGTAATATCCAATCTTTTCAGCGGAGGCGGAGACGTAGCTGGAGGACATCAGTTGGACAGCTCGGTTCCTTCAAGTTTTGTACCGTACCGCAATCTGCTTTTTCTGACAGTTGCTGCGGGGTGGGCGAGTACTCTCAATATCCGCCATCTTGTAACAGGAATATGTGAAACTGATTATTCAGGTTATGCCGACTGCAGAGACATATTCGTTAAATCTGCGCAGGTGGCGATTAATCTTTCAACCGATCTTAGCGGAAGAAATCTGGTCATCCATACTCCGCTGATGTGGCTTACAAAAGCAGATGAGTTTAAAATGGCAAAAGATTTGGGAGTTCTTGATTATATTCTTAAAGAGACAATGACCTGTTATAACGGTTCGGACAAAAAGAATTATTTCGGAATGGGATGCGGAACATGTCCTTCATGTATTTTAAGAAAAAACGGATATGATGAATTTATAAAAAAATACGGCAGTGTGTAATGGGCATTCTTCTCGGAAATAAAACCTCTTTTGATCTTGAATATTCTCCGGAAATTCTCTTTCCGATTGAAAGATCTGCCGCAAGAAAGAAAAACGGTATCATCGATACATTGTTCAGCGGTTATGATGTCTGGAATGCCTATGAATTCAGTTATTTGAATGATAAAGGAAAGCCTGAAAACAGAATTCTCAGACTGATATATCCTTCTGATTCTCAAAATATTATTGAATCCAAATCATTAAAGCTTTATCTCGGCAGTTTCGCTATGATGAGTTTTGAAAGTGAAGCAGAAGTTAAAGAATCAATATTATCCGATCTTTCTAAGGCTGTTATTTCTGATAGATTAATCGTAGAATTTATTAAGTATAATGAGATAAACCCTGTAATTACAAAAATAGAAGATGCGGTTCTTCTTGATAACGCGGATGTATATATCGATAAATATGATTATGATTCATCTCTGTTGGAAATTAAAAACCTTCCGAAGGTGAATGAAAGTAGAGTTTATTCGAATATGCTTAGAAGTCTTTGTCCTGTTACCGGACAGCCTGACTGGGCCACACTTTATATCGAATATGTTTCTGATAAGAAGGTTACAGAATCATCGCTTTTAAAATATATTGTTTCATACAGAAAACATCAGGATTTTCACGAGAGCTGCTG
>JAEWVM010000036.1 GCA_023396615.1 Spirochaetota bacterium | reverse complement strand
GTCCTGTTTATACGCAGAAAACCGAATGCCAGGACTGCTATAAATGCGTCAGGGTTTGTGAGTTTAAGGCAATTAAAATTGAAGACGGTCATGCAATTGTTATAACCGAAGCATGTGTATACTGCGGACGCTGTGTTGAGGTTTGCCCGGCGGGAGCTAAGCGCGTCCGCAATGATCTTGTACGCCTAAAATATATGATATCTTCAGGCCGGAAGCTGATTGCGAGTGTTGCGCCTTCTTATATCGCATGTATTTCTTCTTCGGCTCAAAATGCCTTCATTAATTCATTCGCCCGAAGCGGATTTATCGGAGTCAGTGAAACCGCTCTCGGCGCACAATCGGTGAGTTCAGCAATAAAAGACAGTATCAGGCAGGAAGAAATAAATATAACAACCTGCTGTCCTGTTGTGGTTGAGATTATACGTAAATACTATTCGCATCTGGTTCCTCTGCTTACTCCAATCATGTCTCCGGCTCTAGCTCACGCTAAACAACTCAAAGATTCTTTCGGATCAGATTGTGAAGTGGTGTTTGTCGGACCCTGTATTGCGAAAAAAATTGAAGCAGACAGAAATCCCTCACTTATTTCGATTTCAGTTTCATTTGATGAGGCTGCGAGCCTTTTCGGTGATCTTAAAGAAGAGGAGTCTGCTGATTTTATTACCGGTAAAGCCGGTGCCGGAAATTATTATCCTGTTGAAGGCGGAATGATACGAACGATTTCTGAAGCAAGACATGCCGATAACTGCTACATGGCATTTTCGGGAGTAGACGAGGTTCGCGGAGTTCTCGACAGTATCGGCGGAATTAAAAAAGGTAAGACGGTTGTTCTTGAACTTATGGCTTGCCGCGGAGGCTGCATCAATGGCCCTCTCGCCGGAAAAAAAGAATCCTTTCTTTCAAAACGGATGAACGTTTTACGGAAAGCGTGCGAACGCGAAAATATAGTGACCCCTGTATTTAAAGATATAACTGCCGGATGGGATAAGAACTGCGTTAACACTAATGTTTACCGCGAAGAAGAAATTGCTGCTGTTTTGAAAACTACAGGCAAATCCCGTGAAGATCAGGAGCTTAATTGCGGAGGCTGCGGATATGATTCCTGCCGCGATTTTGCCAAAGCGATAATTGATAAAAAAGCCGAAAGATCGATGTGTGTCACTTATATGCGCCGTCTTGCTCAGAAAAAGGCGAATGCACTTATTAAGTCAATGCCTTCCGGTGTTGTAATTGCCGATGATTCCCTATCAGTCATCGAGTGTAATCTGAATTTCGCGCGTCTTTTTATCGAACAGGCAGATACCATGTTTAACGCGCGTCCGGGTCTTGAAGACGCGAATCTTTCAAAAATTCTTCCGGCGAATATCTGTTCCATATTTTCAAATGTCATACGTACCGGAAATGATTTCTTTGAAAAAGATATCCGTATCGGAAATAAATTCTATCACTGCAGCATTTTTCTTATTGAAAAAGGTCATGTTGCCGGAGGAATATTTCAGGATATCACGAGTCCGATGATGAGAAAGAAAAACGTGATTGAAAAAGCCGAAAGTGTAATCAACAGAAATCTTCAGACTGTTCAGACGATCGCTGCTTTGCTCGGTGAAAATGCCGCAAGTACTGAAGTTCTTCTGAATTCTGTTATAGAATCTTTCAACGCATCTGAGATGAAGGAGGATGAAGATGAATGATTCGTCTTTATTCTTCGAGGTTGATTATCATCAGATAAATAAAAGCGGCATGAGCGTCGCGGGTGATGTTTTTCTTTCGACACGTTCGGATGACGGAAGCATTGTTACGGTTCTAGCCGATGGTCTCGGAAGCGGAATCAAGGCGAATGTTCTCGCTACACTGACCGCGAAGATGGCGTCTGTGTTTGTTTTAAACAGCATGGATATACGTAAAAGCGCTGAAATTATAATAGATACGCTTCCGGTATGTTCAGAAAGAAAAATCGGTTACTCGACTTTTACAGTTGCAAGGATTGAACCCGACGGAAACGCTCATATAATTGAATACGACAATCCCGGATTTGTTTTTCTTTCAAAAAACGGAGCGGAAAAAACAAACTGTGAACGCATCGATATTAAAAGTTCGCCCGCTAAAAAAAATTTCATCAATTACTACACTCTGCATCTTGAAAGGGGAAACCGTTTGGTTTTTTTCTCTGACGGCGTAACTCAGGCGGGTATGGGCTGCGCTTCGACTCCGCTTGGATGGGGAAGTTCGAATACTTGCGGGTATATCGAAAAGCTTGTTAAATCCGATCCGGGTATAGGAGCCGGTAAACTCTCCCGCAGTGTTGTCTCTCAGGCTCTTGCCCATGATATTTATAAGGCTCATGATGATATTACCTGTGAAGTGATATGCTGCCGTGAGCCGAGAAAACTGTTATTGGTCACAGGCCCTTCGATGCATCCTGAAAAAGACCGTGAAATGTCCGAAAGAATTCGTGACTTTAAAGGGTGCAGAATAATCTGCGGAGGAACAACTTCTCAGATTGTTTCGCGTGAACTCGAAATGGATGTTGAAGTTGATATTTCCAGAATTTCAAAGGATATTCCGCCGAAATCGATAATGAAAGGAATTGATCTAGTCACTGAAGGTATTTTGACTTTATGCCGTATAGCTGAACTGCTTGAAAGCGGAAAATTCAGAAATTCTGATGAAGCTAACGCTGCGACGGAGGCAATTGCCATTATGATGAATAATGATATCATTTATTTTCTGGTAGGAACAAGAATTAATGAAGCTCATCAGGATCCGAGCATGCCGCGTGAAATTGAAATAAGAAGAAACATCATTAAAAAAATAATTTATAATCTTGAAAATAAATATTTGAAAAAGACAGAATTGCAGTTCATCTGAAGGAGAAAAAATGGAAAAGACTAAAATTACTATCTGCACGGGAACCGCGTGTTATGTTCTGGGCGGTGCCGCTCTTCTCGAACTCGAAGATTTTCTTCCGGATGAGATTAAGTTGAAAGTTGAAGTAGTCGGATCAGCCTGTCTCGGGATGTGCAAAAACGCATCGCCGGACTCAAAACCGCCTTTTGTAAAAATTGACGATGAAGTAATTCATTCGGCTACTGTTCAAAAAATAATTTCATATATTTCACAGAGGTAATATGTTTGTCGATAACAGAATGACATATCTAAAAAGAGAGGTTATGGCTGCTGTTGCTTCTCTTTTTTTTGAAAATAAGCTGAAAGAAGAAATTAATCGCATCCCAACGAAGATCATTCCGCGCAATTCCGTGTCTCACCGCTGTTGCGTCGAAAAAGACCGCGAGATAATCAGACAGAGAGTAATTGCATCCC
This sequence comes from Spirochaetota bacterium, assembly GCA_023396615.1. Classification (GTDB taxonomy): domain Bacteria; phylum Spirochaetota; class UBA4802; order UBA4802; family JAFGJZ01; genus JAKJGA01. Next base: position 824 of record JAEWVM010000036.1, on the reverse strand, counting down.
TCGGTTTCGGCCTTGAGGATGAAAAGCTTGTTGATGAAAGTCTGCTCTCGGATTTTGCCGAAAAAGCTCTTGATAGAGTTTCTCCGGATGAACAGATACTTTCGTTTATTGATGAAGCATGTAAGGCATGCGTCAGGGTAAATTATTATGTTACTGAAGTTTGCCGTAATTGTGTCGCCAAACCGTGTATAACAAATTGCCCCAAGGGTGCGATTTCGAGCGATGAAAAAAAAGCTAATATTGACGGAACCAAATGTGTAAACTGCGGGCTTTGCCTGAAAATGTGTCCTTATCACGCGATTGTATATGTTCCTGTTCCATGTGAAGAGGCATGTCCGGCAGGAGCAATCAGCAAGAATGCTTCAGGCAAGGAGGAAATAGATTACACTAAATGCATTCATTGCGGAAAATGTATAAGAGCCTGTCCTTTCGGGGCAGTCGTCGAAAAAAGTCAGATTATCGAAGTATTAAAATCGTTAACAGGTTCAGGTAAAACAACTGCGCTGATTGCGCCTGCTATAGCAGGGCAGTTCCCATTTTCCATGAAACAGCTTTCTGCAGGACTTCGTGAGATTGGTTTTGATTATGTTGTAGAAGTCGCTCTCGGCGCAGATGTAACTGCGCATACGGAGGCGGAAGAATTTATAGAGCGCATGGCTTCCGGAGACAGCATCATGGGAACAAGCTGTTGTCCGGCTTATGTGGAAGCTGTAAAAAAACATGCCAGTGCGTTTGAGAAGTATGTTTCGCACGCAAAGACTCCTATGTCGTATACAGCATCTATGACACGCGAAAAATTTCCCGATGCGGTCAATGTATTTATC
>JAEWVM010000246.1 GCA_023396615.1 Spirochaetota bacterium | reverse complement strand
CTCTGTCAAAATCCGCAAACACCGGAAGACCGGATGAACGTGCCATTTCCCATAGTCCGCCGACTACACCGCCTTCAGTCGCATCATGCATTGCACTGACTTCACCTGTTTCAAAAGCCAGAAGCGCATCCTTAACGACTGTTATCTCATTTGAACGTCCGATAAGCTTTTCAATATTCTCATCTGATATCCCTCCTCTCAATTTATCTTTCTTTAATATCGCAAGCAGTGATGAAGCTTCGATTGAAGGTCCTTTTGTCATCAGAATGCTGTCTCCGTCTTTTGCTCCGCCGGGAGAAATCCATTTATCCGAATCAGCAAACCCCCAGACACTTACACCTCCGACAGTCGGAACTGTTACTGCTCCATACCATCCGGTATGACCGCCTACGATTGTTATTTCCAGATCTTCAGCTGTTTTTGAAATTGATTCGATTATAATTTTTGTATTTTCTTCGGAAAACGCTGGAGGAAGAAGAAGAGTGTATGTCATGAACTGCGGCTTTATTCCGGTTACAGCAACGTCGCTGGCGCCTATATGAACAGTAAACCAGCCGAACGTTTCAAGAGAAAGACCTGGTGCAGGAAATATCGGGTCTTCGGCAATCGCCATTACCCTACCGTCAGGAAGTTTTAAAACAGCAGCATCGAGACCCGCGCCGGGTCCGACAATTACATCTTTTGATTTCTTTCCGAAAGAATTCCCGATAAGGGCTTCCATTTTATCAGGTGAAAGTTTTCCGATTCGATTTTTATTCATGGCTGATATGGTCTCCAAGAATTTTTCTTACATCGTTAACTTTTCCTTCAAGCCTTCCTTCGGCTCCTTTTCTATCGTCAATGGTTATGTGAGTTAAAACTCTCGGTGCTTCTTTTAATATTTCATTATGGCATTTCATTATTACAGAAAGAACTTCTTCCTGCGAACCTTCGACTGTAGTCTGCATTGCCCCTAGTTTATATGGAAGACCCGATTTATCGATGATAGAAACTGCTTTGGCAACCAGTTCCTTTAATTCTTCGCCCTCACCGATTGGAATGACCGAAAATGATGCTAACATAAAAATCTCCGCCGTAAATATTTCCGGCGGAGATGAATGAACAATCATAAAGACCGTCTCCCTTCGGCAGAATTACCTGCAGCAGGTTCATCGGGTATAATCTCAGACTTTCGCCACCCCGTCGGATAATCTCTTTCTTTCTGAAATGAAAAATCAAGTCAAGTAAAAAGCTTTAAACAAAATCAAGATTTGATAAAAGAAAATATATCTTTCTTCCATCTTCCGGGATTGCTTGAAAAGATAGTTTCATGTTCTGCATCATCATATTCCAATAAATATTTTTCTGAAGGAATATTATCATAGATAAGTTTCATCTCATCCTGACCGACCCTGTTATCGAGTTTTCCATGAAGAAGCAAAACTTTTGATTTCATGTTCACGGCATAATCAGACGGATTGTGAGAAAAACCCCAAAACCCGTGCTGAATTCCACCCCAGAAAACAAGCATCCCGGCAATAGGAAACTGCGGAACACCAAGAAGATTAAATCTATTGCACACAGTTCGATAAAGGGTACTGAAAGGGCATTCAAGAATCACAGAGGAAGGCGATATCGAATAATCGCTGACAGCTTTCATAATTGCAGCTGCTCCCATCGAAAAACCGAAAAGAATGATATTTTTCTCTTTCTTAGAAATATAATCATAGCATCGTTTGACCTGTTCCGACTCATCATAACCAATAGTAGTTTTATCGCCTTCGGATCCGCCTGCTCCCATGAAATCAACCAACAAAAAGGAAAATCCTTCAGAAGCAAATACTTCAGCACGATCAAGCATATTTGATTTTTTTCCGCCGTATCCGTGAAAAAGAATAACTGTTCCTTTTGACTTCTTATGAATGAACTCCCAGCATTCAATTTTAGGATTCTTTCCTATAATTACAGTTTTGTACTCATAAGACGGAAAACTAAAATTTATGGTGCGCGGCTTTTTTAGACCAAAAACAAGCGTCTGGAGTTTATCCTTCATACTCAAAGAAGCAATATCAAGCGGAATATCTTTTTCTTCACCCGCATAATGAGTAAATCCATAGGACTGCATGAATGCAATTATATTCATTAATATAAAAACAATAGAAATAATAATCAGGGGTTTTCTTAATCTTTTCATTTCGAACTCCGCAACAGACAATTTATGGTTTTCAGAATCAATAAGGTCAACATAATAAAAAACCGAAGATAAAATCTTCGGTTTTTTATTTAAAATCTGATTTTATAAATCAATTAACTTTTATACAACCATTTTTAATCTCAATATTAGCGCCGTCTTTTCCAGTTACGTTTCCGCATGTTGTTTCGATCACACAGGTATTATCTCCTCCCTGAATAGTTACAGTAGAAGTTCTGCTGCTGCCGAATTCAACAGTTTTAGAAGATCCGGAAATTTTTACCTTCATGACGTGCGTATTTGAATCTTTATTATAATATCTGATCGTAACCGCTGCATCGAGAAAAACAGCTGAAAACAATAAAGCCGAAAATAATAGAATGATTTTTTTCTTCATGGTTTTTTTGCGGGCTTTACTTCCGCACTCTCCTTTTTGTATAATATAATATTTATAAAATCTTATGAAAAAAGTCAATTTTAAAATATAATTAACGATTAATTCACATTGCAAATAATAACTAATTATTTTTTATTCTTGAGTACTTACACAAATATTCTATTAATGATTAATCTCTTAACGGAGTCTGTTATGGAATACTATTGACTTTTACAGGAATTCCTTTCATTTTTAACACTTATATGCCGCTTATTTTCTCTATTTTAATTCTAATTGTTTTATTTTGGAGAATACGTGATGAAGAAATACTTTTGGAGCAGACATTTAAAGAACGATGGGCATTTTATAAAAATAATTCAAAAAAGTTAATTCCGTTCATTTGGTGATAAAGGGGTATATATGATAAGGCAATGCAATGACAACGATTTCAATGATATTTATGAAATAATCAACGATGCAGCTTCCGCCTATAAAGGGATTATTCCGGAAGACAGATGGCATGAACCATATATGAGCGAATCAGAACTTCGAGCGCAGATTCCTGACGGAGTTGTTTTTTCATGCTATTCTTCTGATAATGAAATTATAGGTGTAATGGGAATTCAGGATAAGGAAGAAGTTCAGCTTATCCGCCACGCGTATGTCCGGACATCAAAACGCAATATGGGCATCGGCGGAATTATTCTGAAACATCTAATTTCTTCTTCTGAAAAACCTGTACTCATCGGAACGTGGAAGGATGCAGTTTGGGCAATAGGTTTCTATCAGAAAAACGGATTTTCTCTTGTTGATGATAGAAGCAAAAATCTTCTTCTCAAGAAATTCTGGGGAGTACCTGAAAGACAAATAGAAACATCAGTCGTTCTTACCGATGGAAAATTCGATCTGAGCTCTTTATGAAGCTTGACCGTCTTTTATCAATTGTTGTAATTTTACTGAATAAAGACCGAGTCAGCGCAAAAGAACTCGCATCAAGATTCGAAGTCACAACAAGAACTATTTATCGCGATATCGATTCAATAAACATGGCCGGCATTCCCATAATTTCTTATCCGGGAAATGAAGGCGGTTTTAGTATAATGGAAAATTTCCGGTTTGAACGCCACCTCTTCACAGAAGACGACATCATTGAAGTTCTTTCTGCATTGAAAGGAATATCAGGAATTATTCAAAGCGAAAGAATCAGAAGTGCAGCCGATAAATTTACTAACATGATAGAAAATGGAAGAAAAACCGATTTTGACGATGATGGAATTATAATTGATATGAATCCATGGGGTTCACAACTGAGCATTGATATCGACTTCCGAAGCATTTACTCGGCAATATTTTCGAAATTATTATTATCTTTCACCTACACTGATTATATCGGAAATTGTTCTGCAAGAACAGTTGAGCCTATCAGTCTGGTTTTCAAAGCATATTCTTGGTATCTCTATTCATATTGTCTTGATAAGAAAGATTATAGAACTTTCCGCCTTTCAAGAATTTCCGGAATAAAAGTATCAGATAAAAGCTTCTGCCGAAAACATAAGAAATATCAGTCAGAATATATCATCAAACCGGATACTGAAATAACCATCAGTTTCAGGCATTCCTTTGAATCCCAGATCTCTGAATTTTTTCTACAATGCCGGATTGAACAGTCTACTGAGTTTTCCATAATCACATTTAATGCACAAAATGAAGAATGGCTTTATAAAATTCTTCTCAGCATGGGAAAAGACATAGAAATAGTTTCTCCGGAATCAGTAAGAGATGGTTTCAAAAAATACTTAAAAGAACTATTCTCAAAATATTCATCTACTTCGTAACAACCTCCAGCGCACTGTCAATAAAACTCTTAAAAGAAGCAGGCATATATATTCCTAAAATAATTACTGCCGAAATAAATATAATCTGAGGAATATAATTCCTTAATGAAAAACGGGTCTTGTCAACATCCAATGGAGCTTCTCCGACACATATTTTAAGAAGACCAAAAGCAGCACCGTAAACAACAGCTGCCAATAGCACAAAGAGAAGTATAATGAGACCATAAGATTCTTTTTGTACTAGCTCCTTAAAAAGAAGAATCTCGCTGACAAACAATAATCCCGGAGGTGAAGCGATAATACAAAAGAAGGAAACTATCCATATTATTGCGGATAACCTGTCTGTTGAAATCAATCCGCTTACTTTGAAAATTTCTTTGCTGTGATACCTTCTATAAATATTTCCGGTAGTAAGAAACAATGAAGCCTTTGTTAAAGAATGTCCAAGAGCATGGATAAGAGCCGCAAATAAAGCACCTCCACCGGCATAAAGACAAAGTGCGAGAATGCCCATATTTTCGATAGAGGAGTAAGCAAGTAATCGCTTGTAATTTTTAGTTTTTTGAACAAAAACAGCAGCTGTCAAGACTGAGAGAATTCCCATAACAAGAAGAAGTGTCGATGAAAAAGAACGTATTCCTGCAAGTTCGGTAATTCTTGTGAGTTTCATTATCGCAAGAAAAGCTCCATTTAAAAGAGCTCCCGAAAGCATTGCGGACACAGGCCAAACAGCCTCAGAATGAGCATCTGGAAGCCATGAGTGAACAGGAGCCAGTCCCATCTTCGTTCCGAATCCGATTAAAGCGAAAGTATATCCGAACTTAAGCCATGTCTTATCCATCGTTGGAGCGTTAATATTCATCTCAGAGAAAAAAAGATCAACTGAATGAATAGATGCGGCCGAAAGAAATATTATCCCTATAAAAGCGAAGGCAACACCAATTGAGCAGATAAAAATATATTTCCAAGCTGCTTCAATCGAGGAATGTTTCTTTTCAAAATAGATCAGCATCGCACCTGAAAGTGTTGTTGCTTCAATAAAAACCCACATCAAACCAAGATGTTTGCTCATAAGAAGAGCATTAACGGCAAAGACAAAAACAAGAAGATTGAATGTATAAAATGAGGAATCCCGCTTATTTCTTTCTTTGAGAGCGTCAATACTGTGAAAGGAGCTTCCGATAAAAAGAAAACCGGTAATTATTAGAAACAATCCGCTTAAATTATCAACTGCGAAATACTTTTCAGTTCCGTGATATAGAAAATTAAATTTACTGAAAACAAGAAAGAAAATAATGGCAGTCTGAACTATTGACCATATGGGCAAGACATATAAAGAAAATGCCTTGTTACGGAGAACAATCGACATTAAAGCAAGCAAAAGCGGAAAATAAATAAGTAATTCGTACATATCAATCCTTCAATCTTGAAATATCATCAATATCGTGCTGATCAAAATTTGTTTTAATTCTGTTAATAAAAATGCCCGCAAGAAAAACCCCGATAAAAATATCCATGGATACCCCGAGATTAACGATAAAAGGCATTTCTTTTGCAGCGGAAAGAGAAAGCAGAAAAATTCCGTTTTCAAGAATCATGTATCCCATAATGTGCGTTATCAATTTCTTTCTGGTAGCGATGATAAAAAATCCTGTAAGCATTGCGGAAATAGAAATTCCGAAGTAAAGAGGTTCAAGAACTGCATTTGATGAAGCAGAAAGATAAGCCGAAAGAAAACCGAGAGTTAAAATTGCCGTTACAATAAAAAGTGAAGTGAAACCTGAAAAATATGACTCAACATCGCTTTTTATCTGATTCTTTCTTATTGTCTTAAGCAAAAATAAAGGTATCATAATTGATTTAAAAAGAATTGTTTCAACACCTATTATTATAATTGAAGTAAAAGAAATGTCATGGGCGTTTCCTGCCGCGACCATAAAAAGAAGAATTCCCTGCAGCATAAGCATTTTAATATAAGATTCCAAACGGGCGGTAGTTGAAATGTAAAGGAGACTTACCCCTATTAGAACAGCGGCTATCGCGCTCATATTACACCTCTGAAAATTTTTAAAAAGGAAATCGCCATAACGAAAATGGCAACCGAAACCATTGTAAAAACAAAACGCGGAACATGACTCATCTTCACTCTCGCGAAAACTGATTCAATCGCTCCTACAATCAGAGCCGTTCCAGCGATAATCGCAAAAAACAGAAGAATATACCTGTATCCTACCGTCTCCTGTGGAATCAACACTGAAGCAATGATCGAACTTATGACACACATCTTAAGGCCGGAAGTATAGTTTATCAGTGCCAGCGACAACCCGGAATTATCAAGAACCATCACCTCATGGATCATTGTCAGCTCAAGATGTGTCTTTGGATCATCAAGCGGAATTCTTGACCCTTCAGATAGAAGCATAATGAACAGAGCAACTATAATCGGCGCACCGGTAATGAAACTCCAACCGGTCGAACCCTGTATGACAAAAAGTATTTGCTGAAAAGAAAGAAAACCTGTCACATATACTATAGTAGTCAAAAGCATCATATATGCGGGTTCAACAAATGAAGTAAAAGATGCTTCACGTGCAGCACCCATTCCCTCAAAACTGCTTGCTGTATCCATCGCTCCGGCTATTGAAACAAACTTTGAAAGACTCAGAAGATAAGCGAAGAAAATATAATCTCCGTCAAAGCTGATTATAGAAATTCCATACGGCCCAGGAACAACCAGAGCGGCAAAAACAACCGCAACGAATGAAACAACAGGAGCAAAGAAAAAAACAAATGTTGTTTTTGAACTTATAACTTCTGTTTTTTTTAAAAGTTTAATAAAATCATAAAACGGCTGTAAAACCGGAGCACCTTTTCTGCCGCACCAGATATTTTTGAGCTTATTTATAAGACCAATATAAATAAAAGGGAAAACGAGAATATAAATTCCAAACACAGCATATTTTAAAACAATTTCTTTCATTTCAGGCTCCCGCGATAATCCAGATTACAACAGCAAGTGCGAAAAATAATCCGTATAAAACATATATCTGAGTGTTTCCTCTCTGAATGTTTGAAAAAACAGCAAGGGCTTGCCTGAAGTATTTCATCAGAGGATAGTATAATTTACTTTCAAATATATCAAAAAAACGGGCAGCGAAAAAAGCTTCGCGCGGAAATAATCCGGATGCAGATGCTTTTTTGTCTTTCTGCTGAATAATTCCTGAAATTGATGATGAAAAGTTTTCTGAGAAACCGAAACCGGTATATTGAATACGGCTTGAAGGTTTATCGTAACCGCATCCCCATGTATCGGAAATGACGATCTTTCTTCTTGAAATTATATATCTAATCAAACACATCAAAAGGATAGTTGATGAGAGCAGAATCGAAACATATGACAGATTTTTAAAAAGCTGTGAAATATATCCGAAAGAAGCATAAAATTCCATCCCGAAAATATCAAGTAAAGGCTTTGAAACTAGCTTAACAAGAAATTGAGGAAAAATGCCGCTTACAAATGAAATCAAAGAGAGCGCAATAAGCGGGAAGTAAGACGATGCGGATTCTTTTTCAAATTTATGCTGAGATCTTTTTTCTCCCAGAAAAATAACACTGAAAGCTTTAGCGAATGTTATCAAAGCTATCGCTCCGCTCAAGGCAAGAAGAGAAACAGCTAGAACACTGAAAACAACATTGCCGGCAGAAGGATTCTTTACAATAGATTTAAGTAAACCGATATAAATTGAAAATTCTCCCGCAAATCCGGCAAAAAGCGGAATTCCGCAGATTGAAAGTGAAGCAATTAAAAAAGCGGTTCCCGCAACAGGAGCGTACTTCATTACTCCGCCGAGTTTTTCAACATCGCGTGTGCCGGTTATATTCTCAACAACTTCTGCCGAATAAAAAAGAAGCGGTTTAAATATTGAATGATTCAGCGCGTGTATCAACGCACCCGCAAAAGAGAAAATGCCGGCAGTTGTATATCCGTAATGAAATGAAATTATTCCGGAACCTATTCCTATTCCGATTATTCCCATATTCTCTATGCTTGAATAGGCTAAAAGACGCTTAATATCACGTTGAACAAATGCGAAGATTATTCCGTAAAAAGTGGTCGCAAGCGAAATTCCCAAAACAGCATAACCGCACCATAAAGGTATTTCACTGAATGAAATGAATGTTCTCATAATTCCGTAAATGCCGAGCTTCATCATAAATCCAGAAAAAGCAGCGGAAACATGCGCGGGCATCTCAGGATATAGATGCGGGGCCCAAGGATGAAAAGGAACAAATTCAGCCTTAAAAGCAAAACCGCAGAAAAGAAGAATAAACATAAGTCCTTTAAACTGATGAGGAGCTGAGAAAAGAAAAGAAGCAGTATCAGCAGATATATATAGAAATGCTCCAAGAAGAAGAAACATTCCTATATGCATAGCGGCAAGATAGTTTATTTTAAAAGGAAAATCTTCAATCTGTGTATGATTCAGCATAATCAAAGCAAACGACGAAAGAGTCATTATTTCCCAAAGAGAAATAAAAACAATGCTGTGAGAAACAGTAACGGCCAAAATCATCGCTGAATAAAATATGGACAAAAAGAAAAAATCAAACCTGCTTGAATGTTTTTTTCTCACCGAGTTCATGTATGAGGAATATGAATTAAAAATAAAACCGCATGAAAGAATCAAAAGAAAAAATGCAGACAATGAATCCATTTTAAATATAACTTCTTTGAAAGGAAATGAAAACATAACTGACATGCTTTCTACCGTCAGGGAAGAAAAAAGAAGATATTTCATTGAAGAAAAAAGTATTATTAAAGATCCCCCAACGATCAAAAGAAAAGATACAAGTTTTGAAATCTTTTTAGGATAAATAACAGACAATATTCCGCCTGCCGAAAAAAGAACAGCCGATAGAAATATCTTATTCATACTTTTTCCCCATAAACCGGATTAACGCATTAACAAAAGTGAGAGGATGCGGAGGACATCCCGGAATATAAAGATCAATTTTGTGCTTTTGAAAAAAACTTCTGTCAATATCCGGGCTTTCTGCGAACAATCCTCCGCTTATAGCACATGTTCCCATCGCTATTACAATTTTTGGTTCAGGTACAGCTGATAAAGTTTCTTCAAGAGCATAACTCATATTAACAGAAACCGGACCGGTAATTACAACTCCGTCCGCGTGACGTGGAGATGCCGTCACTTCAATTCCGTAACGCCCCATATCAAAATTTACATTTCCGCAGGCATTAAGTTCCATTTCGCAGGCATTACATCCTCCGGCAGAAACAGAACGGAGTTTTAATGACCGGCCGAAAAGTCTTTTTATTTCTTTTCTTGCATTAATCGAATTTGAAAAAAAAGATTCAAAATTATCGCCTTTCTGAATTATCAATTTTTCTCTTAAATCCGTTCCGGTTTTATGCTTATTTGAAAATTGAATTTTACTTCCTTTTTCTGCACACGCTCCGCAAAAATTACATTTACCTAAATCAAGAGTCATTCTGTCTGAATCAATTGCAGAAAGAGGACACTTCTCAGCAACATGAGATAAATCTTCAACTGATGCTGATTCATCCATTAAAGGATAACCTCTGAATCTTTCATCAAGAACTGATCCGGTTATACTTCTGACATATTGAATTCCGTGACGCTTTCTCGCATAAAGAAAATCAAACATATTTCCTCACAAATCAAATCCGCAATATGACAGATTGAAACTCTTATTACATACGGGAAAATCAGAGATACCATTATCTCTCACGGCAAGCTCCAATGCGCTCCAATTATTGAATGAGGGATCTTTAATTTTATAAAACTGTGGCTCTCCATTTGAGTCAGTTATAAGAATGTGCGCTAGTTCTCCTCTCCATGCTTCAACCATAGAAACACAGAAAGAATCAGGCTGAAGAGAAAAATGTTTTTCTTCTCCGCAAACGGATAAATCATATTCTGATAATATTCTAATGGCTGTTTCAAGAGATTCAACAGCTTCAAGATAACGCAAATATGCCCTTGAAAAAAGATCACCTTTATCAAGAATATGTGTTTGTAATTTCAATTCTTTGTAATATCCCCAGGGATTATCCGTTCTTACATCGCGTTTAATTCCGCATGATCTTGCGGCCATTCCGACTACATTTAGCTTAATCATTTCATTTATATCAACAACACATGTATCTTCAAGACGCGATAAAACAATAGGATCAGAAAAAAAAGCCGAAGAAATCGCGTCGATATCATCTTTAACTTTTCTAAGATTTTTTATAGCCTTTTCAGCTAATTGTTTTTCAATCGAAAATCTGTTAGAACCTATTCCTACAAATCCTCTTCCGAATCTATTTCCGCCAAATGATTGCGAAGTATTTATAACAATAGTTCTTACGGCACCGTAAAAATCCGCACCGGAAATATAAGCTATATCACCTGCAATTGCTCCCAAGTCACCTATATGAAAAGCAGCCCTTTCCAATTCGAGCATCAAAGCTCTTTGCACTTGGGTTTTTTGATCTATTTCCAAATTACCGAGTGATTCCAGTAGACCTGCATATGCACTTACCCCTGCAACCGCACTGTCGCCGCACACTGATTCGGCAAGAGATCTTTTGGAAAATATATCACCATCTAAAAATAGTTTTTCGACTCCCCGTTTTTGATATCCATGCATGATTTCAAGCGAAAGAATATTTTCTCCCGCGCAATTAAATCTAAAATGGCCGGGTTCTATTACTCCCGCATGAACAGGACCTACCGCAACCTCGTGTGTTTCTGAACCGTTACATTTAAAAAAAGGATAATTTCCGCTGATTTTTCTTACCGGCTTCAGCCATGGATGCCCAACCGGTTTTATTTTATAGTTTTCATAAAGTTCCCGTTCAAACAAATGAAACTGAGGAAATTTCTCAGTTAATGAACTGTATTCTGAATCTTTTTTTAGAATTGTTGAAATAATAGAGAGTTTATCGGATTTGTCGTCTGAAAGGACTGTGTATACTTTAACAGAATCGCCTTCGGGTACACCAAAAAATGCGCATAATCTGAACTGGTTAAAAGGAATAGTGCAGAATTGTTCTAATTCAAAAACCGGAATATCCTTTTTATATACCGGAAAACAATTCGCAGACTGAAACGGAATATTCATCTCCATCTCCGAAGGTCAATTTCAAATAACATTAAGCTTAAGTTAACCGTGGTTTAAACCCGTATAGCTGGGAGTCAATAGCTTTTTCGAACTAATGACTGTAATTCTCTCTTGGACATTATACACCTTTACACCTATCTTTAAAGGCTATTATTGACATTTTTCCATCTTTTAAGGCTATTTACCTTACTCTAAAAATCAGTAATATACATCACGGCTGATTTTATGAACATAAAACGAATTTTCGGGGAAAACCTTAAGCATTACAGAAAAAAACTCGGACTTACTCAGGAAGAATTGGCTGAAAAAGTCGGAGTCGGAACAGTTCATCTCGGAAATATTGAGACAGGAAAAAAATTCGTTTCTGCCGAGCTGCTTGAAGCATTATCAGCAGAACTAAAAGTTTCACCTTCGGCTCTTTTTTATTCTCCTGAATCAACTTCATACGGTGACAATTTTCTCGATAAACTTGACTCCATCGTCAATGAGCACCATGAAAAATTAAAAAAAGAAATCAGAGACATGGCCAAATAGATTATACTATTTATCAAGCTTCGTTTAAATTCAAAGCGCAGTATTGGTTTCCGCAATGTAAAATTTCTTCTTATTAAGATTAAGTTTTAGTTTTTATTTTGCCGGTTTTTGTGCTTAATTTAAGCTGTGATCGGGAGCCGCTTCAAATGTCTTTACCGATGATGTTCACCTCTTCAGTACAGCTTTGCCCCGAAGCGGCTCTCCTTTGATAAACGATCAGATATTAGCAGATAATGATGCCATCTCTCTAATAGCAGGAATTTCTTCGGAAATTCCGCGAATAACAGTATCTTCACTAAAGTCGGAAATTTTCTTTTTGATTTCAAGAAGCCTTGAAAAAGGAAGAGGAAGAATATCCTGAAACGCAGGATCCAGTGCAGATTCAGAAACAAATTGCTGGAGATAAAATCTCTTTACCCTGCCGAGGGTCTTTTCTATTTCGGACAGATCTTCATCAGAACAAAACCCGTCAACACAGGTCATTCTCAATTCGTAATCAACAGACGAATTCTTTATCAAGTTAAATGACTCATTAACTTTATCAAAATCTGCATTAACACCAGTAATGACAGGATATTTCGATGGTGAAGTCTTGATATCAAGAGCAACATAATCAATACCCATATCAATAGCCGTTTTGAGCTTATCAGGGAAAAAACCGTTTGTGTCAATCTTAACCAAAAGATCCGACTTCTTTAGCAAAGAAATAAATTCAATTACATCTTTTTGAAAAAGAGGTTCACCGCCCGAAAGAACAACCGCATCGACAAGACCTTTCCGTGAAGACAAAAAAGCAAAGATATCCTTTTCGGATATCCCTCTTTTTTCTTCCGTGCTGTTTACCAACTCGGAATTATGACAAAACCCGCACCTCAGATTGCATCCGCCTGAAAAAATCACCGTAGAAATCTTTCCGGGATAATCAATCAGAGATGTCTTCTGAAGACCTCTGATCTTCATGCGTAGATTTTTTCTTCGACTTGTTCGGGAAAATACATCAATCTATCAGAAAATTCTTCCTGTTTTCCTCTGTTCCACTGATTTACAGGTCTGAAATATCCCACAACCCTTGAATAAACCTCTACCGGAATTCTTTTTTCCTTTTCCATGTTTCCCCCGTTTTTTGATAATAGAAACCCAATCCCTAAAAGGGTCTGAGACAAATATAGTTCATTTTTAAATTGACGCTATTTTTTTTTCCGCATTTTCATCCTGCAGAACAATTCCGAATCTTTCTAAATCTTCCTTGCTGTGTTCATAAGGACAAAATTTATGCGCACCGGGTATATACCCGTGAATTGGACAAATCGAAAATGTCGGAGTCAAAGAGAAATACGGAAGATGATAGTTTTCCGCAATCTTCTTTACAAGAGCCTTTGCCATCTGAGGATCCTGAATGTTTTCACCAAGAAAAGCGTGAACAACAGTTCCACCGGTAAACTTAACCTGCAATGCGTCCTGATGGTCAAGAATATCAAAAATATCATCTGTATGATTTACAGGCAGATGAACAGAATTTGTATAATACGGAGCATTATCTCCTGATGTAATTATATCAGGAAATTCAGCCTTATCATTCTTTGCAAATCTGTAAGAAACACCTTCAGCAGGAGTAGCTTCAAGATTATACAGATTTCCGGTTTCCTGCTGATAAGACATTATCCTTTCTCTCATATAATCAAGAACTTTTACAGCAAAAGCTTTTCCTTCTTTTGTTGAAATATCCTTTCCGAAAAGATTACATAGAGCTTCATTCATTCCGACAAGCCCGATGGTTGAAAAATGATTCAGCCAGAACTGTTTATTTCTTTCGAACATATCTCTAAGATAATGTTTTGTATACGGATATAGATTGCTCAGAGTGAAACTCTCAAGAACCTTTCGTTTTATTTCGAGAGATTCTTTCGCCAAATCCATGAGTTCGGCAAGACGCTTGAAAAACTTATCTTCATCTTTTGTTAGATATGCAAGACGCGGAAGGTTAATTGTTACAACACCAATACTTCCGGTTAACGGATTCGCGCCGAAAAGTCCGCCGCCGCGTGAACGCAATTCACGGTTATCAAGTCTCAGCCTGCAGCACATAGAACGGGCATCTTCAGGCTTCATATCTGAATTAACGAAATTGGCAAAATAAGGAATTCCGTATTTCGCAGTCATTTCCCACAGCTTATCAAGCTTCTTATTATTCCAGTCAAAGTTTTTACCTATGTTGTAGGTCGGAATCGGAAATGTAAAAATTCTGTTCTTTGAGTCGCCTTCCAGAAGACATTCGCAGAATGCGGCGTTGAACATATCCATTTCTTCCTGAAACTCGCCGTATTTAGTATCAAGATATTTTCCGCCGACTACAACGTAGTCATCTTTAATATTTTCAGGAACAATCAAATCAAGAGTCACATTGGTGAACGGAGTCTGAAATCCCACTCTGGTAGGAATATTCATATTAAAGAAAAATTCCTGCAAAGACTGTTTAACTTCTTTATACGTAAGTTTATCATAACGGATAAATGGAGCAAGAAACGTGTCAAAATTCGCGAAAGCCTGAGCTCCCGCTGATTCGCCCTGAAGCGTATAGAAAAAATTCACTATCTGTCCGAGAGCAGTTCTAAAATGCTTTGGCGCCTTTGATTCAATTTTTCCTACAACTCCTCCGAAACCGGAAAGAAGAAGGTCTTTTAAATCCCAGCCGACACAATAAGCTGAAAGAAGACCCAAGTCATGAAGATGAACATCGCATGAATTATGAATGTCTCTTATTTCAGGCGGATAAATTCTTTCAAGCCAGTACTTGGCAGTTAACGCGGAAGCAAGGTGATTATTAAGCCCCTGTAGGGAATAACTCATATTGCTGTTTTCTTTAACTCTCCAGTCACTGCGGTCAAGATAATTGTCTATAAGATCAAGACCCTCATTCATGAGAGTTTTGCTGTCACGGATCTTTCTATGCTGATCTCTGTAAAGAATATATGCCTTCGCTACCTTAGCGTGACCCTTCTCTATCAGAATTTTTTCAACAAGATCCTGAATATTCTCAACAGTCGGAACCCGGCCGTCTTTATAAATTATTTCAAGAATATCAACAACCGAACGCGTAACACCTTCTGATTTTTCATTGTCTGTTCCGCCTACAGATCTGGCTGCTTTAAAAACAGCTTCAGCGATCTTCTTCGGATCAAACTCAGCCAAACGGCCGTCGCGTTTTAAAATGAATTTCAGGGATGAACGAAGTTCTGGCATTATCAACCTACTACATTGTATATTCAATATCTAAACGAAAACAATAGAATCCCGACTCGCAAAAAGCGATTCTCCAACTTCTCTTTTATAGGGTAATGGAGAGACTACTTTGCTGATGACGAAAGTCAATAAAAAAATTATGTCTCGTTTCTTATTTTTATCAAGATTTTTTTCTAAATACCGATAAGCTCTAACAGACATAGTTTTCTTATTGGAGATGAAATCTGTCAAAGATATTTTAAAAAATTTTTGAGGTGCTTTTTATGAAGAACAAATTTTTTATGGTAATAAATATTTTCCTATTTCTTTTTGCACTAATTCTTCCGCTTAACTCAAGCTCGGGATACGACAAAGGCGTTGTTGAAAAAATCAAAATCGCTGAAAGCGATCTTCCTGAGGGTTTCATTTTCGGGAAGATTCCCAATTTTGCAAAATCAACTCTTCTTGCAAATCCATGGAACTTCGACCGCAACGCTATAAACAAATTGACAAAGAACATTTATCCCGATGCAGAACCATCAGCAGTAAAAGACATTCACATCTCCATCATCGCAAAAGAATCTTCTCCTTACAATGATGACATTGTCTGCTTTATCATTCTCTTTAAAGATGATACAAGCTCAAAAAAAGAAATTCTAAAGATTGAAGAATTCTCAAGAAATAATCAGGATAGAGTTCTAACGGTTTCAAAAGATAATCTTTCGGTTATACTGCTTGTTGACGAAGTGAATAACTTTCCGTATATAACTAAAATGGCAAAAGAAATAGAAGACAGGCTCAACTAAATCATTTTCCGTTTTCCCGGAATTCTATGAATTCCGGGCCGCTTCCGTCATAAATAAAAGTCATTTTCATTTTCTCTTTTATTTCAACCGAATTCATAAATCTATTCTTTCGATGATTTCTTGTTTTAATTGTAAGAACATCGCTTCCGGGAGTAAAATAAAAAAACTTTGACTCGGCAAAACTAAGAAAATAATCTTCTCTGATAGCCGCTATGTTTATAAAATGTGTTCCGCCGAGAGAATTTATCTTTCGGTTCTTTCCTTTCAGAGTTGAAGGAACATGTGTGTGCCCGAATAACCAGTAATCAACACGCTGCTTTTTCAGAACTTCAGTAAATCTTTCTGAATCTACTACATTGCGGTAACTCGGATAATTATATGAAAATCCGGTTCCTCCAAGATGAGAATGAGTAACAGTAATAATAATATTAGATTGATTATCTTCAACCAGCTTTTTCCACCAAAGAAAAGCATTATCAGATATCTCAGTACCGGAAGAATTTTTTTCATCAGAAAGAAGAATCAGCAATAAATTGCCGAATCGAACGGCATAATGCATCGGCTTTTTCGTATACTTAAAATATAACGGAATATTGCGCGCATCATGATTTCCGATTATTTCATAAAAGTTTTTTATATTAAGAGGATCAACTGTTTTATAAAACCACTTCCATTCATCATCATGATTCTGCGAACTTGAAAGCTGAACCATGTCTCCCGCACACACAGCCGCGTCAACCTGAAGTTTGTTTTTGATTACATCTTCAACAGTTATTTCAAAATCTTCTCTTTCATCATCATTGCGCGGCTGAATATCTGCAAAAGTCCAAAGCACAAACTGCTTTGCTTCTTCGGCAGAAATATTACCAATAAAAGATAAAGAAGAGATTTGAAGCAATAGTATTAAAACTGCAAATCTCTTCTTTCTGAATTTTTTTTTATTTAGACAAGCCAAATGAATGTCCCGGTCCGGAAGGAATTGAATAATATTTAAACGGAACCTGCGAAAGTCTGCAGGCTACACTTGAATGATCGGAATACATGTCTTTTACTACTTCAGAAAAATTAATTGACACCCCAGCGTAAATTCCGCGGCGCTTGTCGTGATTATTCCCTGCTTTTCTATCGTATGTAGTATAATCTCTTGAGTAAAACCCAAGATCAAGCTGTATATATCTCATAAAATTAGGTATATCATATCCTATATGCTTAAAACCTGCAAGCTTGAAATTCATCATATAAATATATCCGCTGTAATCATTTACAAAAGTCAGAGTCCTTTTCAAACCCTTATCTTCATCTCTGAAAGCTTTTGTCGGAATATACCTTATAGTAACGCCCAGAAACGAATCCAAAGTCGGAGAGTAATCTAAAAGAGCTCCAAGAGCGATACCCGCATAATCCATTGCGAGATCCTGAAAACAAAATCCGTACTGCGAAGAAAATCCATCACCGACTTCAATAAGAAAACCGACTCCCATAGTCATTCCGATTGAGTAAACCCAGCGGTCTGATGGAGAAGTATCTAAATGGTCATAAAGAGTAAAAAGAAGTCTTTGAGTAACATAATGGGCATAAAAATGACCCCACTTGTCCGCTCCCCCGAAATCCGTTCCCTGGCCGAACCATCCCTCATCTTTTGAATAAAAATCATGGTTATTTTCCCAGTCCCATGCCTTGATTCCAAATAGAAGAATTATTGGAGGAGTTGCTCCGGTTATTATATATTTTCCGTATCTTCTTGCGTTATAGCTCAGATTGAAATATTCGGTTTCAGGATTATAATATCCATTTGGAGAATCATCCGAAGCAACAACAGCAGTACCCGGATTTTCTTCCGGGGCCTGAGCACTCAGGATATTCAATGTCAGCATTGAAAGAGAAATAAGCAAAATAAACTTTTTCATTTTTTTCATCCGTTTAAAATTTCGCGGTCATGCTAACTCGTCGGCTTTACGTGTCAATAAAGAATGTTAAACTTTTATAAGTTCATATTCTTTATTTCCAATGCCTATTTCCACTGCATGATTGATTCCTGACTTCCAGTTTGTATTAGGATAAATATGATTAAATTTATCCTTACCTTCAGAGTATCCTGTTTTTTCCAAAACAGAACCCGTTGCCATTGCGGAAGAGTTAACCATATCGGCACATGCCGCATCAAGAGCGACCGGATCTTTTGAAGCAGCTATTCCGATGTCACGGACTATCGCAACATCATTATGTCCCCAGCAGTCGCAATTCGGTGAAACATTCATTACAAAATTTATATGGAAATGCTGTTTGTCTTTTAAAACCGCAAGCGTATATTCAGAGATTTTTTCCGTGCAGGTTTCAGCGCCTTCATTCCAGACAACCTGAGCAGAATCGAACATACACACGGCAACACACTGTCCGCATCCGATACATAAATCATAATCGATTGAAGCTTTTTTAGCAGAATCAAAAGATATTGCTTTCTGAGAACAATTCTTCACACAAACACCGCAGGAGACACATTTATCCTTTTCTATTTTAGGTTTCGAAGCAGAATGCATTTCCAGCTTTCCTCCGCGTGAACCCGAACCCATTCCTAGATTCTTTAATGCTCCGCCGAAACCCGTCATCTCATGTCCCTTGAAATGATTAAGCGATATAATAATATCAGAATCTGCTATCGCACTGGCGATCTTTGCAGTTTTGCAATGTTTTTGATTTATTTCAATTTCTCTGTATTCAGTTCCTTTTAATCCGTCGGCAATGATTACATTGCAGTTAGTCGCAAGATAATTAAAGCCGTTGGCATGGGCTGTCCAGAGATGATCAACAGCATTCGCCCTTTTCCCGACGTAAAGAGTATTGGCATCTGTCAGAAAAGGTCTTCCCCCTTTTTCGGCAATGAAATCTATTACAACGCGTGCGTAGTTAGGCCGTATATATGCAAGGTTTCCCCATTCGCCGAAATGAATCTTAACAGCAGTAAACTTATCCTTATATTCAAGGTCACCGGCTCCGGCAGAAACAATCAAATGCTTCAGTTTGTCCGTCAAATTGTTTCCCGGTTTGGTGTTCAAGTCTGTAAAAAAAACTTTTGATTTTGACATAAAGCCTCCATTTTCAGAGCAAAAACTTAAATTAAAACTCAATTCCTTCACGCGGTTCTTCACCGGCAGAATAATAATGTTTTACTTCTTTCATCTCAGTTACCAGATCACACAATTCGATCAGCGAATCCGGAGCTTCTCTGCCGGTCAGAACCATATCCATATCTGAAGGTTTGTTCCGGATAATATTTTCAATTTCTTCAAAAGTTATCAAATTGAAAAAAAGTGCGTTCACTATTTCATCAAGTACAAGTAAATTACATTCATTATTTTCTATTATTGAAAGCGCTCTGTCAATTCCCTTTTTAGCTAAAGCTCTATGTTCAATATAATTGCTCTTAGCAGGCAGATAAAATTCTTTCAGTCCATATTGTTCAATAACTATCTTTTCATCACAGCCTGCACAAGCTTTGAGCTCATTGAAACATCCGTTTTTCATAAACTGCAGAATGAGAGTTTTTTTTCCGCTTCCCATGGCTCTGAAAGCAAGACCAAGAGCGGCGGTAGTCTTTCCCTTTCCGTTTCCTATGTATAATTGAATTTTGCCCGTCTCCTTCATTTATGCCCTGCGCGAGATATAATTAAAAAACTTTAAATCTTCTGCTTTTGTTTCATACAATGCATCCATAAAATTCGGCTTGAATATCATCGGAGATTTGCTTTTTCCGGATGCCTTTTCGCCGGCAAGTCCGTAAACACAAAGAGCCTGAGCAGATGCTAATGCGTAATTTTTTTCAACAGCACAATGAGAAGCGATGACAGAAGCCGACATACATCCCGTGCCGACAATTTTACCCATCGTTTCATGACCGTTTGAAATCTCATAGATTTCATTTCCATCAGTTACGATATCAGTCTTTCCTGTAACTACGATAACCGAACCGGTAGTTTTCGCAGCAAGAAGTGCAGTCTCCGCAATTCCGTCATAATTTCCAATAGATTCAACACCTTTCATCTGCGACGATGCGCCTGCAACAAGAGCTATTTCTGCGGCATTCCCTTTTATTACATCAATACTGAATTCCTTCAGAAGTTTTTCTACCATATCTCTTCTGAATTTGGTCGCACCTGCCCCAACAGGATCAAGAACAACCGGTATTCCTTTTTTATTTGCGGCTTTTCCAGATTCAATCATTGATGTAATCTGCAGCGAATTCAATGTTCCTATATTCAGAACGAGAGCATCCGCATAACCTGTCATTTCCGCACATTCTTCAACAGCATCCGCCATAACAGGCAATGCTCCGCACGAAATAACTGCCTGTGCGCAGTCATAAACCGTGACATAGTTTGTTATATGATGAATCAGCGGTTTTCTTTTTCGAATTTCATCCATCAATAAAGTTTCCAATTTAACGACCTCTTAATTTTATTTCTTTTGCCGGAATTTATAATTTCACTTTCAGGAAGCAAGTCTTTTTGTCTGCTGAAAAACACCTATATTAAAATCCAAGATTTTTTCTCCTATTTTAAATATTGCTTGAGTTTCGGCAGGCAGATTATAAGTTACAGGTATGGCAATAGAAAAAGATTTTATTCAGGCAATGAAGCTTGAAATCAGCAAAAACTTCACACTCAATCCATATGAAAGAATAGCTTTTCATAAAATTCTTTCGATTATGAAGTCCGAAAACGGAATGAATGTTCTGCTCCGCGACATCCCGAGAAAAGGTGTAATCCGTTCAAGCGCCATTGAAAATCTCAAAGCATTTGACAATCCGCGTGTGACCGAAACTTTTATAACTCTTCTTTCAGAAAGCAAGCTTTCCGATAAGGATGTCTTTAACATTCTTGAGCATATCGAAACTTTCGGATCAGAAAAAGAAGCCTCGGCACTCATTTCACTGATTTCTGCAAACAAAACGATTCCTGACAAAGTTTCCTTTGTTGCTAAATCAATTTCAGTCCTCGGAAATATCGACCCTTATGGAAATAAAACTTCCGAAATCATCAAACAGATTGCCGAAAACCAGCAAATAGAAACAGAAGCAAGAAAGTCAGCTATAGAAACAACTATAATCAGAGAAATCTCTTTTTATGAGAATCTTCTAAAAGAAAACAACGATGAACTGAACTCTTCTATATATAAAGCTCTCGCTGTAATAGCAGAGCAGGAAATGGCAAAATATGAGAGCCGTGCCGAGAATGAAATATTTACAGTTCTTCCGGATGAAAACGACAAAGTCCTTCTTGAAATTAGAGTTCTTCTTGGAAAAATGACCACTTCTTTTGATGCTTCTTCCGCTCAAACTAAAACCGCATTTATTCTGTCGATGATATCCTGCGGACATAGAGAATATCTAATCTACACGATGAAAGCTCTGTCTTCCAATAATCCGGATCTAATAGACCTGACTCTTTTTGTTATTCTCGCTAATGTCGAAAAAATCAGAACACCGGATGTTTTCCTCAGAAATTTAATTTCACTTTCATCCGTAACAGACAGAGACAGCGAACTTATTATTCAGATATTCGAAAAGTTTTTTGAAACACTGAAAAACAACCGTTCATCAAACATGATCCGCAACAAGATCAACAATTTCATCATCGTAATGCTTGATAATTTCTTTGAAACATACAGAAAATCTTTTATGATTCCCGAGATAATGGAAAAAGATTATCCCGACAATTTCAAGAAAATACGGTCTCTTGTTCTCAACAGATTTAATCCCGAAATAAAGAAAAAAATCCTTTTTTTTCTGAATGATGATTCTTATCTGTTGAAAAATCTAATCGAAGAAATTTCCGAACAGATTAAGTATATTCCTGATGCAGAAAAAGAAAATCTTTCAGCACTCATAGACATTCTCTGGGATACCGATCAGAAGGCAAAATCAATTTCTGTTACCCGCATTCAGGATATCGATTTTGAAAAGCGCTACTTGAAAAACCGTATAATAAGACTCTGTGAAATTATCGGAAGAATTTCCATTGAGGATGCATCGTCTTCTCTTGTCAAAATTTTCAATTATATCAAAAAATATCATGACGCTGAAATTTTTGACGCCGCAACTGTTGCCCTTTCCCGTCTAAATTATCCGTACATGCTGAGCGAACTTGAAGTGCTGCTGATGAGCGGTGACGAATCCGAAAAAATGAAAGCAGTAGATTTGTTTTCGCTTTTTTCCGACCAGAGATCTCTCAATATTCTTCTGGATTATCTAAAAGATAATCACAAGACCAACGATGACATGTCTTTGAGAATTCTGAACATTGTTATCAGACGCGACATTTCAAACAACAAAGCTGCAAGTCAGATTGCAAAGGCAATTGCAGAAACCAACGCTAATCCGGAAATCAGAAAAACAGCTGTTCAGCTTATCGGAAAATGCGGCTTTGAACAGGACGTCCTGTATCTTAATGAACTTTTTGTTGAAACAACGGACAACTCAACAAGAGAAGGAATTGTCAGAGCTCTTGATTTTCTTCTCAAATCAGTTTCTCCGGAATCAAAAAAATCAGTAACAAATCTCTTAAAGAAATGCCTTCTAGATTCTTCCATTAAGGTCAGAATGTTCGCCTGTATGGCAATGCTTCAGGACGGTTCGGCTGATGCATTAAAAACAATCAGAGAAATGATGATAATTCGAAACAAGGCAGTACAGAGAGATATTCTGAACACACTCGAAAGCTATATTTCAGTAGAACTCGGCTTTTTCTTTATCTCTCTTCTCAGAGAAGAATATGCAATCTCTCAGGACATTATTCCGCTTCTCAGATATCTGCCTTACGAAGACAAAAAAGATATCGATCATTTTATAATAAATATTTTCAAAAAGCACGAAGGCTTCGGTGATTCTTCCATAGATCTGTCAAAAGAATACATGAAGGATGATGAATATTTCAAGTCTGCAAAAATTGAGAATTTGACTCTGATGTTTTTTGACATAATCAATTACGAAGAAATTCTTTCTCAGTCATCGAGTTCAGACAGTTCTACTGTCGCCAGAATTATTTTCTCTACAATACTCAATGTAACAAAAGAAAACAGCGGAACAGTAAGCAGAATGACCGGCGGGAAAATCGTTGTATATTTTCCGAATCCTCTTTCAGCTGCGTCTGCAATGATAGAGATAAAAGATAAAATATCATTCTATAATTCCAAAATTCTTCCTGAATATCAGATTCTTTTTTCCGTCTATCTTACTCAAACAGACGCATATGTCGTTTCTGAAGAAATCACTCTTATTCCTTATCATGAATCGGAAATTCTTTTAAAATCTCCTTTTAAAAAGCGTCTATTTGTTAACAAAAACTTATCTCAGATTCTCAATTATTCTTTCAAGTGCGGAATATTTTCTGAGCTCGCATTTGACCTCAAAGGCAGCAACTTTTCCGTTTCTGAACTGCAGAATCCTTTAAACTTTACGATGGCTGCTGATGAAATGATTATCCGGCTTAAGGATGAAGAAAAAAAGCGTAAAGAAATCGAACAGCAGCTCGAAGAAGCCATGAGAGTTAAGAACGAGCCCAAAACGCGGAACATGAGCGCTTATACAAACAATATGGATGAAATAGGCCGAATAATGAAGAAAGAAATTCTTGAAGTTAATAAGTACATCAGTAAGCGTTCAACCGACAGAGAACTTATAAAGAATACAGAAAAAATGCTCAACAATATTTACAAAAGATACATGCTTGAAGTTTCAAAAACGGTAATGGAATGACCGTTAAAATTAATGAATGTTCATATGACGACAATTTTCCTGTACGTCTTGATTCTTATTTGTCTGATAGATTTTAATATCTGTCGAGATCCTCATGGCAGAAAGAAATAAAATCAGGGCGTATTCTTATAAATAATAATCCATGCTTTCTTTCGTCTCTTTTGCTGAAAAAAGGAGATCTGATAAAATTTACGGCAGAAGAAAAAGAAGAACCTCCGG
>JAEWVM010000029.1 GCA_023396615.1 Spirochaetota bacterium | reverse complement strand
ATCTACGGAATTATCGGAAAACTCTTTTCCAATCACAGCGTCTTTGTTTCGCAGGATTCCATTTTAATTATGGCATCGGACTCAAAGGAAAGTCTTATCTTCGGAAACAAATCCCTTCAGAAACTTTCAGCGGCAATTGATGCTGAAAAACTTTTTTATGAAGATGTACATTTTCTATCAAAAATGATGAGCATAAACCTAAAAGATCAAAACATCATTCCTGATGAAAGCTCCCAGCGCGGAGACATATTTACCGATTCATTATATTCACTTTATTTCTCGAATAACGCTTCTTACAACACAATGATTTCCGAAGCAGAACTTCAGCTTTATCTTTCACAAAAACTAATGAAACACAATGATATTCTTTTGCCCCTGAAGGTAGCCGAAAAATACGAGTCTGCTTTTGAATTCGACGAAGAGATGCAGCTGTTGTTTTCATTAAAGAAGTTTCAGCTCGGCTATGAAATATTTTCCGTTTATCTCGAAAACACTCTTGCCGCCAAAGAAAAAATATATATAAAAGAAGCTGAATTATTTGAGAAAGAAAAAAAATGGGAAGATGCCAGAAACCTTTACAAAGCGGTTCTCGTTCTTAATGAAAGAAATTTTGACGCTAACTGCAAACTGGGACTGATTGCAATTACCGTTCAGGATATAGATTCCGCCTTTATTTACTTCTCCAAAGCTCTGGACATCAATCCGACAAATAATCTTGTGAATTATCAGATGGGAATTCTGCTGATGTCGCGCGGAGAATATCAGAAAGCTCTGGAATATCTTTTAAAAGCAATCGAACTAAACAATCAGGAAACAAAAACGATTTTCTTTACCGGATTCTGTTACGAAAATACCGGAGATCTTCTCAAAGCCGAGATGTATTACAAACAGGCATTTCTGCTTGATCCGCAGGATACGGATATCAAAACAGCAGTTGACCGTATTGCAAAAAAAATCGAAGCTGTAAGAAACAAATGGAAAGAAGAAGTCCGCGATAATCAGCTTGAAAGCGAAAAGGATGTCAATTTTCCTCTTCCAATCAACGAAAGCGCTTTAAAACAGCGTCTCAGCGAAAAAGAATGAGAACAGAAAAAATATTTCGATTAGTATTATGATTTTAATTGACAAAAACTCACCCTCAAATAGTTTGTTCATATAAACGGGGTTGTAGCTCAGTTGGTTAGAGCGCATGCCTGTCACGTATGAGGTCGCGAGTTCGAGCCTCGTCAACCCCGATAAGACCGGTCGAAAGACCGGTCTTTTTTACTTTAGTATATCTTCCAAAAAATCCTTGCAAGAATCCCAGTTCAATGATGATTGTTTTGATACGGAGTTAAACATGAGATTTCTATATTTTCTATACAGACCGTTTCTTTACACAATATTTCCGATCGGATTTGTTTTTATGACATTTGTGTCGTTTTTTTCATCGATATTTTTAGGTGAAAAACGCGGAAGAAAAATTATTCTTTTGTATAATAATTTTACCGCTTTTATGATGAGAATGACGATCATTACGGAAGGCATTGAAAATTATGACAGAACAAAATCGTATGTTGTAGTTGCAAATCATAAAAGCAATGCAGATCCGGTAATTCTATGGGCATCCCTAAACGCTGATATTCTCTGGGTTATGAAATCCGAACTGCTTAAAATTCCTGTATTCGGATTTATAATGAAAAGACTCGGAAACATGGGTATTGACAGAAAGAATTCCAAAAAAGCAATAGAAAGCATCAGTGAGGCAAGAAAAAGACTGACTAAAGGCACATGTGTAGGATTTTTTCCGGAAGGAACACGCTTTCACGGAAATGAAATAGGCCCATTTAAAAAAGGAGCTTTTCATTTTGCTTCCGAACTCGGTCTTCCAATTCTACCCGTTACGATTTCCGGTTCAGAAAAAATCATTCCGCCGAGATCTATTTTTGTTTATTACGGCAAAGTAAAAGCTGTAATTCATCCGCCTGTTGACGTTAAAGAAACTTCAGCGGCAGATCTCAATGCTGTTGCAGAAAGAGTCCGGAAAACCATCGAAGCAGGATTCACTCCCGATTACGAATAATCATCGTAATCGGAATTCCGTTTTTTTTCTTTTTTATATTTCGCCCTGTCGAGCTTTGTCCAGCTTTCAACGACATGTCTGCTCAAACGCTCTTCTTCGGTCTGACGCTTTTTGCTGTCGGTTGCTTTAGAAGCTTCCTTATTTTTGGTCTTTCTCTGAAATTCTTCGTTTTCTTTGACAGTTAGAGGATATTCATCTGAAAGAAATTCTTCAATAAACTGAAATGCGGATTTTATTTTTCCGGAATCCAAATGACTGATTATTTCAACCATGCGTTTTTTATTTATAAGTTTATCAAAAAGCTCATCATCCGCCGGATAGCCGCGGAGAGCCGAAAACAAACCGCAAAGCGATGATATCTGCGTTGAAAATCCGCCCTTATGAGCCGCGGCATTTGCGGCGAATGAATCATTTGAATCCGCAATTACGGCGGCAATCGCAATCGACGAATAAACATTTTCGACGGTAGCGCGTGTAATATTCTGTGAAGTAATTTTTGATATCTTTTCAGATAAATATTTCTCAGCATTCTGATAGTCTTTGCCTAAAACATTAGCAAATATTTCACTGAACAGCGATAATGAATTCTCCGCCTTATCAGGATTTATTCCGGCTGAAAAAAAACGCGGATATAAATCCTTGCATCCTAAAAGATATTCCGAAGATTCGGCTAGAGCTTTTACGGCAGACTTGCAGTCTTTGCCTGCAATATTAGAAAGAATAAGCGCCGAACACACAGTCGGAACATCTTTAGTAAATGAAATAACAAGCTCAATGATATCATTAAATGAAATTTTAGCCGGATAAAAGCATGCTCCGGCAAACGCTATGACCGGCACTGTCAGAGACTGAAATTCCGGTAAAGGCAATTTTGATGATTGCGACTCTATATATACCTGAAACACCCTGTCAGGGTGGCGGAAACATCCCCATGGAAGCATAGAGCTTGCCTGAGATGATCTCAATGCCTGAAAAAAGGAATCCTGCGAAATTCTGCGCGAAGATGAAAGAACAGCCGCAATAACCGAAAGTTGGGAAACACTTGTATAAAGAGCCGGCTTCCTCCATAGCGATTCATTTTTTTTCAATGCCTTGATTGAATCAGGATAAATTTCATCAGCCGAAAAATTAGCCCTAATATGTCCTTCACTTAATCCGTGAAAAACTGAACCAAGAGCATCTCCAACGATAATTGATTTAAGTATGTCCTTTTTGCTATTCATCGAAACACCCATGTACTTTTATTCTTCATCAACACAAATGTCAAGCTATTGGATTATCCTTTAAAAATTTCTGGACAAATAAACTTTATATTACAAAGTTTACTTATGAATAAAAGCAAAAAACTGGCAACAATAACATCCGGTTATTCCAAAAGAAAAAAAGAGTATGGTTCTACCGGAAAATATTTCGCATTCTGGGGAATATGGCTTACATTAACCTGCAATATTGTCTACCTGACAGGTATTCACAGTTTATGGTTTTTTTCGACAATCACAGGTGTAATAGTTCAGCAGGCATTCACCAAGTATTGTATTAAGAAGCACGGGTTTGTTTTCAAGCAGTCTTTGATTATAAGCGGAATATGGGCATTTCTCGCCCTTTCAACAATACTTTTCTTTTTCGTACTTCCAGTAGTCATGGAATTATATCCGCCGAAATACATTCTGCCTTTCATTTCAATAGAAATGTTTATGGGGCTTGTTATTACCTCGGCTTATCTTAGAAGCCTTCCTTTTTTAGCCGGTGCAATGGTTTATCTTTTCACCGGAATATATTTTAAACAGCCGGACAACAACACGGAAGTGATTATATTTTCGGTACAGTTCATGTCGGGATTTTTTCTCCCGGGATTATGGAGCGCATATGAGTCCAGAAAAAAAGAAATATGAACTGAACCACATTTTTACATCAGAACTGCGTTTTTTTATTATGACGGTTCTTGCGATGTATGAGGAAGTTGATTTTAACTTTCTAAAAAAAGAGCTTTCTGCCTCTGACGGAAACCTTAGCGTAAACCTTTCAAAACTTGAGACTGCCGGTTTCCTTTCATCCCGAAAGGAATTTATCAGCAAAAAACCGCGTTCGTTTTACAAAATAACGGAAAAGGGCCTTCAGGAACTCAACAACCACATTGACACGATTAATCAGTTTAAAAACAAAATACGGAAAACAAAATGAAATCAGCACGTAAAAACACATTTGCAGACATAGAAAAAATAGTAAAAGAAAGAATGATAACTTCAGAAAGGACGGAACTGATTTTTTCTGCATGGTTCTTTCTTTTGGGTCTCATCCTTTTGGAGAAATCATTTATAACTTTTCCGCTTGGAGAAACTATCTATATTGTATCACTTTCGGTATTCATAGCTGTTTCAATCAAAAAATATCTGCGCGCATCAGAAACCGTCAGTACGCTTCCCTATATTATTTTTTCAGCCGCAGGAATGGCATTCGGCGCTTATCTTCTGATTTCCGGCAGCATATTCGCAAAACCGGAAGCAGAAAAATTCATAACGGCAGTATTCTCTTTTCTGATTTTCGGAATGATGACTATCTGCAAACCTTCAAAGATAAACTTTCCGCCGTTCATTCTTCTGACAGCGGTATTTATTTTATCCGCAACCGGCTTGCTCGTTTACGGACAAACCTTCGCGGCGCTTTATTTTTTCATTTCACTATACTATCTTCTTCTGAGACTTGCGGGGAAGTAATTAATTTATAGAAAATATCAATATCACTTAAAGGCTCCAACTTCCCACCAACCTGAGGTACTGCGGGTATCTCCATTCATATCACAATAATCATTTGAGGTGTTTTTTGGAAACATATTTTGATACGGTTTACCATCAATACAATTTGTGAATCCATCAGAGATTGAATGACCCAAAGTACTTTTAGGACAATAATCAAATGTAGAATATAGGATAAAGTCATTTTCATAATCATTGCCAGAATCATTATGAAATGCACATGCCGGATTATTAATAGTCGTTGAATTATTATGATTTGCAAAGTTTGTTAGTGATATATTGCCGTAATAACTTTTAAATTTCATATTCGGATCAGATAAAAGTACAACATAGTCTAATGGTGAGCTAAACCGCCCGAGAGCAAAATTACAGTCATAATAGTAAGCCCCGTCAGAAGAATTCTCGAAATATACACACTGCATAACAGATCCGCCTCTAAGATCAAAAGTATTATTAACTATATACAATTTATCATTAGAACTGGCTCCGTCATAAAAAAGGCAATAAACTGAAGTTCCTAAAGCATAATTAGAATCACCTGTAGCTACCTGAGAATTTATAACACTAACTTCGCTGCCTCCGGAATAACCTTTGATTTCTATTCCCTTAAAAATTCCAGAATCTGAATATGATTTATTACGCTCATAATTAGTTCGGATTTTGCTGTTGATAATTTTGACATTAGAAATGTAATTAATCAATAATGCAGTAGCGTCTTTATATTCTGAATTTGACGTATTGATTCCCTGCAGATCACAGCAATTAATCTCAAACGAAGATGTTCCTGCAACAGTTATATTAGAATAAACACTTCCTGAAATATATGTGCCGACATTGGTAACAACTGCGAGACCTGATAATTTTACATCTGAGCAATTACTAACCGATATTCCGCTGTCCAAACCCGAAATAATCGATTTTGAATTAAATTGATTCACCGTACTAAAATCATTCGGCCAACCTCCGGAAATTGTGATTCCGTTATTGAAGCCGGAAAGCGCAACTGCTTCATTGTAATTACCTGAAGTAAGATAAATAAAACATTCATCACTCTTTTTTAAAAGATTAATAGCGGCTGAAATGCTTTTGACGGGATAAACATCAGTTCCGGGATTTGAATCATCACCCGCTGATGAATTTACATAAACCTTATTGGAAGCGGCCGCAGCAACATTAATTGTAATGTTTGTTGTAGAAACATTACCGGATAAATCTGAGGCAGTGATACGGAAAACAAGATTATTCCCTAAATTAAGCGAAGGATTCGGTGTTATGGTA
>JAEWVM010000018.1 GCA_023396615.1 Spirochaetota bacterium | reverse complement strand
TGCCCGCGTTGGATTAGTGCCGTCCTGGCACACAGGATGATGAGCGGCCGTGTGCTCACGATGAGCACGAGCGAGGCGATGACAGGAGGTCATAATCGCCGAGGATGAGCTCCTCGTCCCTTTGATTATTCTTGCATGATCCATGCAGAAAAATTGATTCCAAAGGCGAAGCCTTTGACGACAAGTCCGGTGACCGGACAACTTGGGTAAAGGGCGTGGAACGCCCTTTGAAGTATGCCTAACTCTTGGGCAAAAATACAGCGTATAGCGATATTTATTTTCTCTTTACATACTGCAATTGAACTGTCATAGTTTTCTTCACCGTATGCGGAGGATTTTCTATGGCTGCTTTTGATAAAATTTCATCGGGTTTTAATGGTCTCGATAAAACTCTGGATTGGATCAGGCTTGGTGACAATGTTGTCTGGCAGGTTTCATCGGTAGCCGAATACTGCGCTCTCGCACGCCGCTTTGCCCGCAAAGCCGTTGAAGAAAAACGCAAACTGATTTATATCCGTTTCGCGCCTCATGAACCTGTCATTGAAGATGAAAAAGGCGTAATAGTTCACCGGCTTGATCCTTCAGCGGGTTTTGAAGCTTTTACTGTTGCTCTTCACCGCATCATTGCAGACGCAGGTTTTGAAACTCTTTATATTTTTGATTCTCTTTCAGAACTTCAGACTGCATGGGCAGCAGACTTGATGATGGGTAATTTTTTTGTAGTAACATGTCCATATCTATTTGAGCTTGATACAGTAGCCTGGTTCTGTATTCTGCGCGGCAGGCACAGCTTTGACACAATCGCCCGTATCCGCGACACTACACAGCTTTTGATAGATGTTCTTCCTGATGAGAACTGTCTTTACATTCATCCGATAAAAGTATGGAAACGCTATTCTTCCGTGATGTTTTTCCCTCACAGGCTTTGTGTTAATGACCCGGACTCAATTGAACCGTTAACAGACGGAGTTTCCGTCAGCCGTTTTTATAGAATCGCCGGTATAGAATCTGGCAATCCTGAAGAGCAGAGTCTTGACAGCTGGGAACGCTTTTTTATTGCCGCACGCGAAAGCGCGAAAGAAAATCCGGAAGAAGCGAAACTGCAAGGTTCAGTCGTATTCGAATCACTCATACGGACGATAGCCGAACGCATGGTCGGCACGGAAGAACGCATACTTGATCTCACAACTCGAAATTGCTCTCTTGAAGATCTTCTTGAGTTAAAAGACAGAATGATCGGTTCCGGAAAAATCGGCGGAAAGTCGGCAGGGATGATCGTTTCACGAAAGATCATCGGAAGGACGATTCCCGATATAGCCGCGCACATTGAACCTCACGACTCAGCATATGTCGGTTCGGATGTTTTTTATACATATCTGGTTCACAATCAATTATGGAAAAGCCGCATAGTTCAGCGGACTGAAGAAGGATATTTCAGCGAGGCTGAAAAACTCAAGGAAGCTCTTCTTAAAGGAATTTTCCCCAAACATATAAAGGAACAGTTTATACGCCTTCTTGAATATTTCGGTCAGCATCCTGTAATAGTCCGTTCGAGCAGTCTTCTTGAAGACAGTTTCGGACACGCCTTTGCCGGCAAATACGAATCTGTTTTCTGTACTAATACAGGTTCACCCGAAGAACGCCTCGAAGCTTTTCTTCAGGCCATACGGATAGTATACGCGAGTACTATGGACGCATCCGCATTGGCATACCGAAAACAGCGCGGACTAGATAATCTCGACGAACAGATGGCGATACTTGTTCAGCGTGTATCCGGATCTCTTTTTTATAAGTTCTTTATGCCGCTTGCGGCAGGTGTCGGATATTCTTATAATGCATGGCGCTGGGATGCTTCCATTGATCCTTCAGCCGGGATGCTTCGCCTTGTCGCTGGTCTCGGTACGCGGGCAGTTGACAGAACGGGCAGTGATTATCCGCGCATTGTAAGTCTTTCAAACCCGGACAGCGATCCTTCGGGGGGGAAGGACAGGGCGCGATACAGCCAGCATTCTCTTGACTGCCTTGATCTTGAAAAGAGAGACATCGTTACCATGCCGCTTGAGTCTATTCTTCCTCAGCTTCCGGCATGGATGCATTCTTTTATCGTCGAACACGATTACGAGACAGAGCGCCGGTTGAGCGACATGGATTCTTATAGACCCATTTTCATAGGAAGCTGTGCCGGACTTGTCGAAGACCGTCTGCTTCTTCAGGATCTCAAACTCATTCTTCAATCTCTTCAGAGCGAATACAATAATCCCGTTGATATCGAGTTTACAGTTAATAAGGCGCCGGGCGGAGATTATCTGATAAATCTTCTGCAGTGCAGACCGCTTCAGACTGCAGGAAGCAAAAAGCCACTTGAAGGATTTAAAATTGATGAGAATGCTCTAAAACATTCAGATAAAGACAATATATTTATATCACTTCACCGCAATACAATGGGACCTCAGTTTAAGTGCAAAGTCGATGCTGTTATAATTATTGATCCATTGAGTTATTATAATCTTCCGTATAAGGATAAGCCCGGCGTCGCACGGATGATCGGTCAATTGAACAGCATGTACCGTGATGACAATAAAAATATTATTCTGCTTGCACCAGGCAGAATAGGAACGTCTTCGCCTGAACTCGGTGTTCCCGTAAGTTTTGCCGAGATCAGCAATATGAGCATGATTTTTGAACTTGCGTGCTCGGAAGCTGGATATAATCCCGAACTTTCTTTCGGAAGTCATTTTTTTCAGGATTTGGTTGAAGCCGATATTTATTACGGCGCGATACCCGAGAAATCTAACGAAGATTTTTATAATACAGGAATATTTTCTGCCTCTGAAAAAATAGAGCTAAGCAGTATCGGATTGAACACTTACGAAGGTAATCCGCTTTCATTTTATAAATCTGACAATCTTTATTTCAGTTCAAATATTCTTGAAAGCAGTTGTATATGCGTGAAGTTAAAATAAAATTTTACCCTAGTGTCGGGATATCACATAAGGCTTCGCCTTATGAATCTTTTTTATGCACGGATCATGCATAAATATCAAAAGAGTAAGGGCTTCATCCTCGGCGGCTTTCAACATCGTGTAGCCGCCTCCAGTCGGACACTAAGTCCGACAAAGAATCGCTTCTCATCGTCATGGATGACGATGAGAAGCGATTCAAGCGTGCTCATCGTGAGCACACGGTCAGCCCTTTCCTGAGCGTCAGGATGACGCAAATCCAACGCGGACACTATGTCCATTAGCGTTGGACAGTGAAATCCCATCCCGGCTTTTTTCGTGACAGAACTATCGCGCATTACTTCGTAATGTCTGCGATAGTCTGCGCTTATTTGGTATCTGCCTTCGACAGATGTTTTGCAGTTTTTTCTATTCATTAATATTTTTTGCGAGCACACGACCGACTCTTTCTCTGTGCGTATGAAAAACGCAAATTCAATATGGACAGGAGATTCTAAGCAGAGTTTTAAATATTGACTTTGTTATCTATAAGAAACTATTCTCGTATCAAGTAATATCTTTAGGTTTATAAAAAATAATTTATTTAATAAATCAATTTAAAAATCATCTTGCAGGTATATATTATTTTTGCCCGCATAATCCCTAATTATATTTACTTTATTCATAATAACTGCATCAATGGAATCAGAAATATGCGGAGGAATAGAAAGATAAATTGAGATATTTGCTGGTTTATATTTTTTTAAAGAATTTTCAAGTAAAGAGATAACAGTATCAGTTCCGCAAATGCAATCATCAATTATAATATTGGCTTTGATGTCAAAAATCATTTTGATATCAAAATATTCCGAGTTATCTTCGGAAAAAAGATCATCCTTAAAAGGTTTAAGAAGAATCTTCATCCTAATTGCTTCAATAGAAACTTCCTTCATTTTTATCCATTTGCCATAAGGTACACCTTCGGGAGCAATATATCTTGAAGAAAAAACTGATACTATAATATTTTTATTTGTCTTAAAATATATCTTTTGATCTTTATTTAATGTCAATTTTCTTGTCGTTGATACTTGTTTCAATTGCTCATCTGTCAGCTTAAAAGTATAAGTACCATTAGAAGTTTTGACAACAGGATCTTTAGATAGAATAGGACTTAAAATCAAAAATAATAAGAAAAGATAAAAATATCTCATATTATCCTCAGTAGCACTTATTTAATAATGAATTAATCACGATAAAATTAAAAGAATATATTTCTGTAAAATATAATCTTTTAAGGTTTTTCTTGTCAAAGAATAAATGCTCACATAAGATATTAGGATAAAGGAAATAATTACTGCTTATATTTATTCATGAATAATGATTGACTTTTCATGAAACATCAATATCTTACTTTATGAGGTAGATTTATGGCAATTTTACAGGTTAGAGACCTTGATGACAGATTATATTCTTCGCTGAAGTCTATCGCGAAAAGTGAAAACAGATCAATCAGTCAGGAAGTCATTTCTATAATAGAAAAATACCTCTCAAATCCTCATGTTTTTTCAAATAATCCTACGCGTGAATTCATTTCGCTTTCGGATTCATGGGATGACAATAGAAATGCAGATGAAATAATAGCTTCAATCAAAAATTCAAGAGAATCATCAAAAAGGTTCAATTCTGAAAATGTCGTTTTTGATTGATACAAATATTATAATCTATAGCATAAAATCTGATAAAACTGTTCAGAATAATTTTATCATAAATGAAAATATCCCGAAATCTATTTCTGTAATTACATACGGCGAATTATTATTCGGAGCAAAAAAATCACTCACTATCGAAAAAAATCTGGCTGTTGTATACAGAATAAAAGAATTGTTTCCAATAATTGATATTGATAAAGCAATTATTGAAACTTTCAGCGACTTAAAAACAAAATCACAGAAAACAGGGAATATTATTGATGATTTTGATTTACTAATTGCTTCCACGGCATTAACAATGAATTTAACACTTGTAACGAACAACGAAAAGCATTTCAAAAAAATAAACGGTTTAAGAATTGAGAATTGGAAGAATGAGCTCCAATAAAATATGCGAATTAAATGATTCAATTGAGTTCAACATGGCACTTGATATTCTCATCACACCTAATTTTTATTGACAAATTCTTATAAAATTCAAGTTTCTATGAGTATTGAATTTTTGTGTTTTTAGTCATTTTTAGAAACTTTTGCGGATTTTGGTTTCTAACAATGTAGGGTTTG
>JAEWVM010000006.1 GCA_023396615.1 Spirochaetota bacterium | reverse complement strand
CGGCAAACCAGGTTCAGAAAAAGCGCATCATCTTCTTCATACTCATTATAAGGCCCGTAAGCTTTATAATAAATAAGATTGTTTTTGGGAAAAATATAAAAAAGCCGGCGAAAGCCGGCTTTTTGCTAGTTTGCGCACGGATGCGCAAACATTGCCCGCGAGATGGACGAAGTCCATAGCGGGAAAACGCAAGCGTTACCTCATAGATCGGTGTGTTAAATCAATTCAAAATCTCATTCGAAGCGAACAGGAAGTTTGCTGAGAATAAGAAATAATTAACTGATTTCAACAATAAATTCTCCTGAGAGTCAAGCGTACTTCATAAGGCTTCGCCTTATAGATTCATTGTTTGCATGGATCATGCAAGAATATTCAAAGGGACGAGGAGCTCAGTCGCCGCGCGGCTTTTTTCGCTTCGATTTTCGCACCGCTTTCAGCGGGTTGCGAAAGCTCAGCTTATAATATATTCGGCTTCGCCGAATGGATTAGTTATTTTTGCTATTATTTAATTTTTTTTTGTTTGGCTTATTGGTTCTTATCTTGTGAAGATTGTCAGGAGTGTTATTACTGTTGTGATGATCGTTATGCCGGCGCCCATTGCCCACATCATTACTGTAAATTTTTTGTTCACGTCTTCGAAACGTTTGTCCACTGCCTCGAATCGTTTATCCATCTGATTGAATCCGAATTGCATCAATTCGCGCTGGGCTTTCAGTTCTTCCTCTATGCGGGTCATGCGTTCTATCAGCTGTATATCGTAGGGACGAAGCTGAATCACATTACTTTTCGCGCTGATGCGGTCAAAATTTGATTCGATATACGAACCTATCTGTTCAAGCTGTTCTTCTGTTAATTTCATTGCCGTACTCATTACTTACCTCAATTTATTAGGAATTTTATACTTTGTCAATTATATAAACGTAATTGAGAGGGATGTTTTCGCGGAAAAATAAAAATAATCACTGAAGTCCACCTCTGGGGTGTAGGTTTCCGCAGCGTGGCGGGTTAGTATTGGTTTATTAATATTGACATACGGAATATTATTGTTTAGAAAGTTTTAGAGTATGTATGCTGAAAAACCTATGGCGCGAGAATGAGAATTTATTATAAAGACGTGATTTGATTATTTCTGTGAATCACAGAAACAAGTAGTGTGAAGCTAATATAATAAAATGGAATTAACTAATGATTAAAACCGAAACCAAGCAGTTCCAATATGAAATACAAGCCTATCAGGAAAACTGTGTAAACAATATTGTCAGTCTTTTTGAAAAATTGCGTCAGAGAATTAACTTTGTTGAAGTGATGGAAGAGCATCATAAAATAAATAAATACAATTTCCCGATCCAAGATACCAAAAACATAGATATCATGATGGAAACAGGAACGGGAAAAACATTTACTTTCATTAAAACCATTTTCGAACTGAACAGGAATTTCGGTTACAAAAAATATATCATTCTTATTCCTACTGTACCTATTAGGGAAGGAACAAAATCAAACCTGGACGACACTAAAGATTATTTCAAGAGTTATTACGCTAATCAAAAAGAAAAAGAGATTGAAGCCTTTGTTTATGAAGGAGGGAACCTTTCAGCGGTTAAACAATTTATCGGAACTTCGCACTTGTCTGTATTAGTTATGACACCGAGCTCGTTTAACAGCAAAGACAATATCTTAAATCGTCCATTAGATCGGGAAATGAACCAGCCGGAATTATTTATAAATAGTCAGGAACCGCCGAAATCTTATTTAGAATGTTTGAAGCGCTTAAATCCGATTGTAATAATGGATGAACCTCACCGTTTTGAAGGCAATGCCTTTAAGACTTATTTTGAGGGTTTTGATAATTATTATTTGCGTTTTGGAGCTACGTTTCCCAAGAAAAAAGACAGCTTGCCCTTATCAAATGCCGCTTATGTATTGGACAGCATTTCTTCATTCAGGCAAAATTTGGTTAAGAAAATTGTTGTTTATACGCAAGATGTGGTTGAGAACACTGACACACTTATAGGTATAGAAAAAATAGGTTCAAAAAATATTGCTCATGTAAGCACATTAACAAACGGAATAATAGCCAAGCGGGAATTGGGTGTCGGAGCGGTTTTTAACGGTAAAAGCATCAAAAAAATTCTCAACGATACAGTAGTTTTATCAGACGACACCATTGAGAAAGTTGATTACTCTTTGTCTGACGAATCTCTGCGGGCAATGATTAAAGAAACCATTAAAATACATTTTGAGAAAGAAAAGATGCTTTTTGAGCAGGGAGTAAAGGCTCTCACTCTG
Source organism: Spirochaetota bacterium (assembly GCA_023396615.1). Lineage (GTDB taxonomy): Bacteria > Spirochaetota > UBA4802 > UBA4802 > JAFGJZ01 > JAKJGA01. Next base: position 1,267 of record JAEWVM010000006.1, on the reverse strand, counting down.
TTTTTTATGGAAAGCGACACCGGTTTATTCCGTGGAGAAAATCCAAAAGTGAAAAATATTTTTGAAGAAGAATATTTAAAGCAATACAGCGAGCTTGTAATAAAACTCGATCAGGCAAGTGATTATTGCAAATACCTGCAAAATGATTACGACAGTGAAAATACATTGCAGGTTCATAAAGGATATTTTTCAGGCGATAAAGGAAACGCTGACGAGAAAGTAAAAGCGGGAGTTGATGAAATTTTAAAGGACAAAAAGAAATTGCTTTCGTTTGAAAGTCCCTCACGGTTCATTTTCTCCATTTGGGCATTGCAGGAAGGGTGGGACAACCCGAATGTTTTTACAATTTGCAAACTTTCCAATCAAGGGAGCGAAATATCGAAACTGCAGCAAATTGGACGAGGTTTACGCATTTGCGTAAATCAAAATTTAGAGCGTAACACGCTTAAAAATATGAATGACGATCAAGAGGCGTTTTGGAAAATCAACAACCTTGATGTAGTTGTTTCAAATAAAGAGCAGGGCTTTGTCGAAGCAATTCAGAATGAAATATTAAGCAACTCATTTCTCATTTCAGAGACTTTTACAGAGCAAGAACTCATTAAAACACTCAAGGAAAAATCGGGCTTTGATGATGACACAATCGTAACTTTGGTTGATGATGTGCTTAAAGAAAAGAAAATGATTGTCCGCAAGGCAATTGTCGATGGACAGAAGATTTACGAAAAATCACCCGAATTTTCTGAGATTTTGAAAGAACAAAATTTATCCTATGAACAGGTAAATGCGATTGAAAGTCTTTTTGCCGTAGATACAAGCAACTATGTTCAAAAAGCGGAAAACAAAAAAGATAAAAAGAAAGTATTTATTAAAGCATCGCATTTAAAAGAGTTTAAAAACCTGTGGAGTACTATCAATAAAAACGCTTTTTATGTTTTAGAAACATTAAGCGGGAAACAAGAAAACCAACTGATACAGAATATCAAGGCGCAAATTGAAGCTGTAAATATAGAACAAATATTATTGCAGACGGTAAAGGCTGAACTTAATGTAAATAAAATCGGAGAACAAGGCGCTATAACTGAAAAGCTTACCGATACGGTTTCATACAAAAGCAAAGTGGATTATTTAGAATTGGTTCGTACTTTATCGAATAACACTAAAACTCCCATTTCGTTTGTTGTTAAGATATTCAATGCTTTAAGTGACGATTTTAAGAGCAAAATGCTCTGCAACAACCCCGAACAAGCTCAAAGAGAGATTTCCG
>JAEWVM010000245.1 GCA_023396615.1 Spirochaetota bacterium | reverse complement strand
TTATGTGCAAGTGATTTTCAAAAAAGTCGAATGTTTTAAGCATTGCTTTTTTTGTTTCACCCCATACTGCCAAAATGTGTTCGGTTTTTATCTCATTTAGATAACGGTCTGTAATGTTTCTTACTCCGCTATTAGGAACATTGTGATTGATAATTACTGCTAAAATTTGCAGATAGTCAAGGTCGCTAATTTTTAAAAACTCGCTGTTATTGTGACTTCTAAAGTCATCAATCAAGTCACGAAGATAAAATCCATTGTCGGCTGGCGTGGTTGCCGTCTGTTGTGTTGCAGGTTTGAATGTCTTAGCAACTACAATATCGAAAATGTTAAGTGGTTTACCTGCTTGATTTATCCTTTCAAAGATTTGGCAAACTTCTGAAACTTGAATGCCTTTAACTTCTATAAATGAAATACGATAGTTGTCAAGAACACCTTTAATTTTTGATAGTTCTGCTAAAATTGGGTGGTTAAAATCCTTGTTAACAGTGTCGCTGTTAAATACACTCGTCTGAACAGTTGTAAAGTTATTTTTTATGTCAATCAATTTCACAATCAAACCTTCGTCAAATCTTTTCTTCTTACCAATGTTAGGTCGAATTTCTCCATTACGGTCGTCAATTTCTGTCCAGAACAAAAAACGGTTGCGATAGCTTTCATCATCCGTATCGCTGTCAATTGGAACAGTTAGGTCAACATAAAGCAATGGATTAAATCCTGGTCGTCCTTCAATACTACCGCCATACAATGAAGTCAGAAGCGAAGTTGTTCTTTGCTGTCCATCAAGTATGTATTGATATTCTGTCCGACTAAAGTTTGTGTCTGTTATTTGGTGTCCACCGATTTGTCTGTGATTTTGAAGTTTTAAATCTGTTTTCCAAATCAGGATACTGCCCAAAGGATAAAACTTGTAAATGCTGTCCCAAAGCTTTTTTACGTTTTCCTGTTCCCAAACAACGTCACGCTGAAATGTTGGGATTTGATAATTCTTTGCTATCAACTCGTCAAGGTAAGTTGTTAGTCCTTTGTTTGTTGGAAATATCCTGTCTGTATAATTCATATTTTCTGTTTTTTCGTTTTTAGCTGTGTCGTCTTATATAATGGCTGGTAACATCTATGTATACGACACTCCCGAGCACATAAAAAATTCTGTATGCGTAACAGAGTTGCGTATATATCTGCTATAGCTTTAGTGTTTTTATTGATTAAATATTTTATTATCAAATGTATAATAAAATTGGCGTTTTTAACTCTATTGCGTATACATAATTGCATAATCTGAATTTATTATTCCTTATTTTCAATCCATGGGAGATAAATGACGGTTCAATCGGTCCAAAGGATTTTCAATCTGATCAAAACCTTTTGTTGTTATATGAGTATATATTTCGGTAGTTTTGATGCTCTCATGCCCCAATAAACTCTGTATGTAACGTAAGTCGGTTCCCGCTTCAAGCAGATGCGTCGCAAAACTGTGCCGCAAAGTATGAACGGTGACATTCTTTTTTATACCGACTTCAGTAACAGCTTTTTTCAAAATATTCTGTATGCTTCTGGTCGAATATTGTCCGCCGGCAGAACCTTCAAACATCCATTCTTTCGGTCTATATTCTCTTACATATTTACGAAGAATTCTCAATGTTTCCCGTCCAAGCAAGGTGTATCGGTCTTTCTTCCCTTTGCCCTGTTCGATACGTATCTGCATACGTTTGCTGTCTATATCCTTAATTTTCATATTGACAGCTTCGCTAATCCGCAATCCGCCGGAATATATGGTCATAAGAAGCGCCTTATGCTTCAGATTCACTGTTGCATTCAGAATGGCCGCGACTTCTTCCTCACTCAAGACCTCGGGCAAAGCTTTTTCCTGTCGGGGCCTATCTATGGTATAAATTTTACGGGACCCTCCGAGGACTCTCTCATAATAGAACTTGATGGCGTTTATCGACTGATTCTGGTATGATATGGACACATTACGTTCGTTGACCAAATATCTTCAAAAAGCGATGATCCGCAATATTTTGCAATGCATGCACAAACCGCTCTGAGAACGGAAGAACCCAACAACGCTCATCATTTCTCCATTTACTCGGAGGTAAAATTTTAATCAGGCGAACAACCTCTTTCTGATACCTGAAAAATACTTTTAATTGTCTAAAGGAATGATTAATAACCAATAATCGATTCGGAGCAAAAGCTGTCTGAACTATATTGGTCTCCAGGGTACAAGATTCTATTATTTCAAGCTTTGTAACTCTATTCCCAAAATATGATTTTATCAGTTCAAGATTGTTTTTCCAGTTGGGTATGATCCAGCAAAATTTATTTTGATCCCATCTGCAGGCACCGTATCGATGAGGCGTAGTAGCCTGATCCCTTCGGATTACCTTCTGCGTAGATGCTTCTGCCTGATCTCTTCGGATGAATAGACTGTAAATTTTACAGATCTGTCGGAGACTTTCCGAAATGTTTTCTGAACACCGTGCTGAAATAACCTACACTGGAAAATCCGCAAAGTTCACTGATTTCCGTTACTGTATACTTTCGTGATTGCAGGAGCTCTGAGGCATGATCAAGCCGGAGGGTCTTGATAAAACCGGTGGGTGATAATCCTGTCAGCGCCTTTGTCTTCTTGTATAGAAGAGAAGAGCTCATATTGAGAGAAGAGGCAAATTCTTCTTTTGAAAAGTCTGAATTTGAAATGTTGGTGCGCGCGACCTCATAAATTTTCTTTAGGAATTTGTCATTCAATTCATTCCCAAGAATAACAGGCTTCGAATTATCAATTTTCAACAGTTTGAACGCTTTGTCTCTGACAAGTGTACGGTTTAAGATAATACTTCTGATTCGCTGCGTCAGAAGCTCCATATCAAAAGGCTTTGTCAGATAGTCATCCGCACCCAGTCTCAGCCCATGCAATTGTTCAGTTTTCTCAGAAAGAGCGGTGAGCAGGATAATGGGAACATGGGAGGTTTCATAGGTTGACTTGAGGATCCTGCACAAGGCAAAACCATCCATTTCAGGCATCATAACATCTGAAATAACCATATCAGGAATCTGCTTTCGAATGATCTCCCATGCTTGTACTCCATCTTCAGCGGTAATGATATTAAATTCCTGATATAGAGCTTTTAGTATAAAATTACGCAAGTCATCATTGTCTTCTACAACTAATATTTTCAGGTTTTTTGGATTATTTTTTGTCTGAATATCTGCAATCTGAGGATTGGATTCTATCCTCTGAGAACAAATACATTCGGAATCTGCGATCATAGGTACCGTCTTTACC
>JAEWVM010000165.1 GCA_023396615.1 Spirochaetota bacterium | reverse complement strand
ACCCTGATATTAATTATATTTCTCAATCGATTATTTCCAGCTTTTCTCAAGTTAGAAGAATTTATAATTATAATTTCAAAATAACAACCGATAAAAATAGAATTCGAAAAACATGCCGGTGATTCTTCTAGCGAATTGGCATGCTTTACAAAATCAGTTATAAATAATTACTCTATTTCACCAATTCTATTTTATTTTGTTTCTCATGATATACGGAATTAGAATTAATTTCGCCTTAAAATCCAGACTTGCAAAAATAAATTAAATGATTTATAATACATTGAGTTATGAGTATCATACTTGTTATCATGAATGAGCGTATTACCGCAATACATACAAGTGAAGCGGAGGTCAGTATTTGAGTATAAGCAAAGATCTTTCTATCTGCGGTTTTCTATTTGAAAGCCACCCTGCAGTTATGCTCATTATTGATTCTGCAAGCGGAAATATCGCGGATGCAAATCGTGCGGCTGTACAGTTTTACGGCTGGGAAAGAGAAAAATTACAGAATATGAATATTCAGGAAATAAATACTCTCACCAAAGATGAAATTTTCAATTCAATGAAAAAAGCAGCCGAAAGCAAGCAAGTTCAATTTGAATTCAAACATCGTTGCGCTGACGGATCTATTAAGGATGTAGAAATCTGGAGCGGCTCGATTGCACTTAATGGAAAGAATTACCTTCATTCAATCATTCATGATATAACAGAACGCAAGAAATCCGAATCTGCATTGATTGAAAGCGAAGACAAATTCCGCTGTATTGTAGAATCTTCACCGATAGCAAAGTATTTTTACAAACTTGAAAAAAACAAGCTCATTCTAACAGGAGCAAATCCTTCAGCAGACCGGATTATCGGAATCAGCCACAAGAGTCTTATCGGAAAAACAATCGAGGAAGCATTTCCGGCATTGGTAAATACCGGAATACCGGAAATGTACCGCAAAATAGCGAAAGGCGAATTGACTACTCAGCATTTTGAAGTTCCTTATAGTGACGGCCGCTTTCAGGGAGAATACGATGTAACCGCTTTCAAAACAGGTCCGAATACAATAGCGGTTGATTTCACAGAAATATCAGCCAGAAAAAAAATGGAACGTGCTCTAATTGAAGCAAAAGAAAAAGCTGAAGAAAATGAAGAACAGCTTCGCGCTATTTTTAACAACTCAAAAGACGCAATTGTCATTTCGAAGAAAGGTATTGTCGTATTAGTTAACAATTCCTATCTCGAATTGTTCGGCTATTCTAAACCCGATGAAATAATCGGAAGGTCAATTCTCACGAATATTGCTCCAAGTGAAGTGAACAAGATTAAAGATTTTATTACAAGACGATACTCCGATCTTGATGCACCGTATTATTATGAATCCACCGGTCTTCGTATTAACGGCACAGAATTCCCTTTTGAAGTAAACGTTGGAATGTACGAACTGAAAGGAGAGAAATATTCTGTCGGCATTGTCAGAGATATAACTGAAAGGAAACTGGCTGAGACTGCTTTGAAAAATTCAGAAGAAAAATTTGCCAAAGCATTTTTGGCAAGCCCCGATATATTATTTTTAACTTCTCTTGAAAATGGGATTATAACGGAGATAAACGAAAGAACAGAAAAAATACTCGGATATAAAAGAGATGAAATTATCGGCAATTCTCCAAAAGACTTAAACCTATGGGAAGACCTTTCACTTCGTGATAAATACATTGAACAAATACGTAAAAACGGAAGCATACATGATTTGGATGCTAACTTTATTACAAAAACCGGGGATATTGTAAATTCACTTTTATCTGCAGAAATCATCGAACTGCATGGCGAGAAATTCATTCTCGGAACAATTCGTGATATAACCGAACGTAAAAAAATGGAAGAAGAGCTGCAGCGTTCTCAAAAACTCGAATCTCTTGCATCTCTTGCCGGAGGTATTGCTCACGATTTCAACAATCTTCTAGGCGGAATTTTCGGATATATCGAATTAGCCGAAGAAATGGCAACCGGCAGTCAGCTCAAAGATTATTTGCAAAAATCAATATCTACTATAGAAAGGGCACGCGACTTATCGCGGCAGATGATCACATTTGCAAAAGGCGGAACTCCGAATCAATCGATAGGACACCTGTTTCCATATATAGCTGATACCGTAAAATTCGCGCTTAGCGGTTCAAACGTATCATACGAATTCGATATTGCAAATGATTTGTGGATGAGTTATTTTGATAAGAACCAGATTGGGCAGATCATTGATAATATAGTTATTAATGCAAAACAAGCCATGCCGGAAGGCGGAAAACTTATAATATCAGCAAAAAATGCCGAATTATCTGAAAACGCTCACCCCATTTTGAAATCAGGTAAATATGTGAATATTTCAATAAAAGATAACGGAAGCGGAATTAGCAAAGATGTTATTCAGCGCATATTTGATCCTTTTTTTACTACCAAACAGACTGGTCACGGTCTCGGACTGTCTACATGTTATTCTATAATAAAAAAACACGGCGGTTCAATTGATGTTGAGTCTAAAATCAATGTAGGAAGCACATTTCATATCCTTCTACCTGCTGCAACAGGAGTTGCAGCAGAACCCGTGAATAAACAAACCGTCTCATTTAAAGGACACGGCATTTTCGTCATAATGGATGATGAAGAAGTTATGAGAGAAGTTATCGGAGATATGATTAAGTCATTGGGCTACACTGTAGAACTCTTCCCTGACGGCTATACTTCAATTGATTTTTTTAAAAATGAAATTGGAAAAGGACGGAATATTGCCGGAGCAATACTAGACCTGACTATTCCAGGAAGCATGGGCGGCAAAGAAGCTGTTTCTTTACTTAAAGAGATAAGTCCAGAAACCGTTTTTCTTGCTACAAGCGGCAATTCCGAGGACGTAGTCATTTCAAGACCTAAAGAATTCGGCTTTTCAGCAAGCATTGCTAAGCCTTTTAAAAAATTTGAACTCATGGATCTCTTACAAAAATACATGAATACGGAATCAGCTAAACCTTAAATAAAGATATCATCTGTTGAAGTTCTTCTGTAATTCTAACAAGACTTTCCGAACTTTCCGCTATTTTCACAGCATTTTCTGAATCTTCAGAATGTTTTCCGGAAAAACTGTTTAACACACTCATAACTTCAGAAATTGCGTCCTTCTGCTGTTCCATCGCTTGCTGAATTTCAGAAGACCCTTTTGAAAGCAGACCAACCTGTGACATGATTGTTTCTTTCATATCTTTTTCAGAATCATTGATTTCGGCAATACTTCTTGAACTTGAAACAATACTCGAAACAAATTTCATGATATTAGTCATTTTGCTCTGTGTATCATCAATCAAATGACGGCTTGCAGTTATCAGTTCATTATTTCTCTGAATAAGATTTCCAATATCCTTGGTACTTTGAGAAGTCTGATCGGCAAGTTTAGAAATTTCTTCAGCAACTACAGCGAATCCTCTGCCGTGCTCCCCTGCGCGTGCCGCTTCAATTGAAGCATTAAGAGAAAGAAGATTCGTCTGCTCAGATATATCTGTTATTATTCCGATTATATTCATCATATCATTTGAGCTTTTTACGATTTCATCCATAGATTTCTCCATAGATCTCAGAGAATCATTCCCATCATCCGTCTCCGAGCTCATTCCCTTTGCGATGACATCATTATCTGATACAATTGATTCCGATTTTTCTATAAACGAAGCCAGCTGTTTAATTGTTTCAATAAATCCTTTGAGCAGTTTCTCCTGAGATTCAGCCTCTTTAGTAACATCATCCATTTTGGCAGAAATTTCCTCGAATGTAGCCGCAATTTCTTCCACAGACGCGGCTTGGCTTTGGGCGGTATCCGAATAATGGATCATACTTTCAGAAAGAACTTTTGAAGAAGTGCCGACTGAATTCGAAATTCTGCGCAAACGCGATATTATATCAGCAAGAAATACACGGTATTCTGAAAGTTCAGAACCAAGATCACCCATAGTTTTTTTTAATTCTAATGATGAATCACTTGTCAAATCACCCGATTTCATCTTTTTAAAAAAAGAAATAAGACCGGAAAACTGCGTCTTTGCTTTTCTGGTACCGAAAACATAAAGTATAAGAGGGAATATGATCATCACGACTAATGCACCGGCAAGCGAAAGAAAGGCAAGTCTGAAAAGCGGAGCAACGATATCCTTCTTAGGTGTAATGTCAATAAGCCTATATCCGATGCGTGGCAGAGGAACCGATACAATTTCACACTCAGTGTCATTTACTTTACATATTTCTGAAAATATTTCAGCTTTGTTCGACTTAATCTTTTCATACACGTCTTCACCTGATAAATCAGAGAATTTCTTGTTTGATAAACTCATATCGCTTGCGAGCTGAATGACGCCGTTCGAATCTATTATAAAAGTTGTATTACCTTCAAATCCGTTTTTATTAGATATCATGCTGGATACTTCTTTCAGACTTACTCCAACGCCTGCGACGCCGAGCGGTGAATTTTCTTCTCCAACCCGGGCATTAACAAACAGAAAAGTATCCTTAAGATTATCATTCCAGTCCACATTCAGATCGGTTTTAAGTTTTTTCGGAAAAAAATCAAAAAACCAAGAATCATCAGGTTTATTTTTATCCACTGTTTGAAGAATTTTGCCGTTGTTAATATAGTAATTATTTGTTGAAAGACTTACAGCGAAAACCGTAAAATAGTTCGCCTTATCAACAACATCCGTAAGGCGCTGTTTTACAAACTTTCCTTCGTTTTGATTTTTTTCGCCGCCTTTAAACCAGCTTATAAGAACCGGATCGTCAGCAAGAAGTATAGAAGTTTCGATAGCTTTAAGTATTTTGCTCTCTGCTATTTCAGCTTTCATTATTGCAAAATTCTTAAGCTCGGTATCCTCCATGCGCCCGAGGATGATAGTTCTGGCAGCAGTATAATTAAGAACGCCTGTTATTATTACAGAAAGGAAAAGACATAAAGCAGCAATTCTTATGATTTTTGAAAAAACACCAATATCAAAATTACTTTTTTTTTCGGGCATATCAGTTCACCTTTTCGCAATAGTTATCCCCGCACCCTAACAAAAGCAGACTGCAAACAGCCGAATGCAGAACAGATATTTATCTATGTATTTTAATCCTTGCGGATTTCAAATATCCTTTATCAGCTAATTAAATTTTCAAGCAAAGTCAACTTGTTTTTTTTTAAAAGTATTTATACTCTAGAAGTTTTTAAAAGCGGGTATTTGAATCTTTGCGCATTTGTATTATTACGACAAACAAAAGAAACAAAAACCGGCATTAACCGGTTTTTGTTCATAATCAATTCATACTTATGAGAGTTTCTGAATTAAAACAGGCTCCGGCTGTACGCCAACCATTTTTTCAACAACCTGTCCCTTTTCAAATATTATTAATGTCGGAATCGAAGATATAGAGTATTTCTCAGCAATATCCGGTGATTCATCGGTATTAACTTTTACAATTTTAGCTTTTACCGAAGGAGCTACTTTTTCCAGAATAGGCCCCTGCATACGGCAAGGTCCGCACCATGGCGCCCAAAAATCCACTAAAACCTTTCCTTCCGCTTTCAGTACTGCGCTTTCAAAATCAGACGACTTTATTTCAGTAACGTTTCCCATTTGTTTCTCCTTCTATCAATATTTATTAATTTAGCATATTAAGACAATTTGTCAATAAAACTTGACGGAAAGCTTACTTAATTTTTCTTTCAGCCAGGAGATATTCTGCCGATAATCAGATGAGTGCATATTATTATCGAGGTATCCAATGAAGAAAATTTTCATAGCCGCTGCATTGATATTATCATGTTTTATCCGTTCTAATGCTCAAAATGCAGCCGAAACCCCGACTAAACCGGCTGATGGCCCAAAAACCGAAGCACCGGCATCAACAGTTGAACCGGATAAAAAGGAAAATGAGAAAACAACAAATTCCCTGCCCTCAGGATATGCAGAAACGGCGTGGAATGAAGAATATAAAACAGTAAAAGAAAAAATTAAGGGCAAAATTGTTTATTCTGATGAAGACCGAATTATTATCAGCAAAGAAAACGGTATTACTTATAAATACGGCTTTTTCTACATTGATCCGGAAAAAGTAAAAGATATGCCGAATGCAGGAAATCCTGCCCGTCTATTTTATTGTGTAATAGAATTTCCATACATTGCATTGGATGAAGTAAAAAATAAAGTTAAAGAAAAATACGGTGAACCCGTTGGCGAGAATGTTAAACGGAATAAAGGAGCCGTTTACTGGGACTCGGAAAAAACTTCTGTAGTAATATGGGTTGACGAATATGAAAAGAAACCATACAGTCGCAAAATCATTTATTTCAGCAAGGATATCATTAACGAACTAAAAGATTATAAATTCAGACTTTTTAATCAGAAAGAACTTGAAGCAATAAAAAACTTCCTGCCTTAATATATACCTTCATCTAATTCGGCAGTATCCCGAAAAACGGCACATGGCACGCTTCAGGATACTGAGAGAACTTTATTTATTACGGCTGCAATCTTCTTTGACATAAAAGGTTTGGAAAGAAAAGCGCAGAAATTTCCGCGGCCGAAATCAGACTCATTTTTATCGATATAACCGCTTGATGCTATTATTTTCGCAGATGAATTTGTCTTTATTATTTCAAATGCGGCTTCCTCCCCCCCCATTCCTTTCTTAACATTAAGGTCCAGAATGGTAAGATCAAACGGCTTTCCGTCAATCTGGGCAAGTCTGTAAAGCTCAACGGCTTCGCCTCCCTCTGTCACAGCCACAACGGAATGCCCCATATATTCGAGCATTCTTTTCAAAGTTTTTCTCAAAATATCATCATCATCCATTACAAGAATCTTGGCCTTTTTATCAGATTGATCCTGTCTGGTTTCAATTTCAACCAGTTCAGTTTCATTACTTTTTGCAGGAAAAGATATTCTTAAAGAATAAGAATCAGAAAGCCGTACAGCTTTAACTTTTACATTATATCCTGTAACGGAATCTTCATAATCCCGCAAGGTACGTATTTGAGAATATTTCTCTCCAATAAAAATTCCAATCTCAGAAAATGCAGCATATTCTTCATCAGTTAAGTCAATCTTTGAAAAAATAACATCGACATATGCTGAATTGTTAATGTCTCCAAGTCTTTTTTCTATATCAACAGAAATATCTTTCCCCTGAAAGGATCGATCTACAGCGAAAGAAGCTGTATCATACAATATTTTTTCAGTACTTTCTTCATCCATCATTACATATAATTCCGGGAGCTTATCAATGATAATTTTTTGCGGCCGAGCTTCATAAATTGCAGAAGTTTTCAGAAGCACTGCGCCCAGATCGCAGGAAACCCCGGAACCAAACGGCTTAAGCATTCTAAATACATTCATCATTATGTCTTTGGCTTTATTTACAAGTATTTCCGAATCAGAAAGCGATTCAGAGAAAGAAGATCCATCCTCAGATATCATCTTTGCCATAGAGATTTTTACAGAAAGCGAAGCCAGGATATTATTAAAATCATTTATAACTCCGCCCATCGTATCATATAATATTTCAACATTCTGATAACGCCTGATGTCAGATTTAATTTTTGCCTGATTGGACAAATCAGAAAATACGACTATTGAACCTGCAGTTTTATCCATTATATCCTTGTAGGGCATAACAGAAAACGAAACCGGTATTTTTGCACTATTAACATTAACATAAGATGTTTCAGAATACTGGACAGGTTTTCCCAAAAGCATGGCCGCACGTATTCTATTTGAAATATTTTTTCCGTCTTTGCTTGTTATCTGAAAAACATCATCAATAAATTTTTTAGATTCGGATAATTCAGAAATCTTAAATAAAGACAAAGCGCATTGATTCAGTTTAATTATTTCGCCCAGAGAATTTACAACCACAAGAGGAGTATCAACAGAGTCGGCAAGATAATTCCACATTAACTGATTATTCTTTATTTCTTCACCCTGACGTATAGTTTCAGTTATATCGATTGCCGAAACCAAAAACCTTCTCATATTTCCATTCATATTATGCCTTGAAATATGAAAAACGGCTTTCTTTCTGATTCCATTTGCACAGGTGAAATCTATAACTTTATCATAAGAATTTTCAGCCACGCATATTTTCCGATACAAACTCGATCCTTCCGATAGCCGGAACACATCGTAAGAATTTTTAAAATCAGGAAAACCAATTGAAGAAAACAAATCAAGCGCCTTCTGATTAGCCCTGATTACAGTTATTTTATTCAACATCGAGGCGAAGTCTTCATTGGAAATTTCTGATATCATATTTTTTTCAAATAATGAATCAAAAGACTCTTCAATTACCGCGATATTCATAGAAAAAAACAATTCGTGGTTTTCTTCACGTGATATTTCTATTGCTTCTTCCTTTTCCTTTATTTTTGCAGAAATCTTTTGAAAAAAAGTTAACAATGAAGAATATTCATATATGGTATTTGAGTCATTCTTAACAGGCA
>JAEWVM010000052.1 GCA_023396615.1 Spirochaetota bacterium | reverse complement strand
ACTTGAAAGTTTTCTTATTCCTAACGGCTTCCTTGACGGAGGGGTAACAGGAATGTCCATGCTTCTCTCTGAAGTCACCAAAATACCTCTATCAGTTTTTATAATCATAATCAATCTTCCTTTCATAGCTATCGGATTCAGAACTTTAAACAAGGTCTCGATAATTAAGAGCGTTTTAACGATAAGTCTTCTTTCTCTCTGTCTTTTCATTTTCAAGTATCCGACAATAACTGATGACAAAATTCTTTCGGCAGTTTTCGGAGGAGCGCTTCTCGGAGCCGGAATCGGTTTCGCGGTAAGAAGCGGATCGGTTCTTGACGGAACGGAAATAGCATCATTGATTCTCAGCAAAAAGATGGGACTGACTGTTGGAAGTATCATTTTCATCTTCAATGTGTTTTTGTTTTCCGTTGACGGGGTGGTTTTAGGTGTCGAAAGAGCAATGTATTCCATTCTTACATATGTGGTGGCATCAAAGAGCATAGATTTTATCTTAAACGGAATTGAAGAATACACCGCAGTCACGATAATATCTTCCGAAAGTGAAAAAATAAAACAATTCATAATGAAAGAATTCGCAATCGGGATGACAATCTACAAAGGCAAACGCGGTTTGGCAATGACCGATCAGGATATTCTTTTCTGCGTTGTTACAAGATTTGAAGTCCCCAAGATAATTAAAATTTCCAAGGAACTCGATTCAAAAGCATTCGTCATTACACATCTCATCGACAATACATTCGGCGGATTAATCAAGGCACGAAAAGAAAGATTCTGATGAATTACATTCCTATTCAGATTGTAAACGTAGGCAGGATAAGAGAATCAAGCGGATATGCGGAATTGCCGCCGTCAGATGCACTAAAAGAATTTGTAATGTGCTACTGGTTTTTTAATACAGCTGAATTATCCGGCGACATTCTGGTTAATCCCGACTGCTGTGCTGATATTATTTTTAATCTCAATGCGCATGATATAGCAGATTTCTCGGAAATAACCGGAACTTTTTCAGAAAAGTTTTATATTCCAGGAAGCGGAATCAACGCCTGCGGAATACGGCTTAAACCCGGAATAACATATCATCTGATCCGCGAGGGAATAGATTCTCTTTCCAACACTTCTGTTTCCGCACTCAACTATCCGCAAATTAACTGCGAATTCATCGCGGATAATATCATCGATAAAACAAGCCGTCAGATAAAAGCTTTTTTCGACTCTTATTTATCTACAGTCTTTCATAGAATAGAAATACGCGAGAGCAAATTCATTTATTCGCTCAACATATTCAATTCGCTTGCAGAAAACGGATCTAAAGATCTTCTCATTTCAGACAAAACCATAGACAGATATTTCGTCAAATATTTCGGATTGACCCGTAAGAAAATATCATCCGTATTAAGATTTCAAAACAGTCTTCGACAGATCATTAACTACGGCACTATTCTGCCGGAAGGATATTATGACCAGCCGCACTTCATTAGAGATTTCAAACGATGCTCAGGAATGACTCCCGGCGATTTTTTAAAAAGCATTTCATAAATCTCTATTTTGTCCTTTTTTTACAATAATTATTTTCATCCTGTGTTACTATGAATATTATGATACGGAGGAAATATGAAAAGCATCACCCCGAACTTAAAAGTTGCTGATATTGCAAATTCCCTAAAGTTTTATGAAATAATTCTAGGATTTGAAATTATTATGAAAGTACCGGACGTTAACCCTGTCTGGGTTATGCTGAAAAACGGTAATGCCGAAATAATGCTTCAGCAGAAGGAATCAATCGAAGAGGAATATCCTTCTCTAAAAGAAAAAAAATCAGGCGCTCTTACTTTTTATACGGTTGTTGAAAATTCGGAAGCTTTATACGATAAAATAAAACAAAATGTCAGCATAATTCATCACATACACGTGACACCATACGGCAGAAAAGAATTTTCGGTAACAGATCCGGACGGATTCATTTTTACTTTTGCTTCATAGAAGGAAATATTATGAAATTTACTTTAACAGGTTTTGTACTTTTTACAAATAACGTCATAAAGTCCAAAGATTTTTATCAGAACATACTAGGACAGGAAGTTGTTCTTGAAATTGGTGAAATCAACATATCTTTCAAAGGCGGTCTCGCACTTTGGGATAAAAAATACGCACAGAATAATATTTTCGGAAAACTTAAACCCGAAAGTAAAAGCGATGATATAGAAATTTATCTCGAAACAAGCAATATCGAAGAAGCCTTTGAACGCATAGAGAAATCCGGCGTCAAAATAATTCATCCGGTTATTATTCAGCCATGGCAGCAAAGAGTTTTCAGAATCAATGATCCCGACGGTTTTATCGTTGAAGTGGGCGAAAACATGGATGATGTAATCATGCGTCTCAACAAAGAAGGTTTATCGTCTGAAGAAATTTCAACTAAGACTTTTATGCCGGTTGAATTTATTAAAGCGGCAATTAACAGATGAAAAATAATGAAAAATCCGAACTTTTAATAATTCCCGGAGTCGGAAAAGCAACAGTGAAAGATTTAAACCGTTTAGGAATTTTTCACGTATCGGATTTAAAGAATAAGAATCCGGAAAAACTTTACGAAGAACTTTCCGGATTCTATGCTTCAAAACTTGACAGATGCGTACTCTATGTTTTCAGATGCGCAGTATATTTCGCAAAAGAAACAAATCATGACCCTGAAAAATTAAAATGGTGGAACTGGAAAGACTGATTAAACTTTCCAGTAACCGCATCTTTCAAGTATTGTCATTTTAACGCTTTGCGGAATAATTGCTTCCCTGAATTTTTCGGTACTTTCTGATTTCATCATCGCCTGAACTGCGGCTTTACAATCATCAAAAGAATCCCAGTGCTGAATCATTATCCATTCATTGTCTTTTTTGCCTTTCAAAAGTTCCGTATCACGAAAACCTTTCATCTTCGAATGAAATTCTTTTTCTAGAAGATCGACAATTTCAATAAATTCTGACTGTGATAAATTATCCGATATCACGAATTCCACAATTTCTGAAAAAATATTATTCATATAACCTCCCTTAAGGTAAGGAAGAAATACTGAAAATAATACTGTTGTAATAGGAAAAACGCGACATTTATTAAATAATTATATAAATTCAATATTCTGGGTCACAGAAACTTTTCTTTTTAAAAAATTAACCGGGGTTGTGCCTGTATATGATTTAAATTCTTCACAAAAATGACTCTGATCATAATAACTGCAATCATAAGCTGCGGCTGTCAGATTTTCTTTATGTTCAGAAATAATTTTTCTCAAAGAATAACGAAACCGCAAAAGTCTCATATATTTTTTTGGAGGCATCTGAACATATGTAGCAAAAATACGCTCGGCAGTCCTAGAGCTTATCCCTAACCGGCTGCATATATCTTCAAGCTTTGACATTCCGCAGTCATATTCAAAATATCTGATAATATTTACATTTCTTTTTTCAGGAATCCAATCATCATCAATTTCCTCAGCGATAAGATTCATCAGCAAAACTGCATCATCTTTATATTCCGAATTCTCTGTTCTTAACTCATAAAATCTTTCTCTGATTTTTCCAAGAGAAAATTCACTCCAAACAGGAAAAGAATAAGAATTAAACGACATACCCAGAACTGCGAGTTCTCCTCTATGAGATATTTCAACCGGAGTATTTCTTATCATGTTTGAAAACATTTGTCCTGTATCAATGACAGAAGCCACTGCTGAATGATGTATTTTTCCGGACAGATTAATCATCAAATCAATTTCCTTTACCGGAAGAAGAATATGACCGGCGGAGGAAGAACTGTCTTCCAGAATCCATACATTCTTCAACAAATCCTGTAGAGAAGCATTTGATATATCAATTCGTCTGACTTTCATTTATCCTGATATGTTCTGAAAACATAATTTTTGCAAGCAATAATTGACGAATAGAAATAATGATATATATTAGATATAGGGGGTGGGGGTATGTCCGGCTGTAATCATCACAATAAGGCACATCACAGTGAAGATGTAAAAAAAAAGCTTCAATCCCGGCTAAAACGAATTGAAGGGCAAGTTCGCGGAATCCGCAAAATGATTGAAGAAGATACTTACTGCGATGATGTCCTTAATCAAATTGCTTCAGCCCAATCTGCTCTAAACGGAACTGCCCTATATCTTCTGGAGCATCACGTCAGACAATGCGTTTCTAATCAGATTAGAAACGGTAAAACAGATGTAATTTCCGAAGTAATAAAAACCATAAAGAGGTTAACAAAATAAAATGAAAAAATACATAGTCGTAATAGAAGGAATGAGCTGTTCACATTGCGAAAATCACATAGAAAATAAATTGTCGAGTCTTGATCCGAAAATGAAAATTAAGGCTTCGGCAAAGGATAAATCAGCAGAAATTCTGTCCGACAAAGATATATCTGATAATGAATTCAAAACTGCAGTTGAATCTGCAGGATATGTTTTTAAGGAAGTATTAAAAAGATGAGAGAATGTAATAAATCTTTCTTCTACTTTAATAAATAGAATCAGACTATATCTGTTCTGAGCATTTTCTGCAATTGTCTCGAAAGACATCTTTAGGTATACAGACTTCTATATCCGCTCGCAACCGGAAGCTCAATGGCTTTTTCTTCAGTTTCCATTATGACAATTTCTCTTCTTTTGAAGAAAAATAAATTATTTTAGCAAAACTGCCAAAAGAGTATTGAAGAAAGCCCGTTATTATATTATTCTGGTATCGTGGATATAAAATATTAAGAGGATTAATCATGCCAAAACCGGTATTTGACGCAAACGAAGAGCTAAAGGAACTTTTCAAAGAGATTGAATCAGTTCCGGAAAAACCTAATCCGGTAGGATCGAAAGAAGGCGACCGCACACATAGAAGCGAAATTCGTTTTGATATGAAACCGGAAGAACTCGAAAGCTTTCTTAATAAATATGTCGTTGGGCAGGAAGAAGCGATCGGTGTCATTTCCACAAAAGTCTGCACCCACTTCAACAGAATGAAACTCGAACTTTCAATACCTGAAGATGAAAGAATTGTCGGAAATATCAAAAGCAACATTCTGCTTATCGGCCCTACAGGAATCGGTAAAACGTACATCATAAAACTGATCGCAAAAAAACTCGGCGTTCCTTTCATAAAAGCCGATGCAACAAAGTTCAGCGAAACAGGATATGTCGGCGGTGACGTTGAAGATCTTGTCCGCGAACTGGTTCATGAAGCCGAGGGCGATATCGCAAAAGCAGAGTATGGAATAATATATCTTGATGAAATAGACAAGATAGCTTCAGGCGGAAACAGCAACGGTCCGGATGTTTCGCGGGGAGGAGTTCAGCGTAATCTTTTGAAACTGATGGAGGAATCTGAAGTCGATCTCAAAACACCTCATGACCTTGCTAGTCAGGTTGAAGCGGCCATGGAAGCACAGCGTACGGGAAAAGTTTCCAGAAAAAAGATTAACACAAAGAACATCCTGTTCATTGTTTCCGGCGCGTTCAGCAATCTCGACAAGATTATAAAGAAACGTCTTGACTATAAAACAATCGGATTTGACGGAACGGAAAATAAAAAAACAGACTATTCATTAACCGAACTTTTTAAAACAGTTACAACTCAGGATCTTGTTGATTTCGGCTTCGAATCAGAATTTGTAGGCCGTCTTCCTGTAATAGTAACACTTAATGAAGTCGATGAAGACAAACTGTATAAAATTCTTCAGAATCCATACAGCGCAGTCATAAACAGCAAAAAGCTCGATTTCAAATCTTATGGAATCGATGTCGAATTTGAGGATGAAGCTCTGAAATTCTTCGCAAAGGAAGCAGCTAAGCAAAAAACAGGCGCACGCGCACTGATGACTGTTGTTGAACGCCTTCTTATAAATTATGAAAAAGTTCTGCCTTCACTTGAAATCAAAAAGCTGACGGTTGACGACAAACTCATCAATGATCCCGAAGGTGTTCTTTCTGAAATAATGCGCACTGACAGCATTCGCGGATACCAGCGTGATTTTCTCGCATCTCACGGAATACATCTGAGTTTCGATGATGAAGCAGTAACGGTAATTGAAAAAAAAGCAAAAGACAGCAAAAAAAGCATGAAACGCATCTGCGAAGACCTGTTTCATGATTTTCCTTACGCCATAAAACTTATGAAACTTGAAGAATTCAGAATAACCGTTCAGGCTGCGGAATCACCTCAAAGCTTTATAGAGGAATATATTAGAAAAAGCTATCAAAGTTAATAAAGTTATTTTATAGCAAAGGCAGATTTCTCAGTCTGCTTTTGCTTTCCTTTCGTTTATTGCATTTTTCAGATAAAGAAAAGAATCAACCGCTACCATCAACGCATTCAAAGCATAGAATATTATAACAATGTCCGGATTATACAGTACTTTATGAATCAATCCGCAAACATATCCGAAAACAACAATCAATAGAAAATGTATCGATTTTCCTTTTGTCGATTTAGATTTATAACTTTTATAAATAGAAAACGGCCATGCAAACCCGAAAGCTATCATCATTCCCATTTCAAAAATACTCATTGTTTTATCCCCTTTCGAAAGTTATCCGGAAATAGCGTAAAGTTCATATCCTGTGAAAGCGGTAACTTTTTACAATTACAAATTTAACTTTTAACTTGATTTATTACGGCAAACATATATTCTTTGCCAAATCTTATGGAGTGCATATGAAAACAATTTGTTTGTTTGTTTCTGTCTCCCTTCTCTTTTTTTCGGTTTCTACTTCAAAGGAATCTGAATATGATAAAGCGGTTTCATTGGTTAAAAAAGCGATAAACTTTTATGACAAAAACGGAAAAGACGAAACATTGAATGCCGTTACTGCCGGGAAATTCATGGAGGGCAGAATTTACGTTTTCATTTATGACTACAGCGCAGTTATGCTGGCACATCCTGAAAACAAAAAGCTCATAGGAAGAAATCTTTTTAATGTCCCTGACGCTGACGGAAAATATTTCCGCAAAAATATCGTAGAAGATGCAAAAGTAAAGGGCTCAGGCTGGGTTGATTATAAATACAAAAATCCTGAGACAGGAAAAGTTGAAAGTAAAACTACATACTTCCAAAACCACAAAGGTCTCATTTTCTGCTGCGGTGTTTTTAAATAGCGGCAGAATAATCCGCCGCTATTATCTATTTTTTCATCACCCTTATAAATTCATCAACTTTTTCTGAAAAATGAATTAGTGCGGAATTTACTGTTTCAGGTTTTGACATGTCAACTCCTGCACTCTTCAATGCCTCCAAAGGAAACATTCTTCCTCCGGCTGAAAGAAAATTCATATATCTCTCAACAGCAGGCGAACCTTTATCTAAAACATTTTCAGCAAGACTGATCGCCGCAGATATCCCTGTTGCATATTTATAAACATAGAATGAGTTATAAAAATGAGGTATCCTCAAAGCTTCCAGTTCAAGTTCCGGATCAATCTCGATTGTACCTCCGAAATAAGCCTCAAGAAGCTTTCGATATTCTGATCTGATAATATCTATCGTAAGAGGAATATCTTTTTCCGTCATCTGATGCATGATCATTTCGAATTCCGCAAACATTGTCTGCCTGTAAAGAGTGCCTCTTATATCGTCAATCTCGCGGTTTAATATATAAGCCCGCATTTCGTCATTATCCGAATACTTCTTAAGAAGATAGTCGCTTAAGAGAGTCTCGTTAAAAGTCGATGCAACCTCCGCGGCAAATATTGTATACCTGTGATAATGATAAGGCTGATTCTTAGCCGATAAATACGAATGCATTGAATGACCGGCTTCATGAATCAATGTATACAGTGAGTTAATATTATTTTTATCATAATTCATAAGAATATAAGGAGGAGAATCAAAACAACCGGAAGAATAAGCGCCGCTTCTTTTCCCTTTATTTTCATACCGGTCAACCCAACCGCTTAAAAGTCCATCCCTTAAAACAGAAGTATATTGTTCACCGAGAATTGAAAGAGCCTTCACGCAAGTATCAACCGCCTCTTCATATTCCATGGAAAAATCTATTTTTCCAACAAGCGGAACATATGTGTCATAGAAATGAATTTTATCAAGAGACAGGTATTCTTTTCTGAAATTTACATACTTAGAAAGAGGAGAAATATTTTTCTTCACTGATTCGATAAGTGAAAAATAAACATCCTTTTTTACATCATCAGAAAACAATGCGGAATCAAGACATGACTCGTAACCGCGCACTTTAGAAAAAAATTTATCTTTTTTGCAGTTTGAATAAAAAGCTGAACTTAAGGCATGTTTGTGAGCATCATAAACAGAATAATACTGTTTAAATGAATTTTTTCTTACTTCAGGAGATTTATTCATCAAAAATCTTATAAAATTTCCGTGAGTCAGTTCAACTTCTATTCCTGTCTCATCCTTTATTTTGCCGAATGCAAAATCTGCGTTATCAAGCTGACCGAAAATGTCGGCGGCAGAATCCGAAAAATCACCGGAAGCAGAAAGAAGCTCTTCAATTTCAGCACTTCTAGTGTAAGGCTTGTACCGAATTATTTTATCAATATAGAAAATATAGTCTTTTAATCCTTCATGTTTTTTAAATTCTGCAATTGTATCATCAGAAATTTCCTGAATCTCGACAGGAATGAAACTAGAAAGTTCACCGGCTTTTGTATAAAGTGACATCGCTCTTTCTACAAGCGAAAGATAAACACTATTTGTCTTATCTTCGTCGCTTTTCAGATGAGCATATGTATAAAGTTTATCAATAAGCCTTGATACACCGAGATCAAATTCGATTATCTGCTTCATATCTTCAGCAGAATTTCCGGTTTTACCTTTTAAAAAGGCATATTTTTCAATCTCTTCTTTAGCCGTTGAAAAATCCTTTTCCCAATTTTCTAAAGATGAATAAAGAAGTTCGACATTCCATTTATCGGAATCTTTCACCTGTGATCTGCTAATTAAATCCATAACCACCGCCGTTAAATTATTTTTTAGCCGTCCAACTCTCTGTCAAGCAAAACCTTCACAATATCACAGAGAATATTTATATTGAAATAATAACTGTGATTTTATATAAGGGTCACGTATTATCAAAAAAGGATGGCTAATGTGAAAAAAATAATCATGATTATATTTATTGCCGCAGCGGCATTTACGGCATGTTCAAAAGCGCAAATGGATGAAGAAAGTTATACTATTTTAAGAGAACAGATATTTGAAAAAATTGCAGTTAATGGAATAGATCACAAATTAACTTCAACTGAGAAAAAAACAATATTGGCAGATGATCTCAAAAAATATAAAATTGATTTTGATTTATTTTGTAACTACATGCAGAATAAACACTCAGATGATTACAAATATATATTCGAGAAGTAAGCATGAATAAAAAAAGATTTCTGCATTTCGGCATCATAATTTTCATCTGCGGTTTTTTGTTCGGAATGACTTTCTCTCTACTTAAAAGCCAGCAGGAAAACTCATTCAAGTATCTCGATCAATTTCACTTTCTTTACAGGGTAATTCAATCGGAATACGTTGAAAACGTGAGCCCCAAAACTTTGTTTCGCGGAGCTATGCGCGGAATGCTTCAATCTCTCAACGACCCTTATTCGCGGTTTCTTGACGAAACTGATTATGCTGATTTCAAGGGCGGCGTTACCGGACGCTTTACCGGCATAGGCGTCGAACTTACCATTAAAAATGACTCTGTTGTTGTAATATCTCCCATCGAAGATTCTCCTGCACATAAGTCGGGAATCCGCTCAGGAGACACTATATTACAGCTAAACGGCACACAGGTAAAAAGTGATAATTATCAGGATTTGATAAAAGATATCAGAGATAAAAATTCCCAGGTTTCAATATTAATCAAACGGGAAGGGTTCGACGAGCCTATTGAATTTAAAATCGATAAAGCTCCAATAAAAATAAAAAGTATAAAATCGGGATTTTTAAAAGAACATCCCGGAATCGGATATATCAGAATAACACATTTTTACGCCGAAACAGGAGTTGAATTTGAAAAAGCTCTCAAAAGTCTCTCTACTGCGAAAAAAATTATAATCGACCTGAGAGATAATCCCGGAGGAGATTTTGAAACTTCAATTTCAATGGCAGATATGCTTCTACCAAAAGGTAAGGTAATTACTACAACACGCGGAAAAGAAGGAACCGGCGTTGGAGAGGAATTTAAATCTTTGAAAGATCCTCTCTATTCCGGAGAAGTTCTTCTTCTGGTGAACTCAGGAAGCGCATCATCTTCGGAAGTTTTTTCCGGAGCTCTTAAAGACAACAATAGAGCAAAGCTTATCGGACAAAAAACTTTTGGAAAGGCGCTTGTTCAGAGAATAGTTGATATTGAAGAAAACACTTCCGGATTCACAATTACCATGAGAAAATACTATACTCCTAACGGTACGATGATTCACAAAAAAGGAATTGAACCGGATTTTGCCGTAGAACTTCCGAAATACAGTGACGATGACAAGAAAAATCTTTCTCGTGTATTCAATGATGGAATTCTTGAAAATTTCGCTAAATCAAAAAAAGCATATACCAAAGATACCGCTCAGGAATTTCTTTCACTTCTTGAATCGAAAAACTTGAAAGTTTCGCCTTCAATTGCGCTTTATTATTTAAAAAAAGAAATCAATAAAACAGAACCTTCGCCGCTTTATGATCTTGAATTTGATTCTGAGCTTAATAAAGCAATAGCGCTTGCAGGAGCGAAATAAATGGCTATTGGTCTGGGACTCGAAAGCTCATGCGATGAAACTTCAGCCTCAGTTGTTGAAGACGGCATGGTCATACGCTCTAATGTAATTTCAAGTCAGATTGATCTTCACAGCGAATACTTCGGAGTTGTTCCCGAAATTGCGTCCAGAGCTCATTTGGAGCTTATAAACGGGGTTATTCAGAATGCACTAAATGATGCGGGCATGAGTTTTTCGGATCTTGATTTCGTTTCCTGCGCAAACAGACCCGGTCTTATAGGATCATTAATGATTTCTCTCCAAAGCGCAAAGACGATATCATACACTCTTGATATTCCGCTTATTACCGTAAGCCATATCGAATCTCATCTTTACGCGGCATTTCTTTCAAATCCCGAACTGCAGTTTCCGTTTATCGGACTGCTGATTTCCGGAGGAAACACCGCGCTGTATCTCGTAAAGGGAATTTCCGATCTAACCCTGATAGGAAGAACGACTGATGATGCCGTCGGGGAAGCATATGATAAAGTTTCTAAATTCCTGAATCTCGGTTATCCGGGCGGCCCTATAATAGACAAACTAGCTAAATCGGCAATCCGCAAAGACATTTCTTTCCCTAAACGCGTAAACATGAAGAACGATCCGTTTGATTTTTCTTATTCAGGTCTCAAAACTGCAGTTGTAAACTATATATCAAACAATCCCGAAGCCCCAAAAGAAGAAATAGTTTATTCATTTCAGGAAAGCGCGGTTCAAATTCTCATATCACGCATTAATCTTGCTTCGGAAAAATTCGGAATAAAAAATGTAGTTGTTGCAGGCGGTGTAGCGGCAAATTCAAGACTCAGAGAAAGACTCTCTGAATTAAATGATATCAATGTTTTCATCCCCGAACCTGTTTTGTGCACAGACAATGCCGCAATGGTTGCAGGTCTCGGTTATCACTACTACACTAAAAAATTGTTTTCTGATTTAACTTGTGAAGTTTATGCCAAAGATTCAGATCTTAGAATCAAGGGAAATTTTATTTAGATAAGGAAGAGGATCGGCATAATTTGTGCCTATTCTTATCTGATAATGAAGCATGTATCTCGCCGCTCTTCCTGTTTTGCCGACATATCCGATAATTTCGCCTTTGCTTAGTTTTTGCCCTACATCAACAGTAACCCTCTGGCAATACGAGTAAATTGTTGAATAACCGTATTTGTGAGAAACCGTTATTCTCAAACCGTAAACAGAATCCCATACTATTGACTCAACCGTTCCAGGAGCGGATACTTTTATTTCGGAACCCGGATATGCTGCGATATCAACACCCAGAGCTCTCTCTCCGCTGCCGGAAAGAGAAGATGACTTCGAATCACCGAATGCTGTAATTATATTTCCATTAACAGGCCAAAGAGAAGGCGTATTTTCAATGACTTTAGCCCTGCTCTCCATAAACCTTTTTATTACAAGAAGTTTGTCCTTTGAAGTTTTAAATTCCTGTTCGATTTCTTCAATTGTCAAAGACTCAATTGAAGGAGAAGATGGATCCGACGGCGGCTGTTCGGATCCGCCGCCCTTTCCTGAAGAAAATGATGCCCCTTCAGGTGTAAAACGGAATAGAGGATCAGCCTGATCGTCAAATTTCTTAAAAACGGAATAAAGCCTGTTTATTTCTTCTTTATACATTTCAATCTGGTTAGCATAGTCGCTTTCATAAAGCTCAAGCTTGTCAACTTCCTTGACAGTTGAAGTATGATTGAGGATTGTTAGCGAGGTTACGACAATAATAACCGCGAATAAAGATAAAACTATCGTAACCGTATACATAGATATATGAAAATTTACTATTTTTTTCTCAGAATGAGGGATAAACATGAGGGTGATTCTTTCATTTCCCTTTTTACGGACAGCAGCCAGCCAATCAGAAAAACGCTTCTTTAATGAGTCTTTCCGCTCTGCAAGAAGATAATTCAGATTCTGCTGAAGATCATTAAAATTTGTTTCCCGAAAAGGGTTAAGCCGCATCAAAATCTCCTCAAATTACATCTATTTCATTATCGGCAATATACTGTCAAGTGGTTTATAGAAACTGACACAAAATGGAATTTAATTAATAAAATTATTACTAAGTTTATTTTTTTTCATTTTTAATATCATTATTAAACTTAATTTACTTGACGATTCCATGCCTTTTTTTAAATTGCTTCAAGCGTTGAAACAATTTTGCGTGAATACTTATTTCCTGTTTTCTGCAATTATTTTGTTTGACACATAATGACCGCTTTAGTATTTGGTTATTCACGCTGAGACGCTAGCTCATTCGGTAGAGCAACTGCCTTTTAAGCAGTGGGTACCGGGTTCGATTCCCGGGCGTCTCAAATGCCCTCGTCGTTCAGTGGTCTAGGACACCGGGTTTTCATCTCGGGAACAGGGGTTCGAACCCCCTCGAGGGTGCATCAAAAAGGAGTTTCGAAAGAAACTCCTTTTTTTTTGGAGAAATTTATATGGAAAAAATAAATATCTCAATTGTTGGCTGCGGAGCACATTCGCATCTTCACGCAAACGCAGCGGCGGCATTTCCTGAAGTGACTATTACATCATGCTGCGATATTGATTCTTCCCGCGCAAAAATCTGGGCAGAAAAATATAAATGCCGTCCTTACACAAATATAACAGAGATGATAAGCTCCGAGAAACCCGACGCGGTTATTCTTTGCACATGGCCGAACCAGCATCTCGAACAGATAAAAGAATGCCTTACGTCCGGAACAAGAAACATCCTCTGCGAGAAATCTCTGACCATAACATCAAAAGATGCGTATGAAATTCGCAATCTTGTCAACAGCTACGGTGCTTTTCTCATGGAAGGCTGCATGTTCCGCCATCATCCGGCTATCAGAAAAGTTGAAGAACTTGCGTTTTCTTCCGGTTTGGGAAAAATTGATTCAATACGTGCTTCATTCAGCAATTATGAACCCGAAGCTCATAAAGACAAACTGAACTCACAGGACTGGCGCTACAGAAAAGAATGCGGCGGCGGTGTAACTCATGACTGGATGAGCTATTGCGTTAATGCAGCCAACTATTTCAGCGGAAGCGAACCTTTGACAATATTCGCATCCGGCAATCACAACAAAGACTATGATGTAATAGACCGCGTTTTTTCTCAGATATCATATGAAAACGGAATCGCCGCATTCATTGAAAGCAGCAAGCACGCTAATTTTACTCAAATGCTTCACATCAGCTGCGCGAACGGCATCATTCAACTTCCGGTTGCGTGGGGAATTTACTGCGACATATTCATAAACGTCCTCCACCGCAAAGAGAAATGGGGATATATAATGACCGACCGTTACGAGATTGAGGAAGCAAATTCATTCATGCTTCAGTTAGAAAATTTCCTGGACGTCATGAAAGGCAAATCAAAACCTCTTGTTTCTTTAGATGAATCAGTAAGAAATATACATACTGTTGAACTGATAATCCGAAGTATCACAGAGAATAAATCCGTTTCCTTCAACTGATTAACCAAAAAATTGCAAAATATTATAGTTGATATTATTATATGCAGTTAATTTCTGAGGTATGGATAAATTTTCACTAAAACCTCTTACATGCTCGTTCGAATATTTGGAACTAATTCCCGTAATAGTCACAAGCGGTGATATTACTTCTGATTCTGAGGAAATTCTGACTCGGTATTTCGATCAGGCTCTTGATTCAGACTGCTCTGTCATTGCAATTGAATTCAGAGAATCTTTTTATATAAACAGCTCCGGAATAGTGGATCTTCTGAAACTCTTCAAAAAAGTTTCAAATTCAGGCAAAAAAACCGTCATATATCTGCCGAACGAGTACTTCAATACAATATTCCAGATAATTGGTCTTTACGAAATTGCACCGCCTGTTATGAGTAAAGAAGAACTTTTAAGACTCCTTCATTCTGCCCGTTAAAACATGATCAAAAAAGTAATTAGTTGATAAATCTATATCCCGGGCACAATCCCCGGAAATGGTTTTCATATAACGGTCTTTTCCTATAAGAGGAAAATCCGTACCGAACAATATCTTACCCGGCGCACAAAGAAGTGCCGTCCTGTAAACATCATCTAAATATAAAAACGGCGATGCAGAAATATCAAAATAGACATTTGTCAGAGAATTTCTGATTTCAGGCATTAAAAAATAAAACAAAAAACCCCCGCCAAGATGCGAAAGAATTACATTTGTTTTAACATTTCGGCCGAGAACATCTGAAAGCTTCTGAAAATCCGTAAAGTACTTACCCGGATAGTTATGACCTACTGTTTCATTTAAATGAATATTTACAGGCAGATTTTCCTGACCTGCAAAATAAAGAATTTCATCGAGATAATCATATCTCACATTTCCGTCATAAAAAGCAATTTCCCCGATGCCGGAAAAACCCTTCTCAACCAACTGTGAAATGTCCCTTCCAATATCTTTTGAATTAAAACTGATATTTCCAAAAAAAAATATATTGCTGGAGAAATGTTCACGGACCCTTATAAAATATTCATTCTGCTCAATGAGAAATTCATCTTTCATCCAGGGAAAAGAAAGTATAACCGCTTTTTCCGTTTTAGAATTGATAAGATAATCTTTTACGTAATCTGAACCGGCAATACTCGCTTTATTGCTTTGGTAGAGCAGTCTGAAAAAATCATCAGAAAAATAGTCTTCTCTGAAATTAACTGCTCTGTCCTGAAAACAATGTATGTGAACATCATTCATCTATGCTTTCCATGATGAGTTTTGCTTATTTTTTTACGGAAATAACCAACAGAATACGACAATGCAACAATTATTATTACGAAAACACCCGTGAAAACCAAAGATGTCCTGAA